>NZ_JQMO01000003.1:1802615-2103051 GCF_000744785.1 Kitasatospora azatica KCTC 9699 | reverse complement strand
AAGTGCGCGATCAGCACGCCGCCGAGCACCGGGCTGCCGACCAGGCCGAGCATCGAGACCGAGCCCCAGGCGGCCATCGCCTTGCCGCGCTCGTCCTCCTGGAAGACGGTGATCAGGATCGACAGGGTGGACGGCATGATCAGCGCGCCGCCGACGCCCATGACCACGCGGACGGCGATCAGTTCGCCGGGGTTGGTGCAGAAGGTCGCGGCCAGTGAGGCGGCTCCGAAGAGCAGCAGGCCGATGATCATGATCTTCCGGCGCCCGAAGCGGTCACCGAGACTGCCCGAGGTGAGCAGCAGGCCGGCGAAGACCAGGACGTAGGAGTCGAGGATCCACTGGGTGTCCTGGGCCGTGGCCCCGATGTCGCGGGTCATGGCCGGGACCGCGACGGTCAGCGCCATGCTGTCGACCACCAGGACCAGCGAGCTGAGGCAGAGCACGATCAGGATCCACCAGCGACGTGGGTTGCGGGTTTCCATGGGACTTCCTTCCGGCTTGCGCACACTGTTCCTTCGTTGCGAACACTGTACGCACAGCGGAACAGTGTGCGCAACCCCTCTTCGATGTACGCTGAATGCGAACGCTGTACGCACGAAGGAGCGCCATGGCCGCCAAGACGAAGCAGAGCCCGTCCGTGTGGACCCGACAGCAGCGCGAGCCCGACCAGCCCGCGCTCAGCCAGGCCGCGATCGTCCGCGAGGCGATCGCCATGCTGGACACCGACGGCATCGAGGCGCTCAGCATGCGCAAGCTCGGTGCCCGCCTGAACGCCGGCGCGACCTCCCTCTACCGGCACGTCGCCACCAAGGACGAGCTGATGGAGCTCGTGGTGGACGAGGTGGTGGCCGAGATCGTCGTCCCCGCCCCCGGCACCCCCGACTGGCGCGCCGCCGTCACCGAGGCCGCCCAGTCCTTCCGGGCGACGGCCCTGCGTCACCCCTGGCTGTCCTCGGTCCTCGGCCAGGCCGGCCTGGCCTACCTGGGCCCCAACCTGATGGCCTTCTCCGAGCGCCTGGCCGCCCTCTTCACGGCCGCCGGCTTCCCCGAACCGAGCCGCGCGATCGACACCGTGCTGTCCTTCGTGATCGGCATGAGCACCACCGAGGCGGCCTGGCTCACCACCATCGCCCGCTCCGGCGAGACCGAAGCCGCGTTCATCGCCCGCCTGATGCCCGCCGCCCAGCAGGCCGCCGCCGACCACGACCACCTGGCCGAGGCCTATGCCGCCCCCCTGCCGGTCGACCCGGTCGAGATCCGCGACAGCAAGTTCGGCTACGGGCTGGAGGTCGTCCTCGACGGCCTGGCGCTGCGGCTCCCCGAGGCGGCCGGCTGACAGCTCAGGAAGTCGACCGCTGCGTCGAGGACCTGACGATCAGTGAGGTTTCCAGCGGCGCCACCGACGCCGCCGGCCGCCCCGCCAGCAGCTCGGCCAGGGCGGCGATGCCGACCCGCCCCAGCTGTTCGCCCGGGAGGTCGACGGTGGTCAGCGGCGGGGTGAGCAGCGCCGCCACCGCGATGTTGTCGATGCCGACCACGGACACGTCCTCCGGGATCCGCAGCCCCAGGTCCGCCGCTGCCTGGTACAGCCCCGAGGCGACCACGTCGTCGTCGCAGACCACCGCGTGCGGGCGGTCGGGGCGGCCCAGCAGTTCGGCGGCGGCCGCGCGGGCGGCGGTCTCGCCGCGGTTCAGGGAGACGCCGTACTCCAGGACCTCGAAGCCGGCCGCCGCGCGTTCGAAGGCGGCTTGGCGGACCCGGAAGGTGTGGGCGCTGTGGGTGGAGCGCAGCCGCCCGAGCCGGCGGTGGCCGAGGGCGCCGAGGTGGGCGACGGCGGCGGCCATGCCGCCCGCGAGGTCCAGTTCGACGGTGGGGGCGCCACCCGCCGCGGCCGGGTCGGCGTCCAGGAAGACGGCGGGCGTACCGGAGGGCAGCGCGCCGAGTTGGCTGTCGTCCGGGGAGCAGATCAGCAGTCCGTCGAAGCGGCTGCTGGTCGCCGCCTCGGCAAGGGTCGCGGCGCTCCAGCCGGAGCTGACCACCACGTCGAGGCCGTGCCGGGCCGCCTCCTCGTGCACTCCCTCCAGCACCCGGCCGAAGAACGGGCCCTGCAGGTTGGGCACTGCCAGCATGGCCATCCCGCTGCGCCCCAGGCGCAGTTGGCGCCCGGCCGCCTGCGGTCGGTAGCCCAGGCCCCGGGCGGCCTCCAGCACGCGTTCCCGGGTGCCGGCCGAGACCCGGTGGCCGGCCTCGCCGCCGGAGAAGACCAGCGAGACGGTTGCCTGCGAGACGCCGGCCAGTTGGGCCACGTCCCGCCCGGTGGGGCGGCGGGCCGGGGTACCAGTCACGTCGCCGGCGTCGTCACTGCTGAACGGCGGCGCGCGCGGCCTCGTCCGCCGCGTCCTCCTCGGCGTTCTGGTCCGCGATCCGCTGCTTGGTGCGGGCCTTGAGCGTGGAGACCTTGCCGACGATCTGCTCGGACATCTCGTCGCGCTGCTTGCTCAGCACCACGTAGCTGATCGGCGCCGAGACCAGGCCGGCCAGCAGCACCAGGAAGACGAAGCCGGTGGCGCCGACCACGGGGATGATCCCGAAGTGCCCGAGCAGCGTGAAGACCAGCAGGCAGGCGAGGAAGATGCTGGCCCGCAGCGAGGTGTAACGGAGCGTGGCGTGCGACTTGCTGCTCACGGGTGGCTTCCTTCTTCACGGGTACGACAGCTCTCCCAGTGAAGCATGCCGGTCGTGGAGATCATGACGGGCCTCGGGCCCGTGCCACCCGTCAGTGCAGCGCCATCCAGAAGGTGATGTCGTCCCGGTCGTCCCCGGGGGCGACCCGGATCGCGCCCGGCACCCGGCCGACCTCGGTGTAGCCGCAGCCGGTGTAGAAGCGTTCCAGGCCCTGGCCGCCGCGGCTGGTGAGCCGCAGGCCGGCCAGGCCCCAGCCGCGCGCGACCCGCTCGGCCTCGGCCATCAGCTGCTGCCCGTACCCCTGGCCCTGGTGCTTCGGGGAGACCATGACCCGCTTGAGCAGCCGCCAGTGGTCCATCAGCTCGAAGCGCATGCTCTCGAAGAAGAGCACCGCCACCAGCGGGCCCCGCTCCCCTTCGCGGGCGATCAGCAGCCGGTCGGCGTCGGGGTCGGCCACCGCACCCAGGCCGCGGAACTGCTTCTCCGCGGTCGGCCACACCCGCTCCTCGGTGACCGGCGGGACGAAGCCCACCGCGCCGCCGGCGTTGGTCACGTCCGTCCAGAGCGTGACGATCTCGGCGCGCAGCTCGTCGGTCAGCTCGGGGTCGAGGGCGAAGTGCAAAGGCATGCCGTCGAGCTTACTGAGCCGCGGCGACGGTCAGCGCGGGCGAGGTGGGCCGGCTGCGCAGGGCCAGGCAGAGCAGCACGGCCAGCAGGCAGAGCCCGCCCGCGCCGTACCAGGCCAGGTCGTAGTCGCCGAACTTGTCCCGCATCACCCCGGCCGCGGTGGAGACGATCGAGGCGCCGATCTGGTGGCAGGCCAGCACCCAGCCGAAGACGATCGGCGCATCCGCCCCGAAGTAGCGGCGGCAGAGCGCCACGGTGGGCGGCACGGTGGCGACCCAGTCCAGGCCGTAGAAGATCACGAAGGCCAGGAACGGCGGCTTGACGCTGCCGGCGAACAGCTGCGGCAGGAAGCAGAGCGAGGCGCCGCGCAGCGCGTAGTAGACGACCAGCAGGCGCCGCGAGTCGACCCGGTCGGTGAACCAGCCGCTGGCCACGGTGCCGATCACGTCGAAGACGCCGATCATCGCCAGCAGGCCGGCCGCCGTGGTCTCCGGCATCCCGTGGTCGTGCGCGGCGGGGATGAAGTGGGTGCCGACCAGGCCGACGGTGGTCGCGCCGCAGATCGCGAAGGAGCCGGCCAGCAGCCAGAACTGCCGGGTGCGGGAGGCCTCGCGCAGCACCCGCAGGGTGCGGGAGACGGCCCGGCCGCTGGTCGCGGGCGGCAGTTCGTCACCCGGCGCGGCGCCGTACGGCAGCAGCCCGACGTCGGCCGGCCGCTCGCGCATCAGCAGCAGCACCGGGACCGAGACGGCGGTGGCGCACAGCGAGACCACGACCACCGCGGCCTTCCAGCCCTCGGCCTGGACCAGCCAGGAGAGCACCGGCAGGAAGATCAGGTTGCCCGCCGCACCGGCCGCCGTGAGCACCCCGGTGACCAGGCCCTGGCGGGCCTTGAACCAGCGTCCGGTGACGGTGGTGGCGAAGGCGCCGGCCATGCTGCCGCTGCCCAGGCCGACCAGCACGCCCCAGCAGAGGATCAGCTGCCAGGGGTGGGTCATCAGCACGGTCAGGCCGGAGCCCACCGAGATGGTGAGCAGCGCGCAGACGGTCACCAGCCGCACCCCGAAGCGGTCCATCAGCGCGGCGGCGAACGGCGCGGTGAGCCCGTAGAGGGTGAGGTTGACCGAGACGGCCATCCCGATCAGGCCGTGCGACCAGCCGAACTGGCTGTTCCAGGCGTCCATCATCAGGCCGGGCGCGGAGCGGAAGCCGGCCGAGCCGACCAGCACCAGCAGCGAGAGGGCCGCGATCACCCAGGCGTAGTGGAGCCTGGGGGCGGGGCGTCGGTCGTGGAGCGGGGCGGGAGTCTCGGTCAGCTCGGTCACGCAGACGAGTCTCCCGAGACCCGAACGCGCGGACGAGTGGCCTGACTGCCATCTTCCGCAAGGATCGGGCCAGGCATCGGACCAGGCATCGAGCCAGGCATTTCCAACCCTTTCCGGGTAGCAGTTCCTCGGGTGGCGGTTCTTCGGGTGACAATGCGTGGATGACGGCTCCCCAGGCTCCGCACCGCGTCGCCGTACTGGCCCTGGACGGCGTGATCGCGTTCGAACTCGGCATCCCCTCGCGGATCTTCGAATCGGCCAGGGCGGCGGACGGGGCTGCGCTCTACCAGGTCGCGACCTGCACGGTGGACGGCGGGCCGGTGGCCACCAGCACCGACTTCCGGATCGCGGTGGACCACGGCCCCGAACTCCTCGAGCGGGCGGACACCGTGGTGCTGCCGGCCGCCCGTGGTCTGCAGGAGCGCTATCCGAGCGGGGAGCTGCCGCCGGAGCTGACCGCCGCGCTGGCCCGGATCAGGCCCGGCGCCCGGGTGGTGTCGATCTGCACCGGGGCCTTCGTGCTGGCCGCCGCCGGGCTGCTGGACGGGCGCCCGGCCACCACCCACTGGCGGCACACCGAGGAGTTCGCCCGCCGGTTCCCGCAGGTCCGGCTGGACCCGGACGTGCTGTACGTGGACGACGGCGATGTGCTCACCTCCGGGGGCGTGGCCGCCGGGGTGGACCTGTGCCTGCACCTGGTCCGCCGCGACCACGGCGGCACGATCGCCAACCAGGTGGCCCGCAACAGCCTGGTGCCGCCCTGGCGGGAGGGCGGGCAGCGGCAGTACGTCGACCTGCTCGTGGCGGCGGCGGCCGATCCGGGCGGCAGTACCGGGGCGGTGCGCGAATGGGCGCTGGGACACCTGGCCGAGCCGCTGACGCTGCACCAACTGGCCGACCGGGCCGGGATGAGCGTGCGCACCTTCACCCGGCGGTTCCGCGAGGAGACCGGCTCCAGCCCGGGGCAGTGGCTCACCGTGCAGCGCACCGAGCGGGCCCGGGAGCTGCTGGAGCGCACCGAGTTGAGCATCGACCAGGTGGCCAGGGAGTCCGGCTTCGGCACCGCCGCCTCGCTGCGGCTGCAGCTGCGCGGGCGGCTCGACCTGCCACCGAGCGCCTACCGGCGGACTTTTCGGTCGGCTGGGTGACGGCGAACCGGTGGCCTACCCGAGGGCGGCCGCGCGAGCACCCCTGCTCGGCGGCCACCCGGTACGGGCCCTGACCCGCACAACGGGCGCTCCGTACTCGCCAAGGGCCGGCCGATCCCCCCGGGCCGTGCGTACCTTGGCGTCCCCTCGCGACGGAGAGCTGACCCAAGAGTGATCAGTTGGATACGTCACGTCAATGGGTTTGTCCGAAATTCGGAATGGTTGCGGTGGCTTTCGGTCGGGTAGTGATCGGAATTCGGCCGCCAGTACACGGTCAACTCTCAGTGCACGGTCAGGAACTCGGCTACCGAGGCACCGCCAGCGACGCCGATCCGGTCGATCTCGCACCAGACCAACTTGCCCGAGCCGTGCGGGTACCAGCCCCAGCGCTCGCAGAGCAGGTCGACCAGTTCGAGGCCCCGGCCGTTGGTGGCGTCCCCGGACGCGTGCCGGGGCAGCGGGGCCGCTCCGCTGGCATCCGTCACCTCGACCCGGACCGCGCGGTCGCCTTCCGGCCAGAGCAGCCGCAGCACCGCCGGACGACCGGTGTGCACCACCGCGTTGGTCACCAGCTCCGAGACCACCAGCACCAGCGTCTCGGCGTACCCGGCCCGGGGGTCGGCCCCGACGGCGAGCAGTCTGGCGCGGACCCACTGCCGAGCCCGACCGACCTCTGCGGGGTCGGCGGCCACCGCGAGCTGTACCTGAAGCACCTGCACCGCTCCACCACCTGCATGACGAGCTACCGGTTGGACTGTCCATGACGTCGGCACGAATACGGCCCAGGATGATCCGCGAGGACCGGGCCGACAAGCGCTTCGGGCATATTCCAGCGATCGGGGGACACGGCACCGCATACTGTCCCGCTCGCTCTGCCGAGCATCGCAACGACCTTCGCACCGGCGTGACGAAACCTACCGCTCAACCACCGCCCACCGGCATCGGCCACGCGGCGGACACTGGCGAACCGTTCTTCCTACAAATCGCTCTCCCGGGCCCGGGTTGACGCTATACCGTGGACCCCATGACCGCGCCGGACTGGGACCAGCAGATGCGGTCGCGGTTGGCCCGCGGCGAGGAGAGCGCGCTCGGCGAGCTCTACGACCAGCTCTCGCCCCTGGTGCACGGCCTGGCCGGCAAGATCCTCGGCGACGAGACCGCCGCTGCCCAGCTGACCCGCGAGGTCTTCGGCCATCTCTGGGAGCACCCCGAGGAGTTCGACCCCGAGCGGTCACTGCGCTCCTGGGTCGGCGAACTCACCCACCGGCGGGCCGTCGAACGCCTGCAGCGGGCCGACCTCGGCCCCGAGGAGATCCACGAACGCGCCGCCGCCGCCCAGGTGCAGTACGTGGTGGCCGCGCTGCCGCCGGCCCTGCGCGAGACCCTCGAGACCACCTGGTACGACGGCCGCACCTACCAGGAGACCGCCCGGCAGCTCGGCATCACCGAGCAGGTGGCCCGCCAACGGCTCCGCCTCGGCCTGCAACTGCTCGCCACTGAACTGGAGTTCGGCTCGTGACGACGGAGCAGGGCGGCACCGGGCAGGGCTGGACCGGGCAGGAGCACGACGCCCTGCGCAGCCTGCTCGGCGCCTGGGCGTTGCGGGCCTGCCAGCCCGAGGAGGCCGCCGAACTCGAACGCCACCTGGCCGGCTGCGCCGACTGCGCCGAGGAGGGCGACCGGCTGCGCCGGGCCGCCGGCCGGCTGAGCATCGACGATCCACTCGACCAGCCGGACGGGCTGCGCCAGCAGGTACTGGACTTCTGCCTCGCCCGCCGCGCACCGGCCCATCCGCTGGCCCCCTGGGCCGCGCCGTTCGCCGCCGAGACCGCCAAGCTGGACGCGCTGCTGCGCGACCTGGGCCGGGCCGAGTGGCGGGAGGTGGCCGAACTGCCCTGGCACGGCGGCGTGCTACGGCTGAACCCGGCCGAGGTGCTGTGCCACCTGGCCGCCGTGGACGGACTGCTCGCCACCACCCTCGGCCTGCCCGATCCGGTGAAGCCGACCGAGCCGCAGGTGCCCCGGCAGGGCGGGCAGCCGGCCGGACCCTGGGCCGGACTGCTGGACCGCACCGAACGGCTCACCCGGGCCCAGGCGGAGGCCTCCACCGAGGAGGTGCGGCTGCTCTGGCGCAGCCAGACCCAGGCCGTGCTGCGGTTCGCCGAACCACCGGCCGCCGCCCTCGAGGTGGACTACGGCTTCGCCACCGTCCCGGTGCGGGACGCGTTCATCGACCGCGCCTTCGAGACCTGGATCCACGGCGAGGACGTGGCCCGGGCGGTGGACTACCCGTACGCGCTGCCGTCGCCGAGCCACCTGCGGCTGATGGTCGACCTGGCGGCCCGGATGCTGCCGGCCGCGCTGGCCGGGCGGCGGCAGGCCGCCTTCGCGGGCGGGCCCGCCGAGACCGGCGACGGCCGGGTGCTGCGGCTGGTGATCGAGGGGCCGGCCTCCGGCGAGTGGCTGATCCCGTTGGACGGCCCGGCGCGGCAGGCCTCACCGGAACCGCCACAGGCCGATCCGGTGGCCGAACTGGTGATGGACGGCGTGGAGTTCTGCCAGCTCGCGGCCGCGCACCGGGATCCGGAGCACCTCCCGGTCGGCGAGTACGGCGACCGGGCGGCGATCCGCGAGCTGCTGACGGCGGTGCCGCTGCTGTCGCGGCCGTGAGTGCGAAGACGGCTCGGGCGCAGGCGGCTCAGAGGAAGACGACGGCGACTCAGGCGAAGACGACGGTGCGGCTGCCGTTCAGCAGCACCCGGTGCTCGCTGTGCCACTTGACCGCGCGGGCCAGTGCCTGGCACTCCACGTCCCGGCCGAGCGCGACCAGCTGGTCCGGCGTCACATCGTGCTGCACCCGGGCCACCTCCTGCTCGATGATCGGCCCCTCGTCCAGGTCGGCCGTCACATAGTGGGCGGTGGCACCGATCAGCTTCACGCCCCGGGCGTGCGCCTGGTGGTACGGCTTGGCGCCCTTGAAGCTCGGCAGGAAGGAGTGGTGGATGTTGATCACCCGGCCGGAGAGCGCCTTGCACAGGTCGTCCGAGAGCACCTGCATGTAGCGGGCCAGCACCACCAGTTCGACCCCCTCGGCCTCCACCAGGTCGAGCAGCTGCCGCTCCGCCTCGGCCTTGGTGTCCCGGGTGACCGGGATGTGCACGAAGGGGATCCCGTAGGAGCCGGTGAGCTCCTCGAAGTCGGTGTGGTTGGAGACCACGGCGACGATCTCCACCGGCAGCGCGCCGATCGAGGTGCGGAACAGCAGGTCGTTGAGGCAGTGCCCGAACTTGCTGACCATCAGGACCACGCGCATCCGGCTGGCCGCCGGGTGGATCGCCCACTCCATCGCGAAGGAGGCGCCGATCGCGGCGAAGCTGGCCCGCAGGCTCTCCACCGTCACCGGGCGCTCGGCCGAGAAGTGCACCCGCATGAAGAAGAGCCCGCTGTCGCTGTCCCGGTCGCCGTACTGCTGGCTGTCGATGATGTTGCAGCCGGTCATGAACAGGTAGCTGGAGACCGCGTGCACGATCCCCTGCTTGTCCGGGCAGGAGAGGGTGAGCACGTACTGGTTCGACTCGCTTGCGGTCTGCTGCTCCACGCTTGGTCCTTCTCGTCTCTCCCGCTGGTCAATCCCCCTAGCCTGGCACAGTCCGCGACCGGTCAGCCGATTCGGGTGAGAATCCTCAGTACTTCGAGCGAACGCGGCGCCGTGTCCGGGTCCTCGCCGTCGTTGCGGGCCAGCAGTTCGTGCGCGGCCCGGGCCGCCGCCACCGCCTCCGGCCAGTCGGGGTGGGCCAGGTAGACGGCCGCCGGGGCGTCCGCACCCACCTCGTGCAGGATCCTCAGCACCCGCAGCACCGCGGCGTCCACCAGGGCGGCCTCGGCGGCGTCCCGGACCACGGTGCCGATGTACTTCTCGGCCGACCAGCGGTCCAACCAGCTGTCCTCCACCAGCCGGTAGACCGCGTCGGTGACATCGCCGTAGCCTTCCCGGCCGGTCGCCCAGTACTCGTGCTGGAAGGCCGGGTCGGCGAGCATGTGCAGGGCGGAGCGAAGCCGGGCGCGCCAGCGCCACCAGGGCAGATCGTTGAGCGGCATGCCGCCCATGGTGCTGGAGCGGCGCCCCGAACGAGAAGGGTTTCGAGCAGAGCTGTTCGAAGAATCTGTGGTGACCGCCATGGGCAGAGATCGTACGTTCCCCATCCATCCCCCATCTACACGCGTCCGCATCGCGAGTTCATGCCATGTTGGGTGAACGTTCGTTTTCCTGCCCTCTCGTGGTGTGAACCCCGGGTGAGGGTGGGTTTCCGACCAACTGCACATTGGGAGGGGACCCCGAGATGACCGACGCAATGCGTGCGCCTCAACGGCGCAGCCGACGCGGCCGCTACCTGGCCCTGGCCGCCACGGCCGCGCTACTGCCGGCCCTGCTCGCCACCTCCGCCTGCGGTGGACCCGCGGACGCCGCCACCGGCAAGTCCGAGCTCACCGTCCTCACCTTCGCCCCCGCCGGCACCGGCGCCACCGACCGCCCGGGCATGACCGCGCTGGCCGGCGCGATCGGCGCCGAGATCGACGCCCAGGGCGGCATCTCCGGCCACCGGCTCAAGGTGCTCACATGCAACGAGCACAACACCGCCGACGGCGCCGCGGCCTGCGCGAGGCAGGCCGTGGACGCGGGCGCGGTCGCAGTGGTCGGCTCGTACAGCCAGTTCGGCGACACCTTCATGCCGCTGCTGGAGAACGCCCGGATCCCGTACATCGGCGGCTACGGCCTGTCCCGGCCCGAGTTCACCAGCCCGATCTCCTACCCGGTGGCCGGCGGCACCCCCGCGCTGATCGCCGGCAGCGGGCGGCAGCTGGTCGCCGCCGGATGCCGGACGGTGTCGCTGATCCGCCCCGACACCCCCGCCGGGGACAACCTGGTCGGCGCGCTGGCCGGGGCACTCAACCCGGCCGGGGTCAAGCTCACCGACGTGCGCACCGGGGAGAAGTCCACCGACTACACCGGGCAGGCCAAGCAGGCGATCGGCGACGACAAGCCGAACAACTGCGTCACCGCGGCGCTCGGCCCGGTGCCCACCCTCAACCTGCTGGACTCGCTGCGCCGCCAGCCGCACAAGAACACCCGGCTCGCCTCGGTGATCGGCAGCTTCCAGCAGTCGGTGGTCGACTCCACCGGCGGCGACACGGGGCCGCTCGGCGGCGCCTACGCGACGGGCTGGTACCCGCCGGAGACCTCGGCGGTCTGGGACCCGCTGCGGGCCACCGTACGGACCCACGGGGCCGCCGACGTGAACATCGACGACGCCGACCCCGGGGTCGAGACCACCTGGGTCGGCTACCAGGTCTTCCTGAAGGCCGTCCAGCGGCTCGGCTCCCACCCGGTCACCCCGCAGTCGCTGCGCGAGACCCTCGACAACGGCGGCCCGATCGACACCGGGGGCGCCACCCCGCCGCTGAGCTGGGGCCTGACCAGCATGCTGGCCAGCGCCGACTCCCCGCGCCTGGTGAACACCTCGGTCACCTTCCAGCAGGTCCAGGGCGGCCGCCTGGTCGAACAGCAACCGGGCTTCGTCGACGTCCGCTGGGTCCTCACCGGCGGCAAGCCCCCGGCCTCCTGAGGCAGCCGCAGGGACCCGTGGGTAAGGGCCGGCCCCGCTCAGTGTCTGAGCGGGGCCGGCCCTTACCCACCGCAGCGAGCGGCCAGGGCCTTCCGGCCCTAGAGCTGGGACTCCGAGAGGCTCGGGAGGCCGGCCTGGGTCGCGATGGCGTTCCACAGGGTGGAGGCCTGCTTCTTGGCGGTGCTGGCGGTGCCGCTGGCCTGGTCGCCGGCCTGGCGGTGCGGGTTGTCGTTCTGCTTGGCGGGGTCGCAGCCGCCGGCCGCGTCGCCGGCCCAGGCCGCGTAGGCGTCGTCCGCGTTGGCGGAGGCCTGCCAGGCCTGGTTGAGCTGGTCCACCAGCTGCTGGCCGGTGGGCAGCTTGTCCACCTTGAGCGCGGCCAGCGAGGTGAGCAGCTGCTTGCGCTGGGTGGAGGCCTGGGTGAGGGCGGTCTGCGCGGCGCCCGGGTTCTCGCAGCTCTTGATCGAGCCGACCGCTCCGATCACCGCCTGCCGGCTGGCGTTGGCCGTGCCGAGCAGGTTGGAGAGCCCCTGCGCCTGGCCCTGCGCGTCGGGGCTCAGCGCGGACGGGCTGCCGCTGCCACTGGTCTGGGCGACGGGCGAGCTCACCGCACCCTTGGCACCGGCCTTGGGCTTGGCCTTGTCGTCGCTGCCCCCGCCGGCCAGCACGCCGATCAGGATCCCGCCGATCGCGCAGACGGCGACCACGCCGCCGATCACGGCCTTGCGGGACAGGCCCTGGGAGCGGCCGCCGCGCGGGGCGTTGGCCCGGCCGAGCTGGGTGGTCTGCTCGGCGGGTGCCTGGGGGTAGCCACCGAGACCCTGCTGCCCGCCGAAGCCCTGCTGGCCCCCGTAGCCGGGCTGCGGCGGCACCGGCGCGCCCCCGAGGCCCTGCTGGTCCGCGAAGCCCTGCTGACCGCCGAAGCTCTGCTGGCCCCCGAACGTCTGCTGGCCCCCGAACGTCTGCTGCCCGCCGAAGCCCTGCTGCCCGCCGTAGCTGGGCTGCGGCGGCTCGCTGGTGGGGTACGGCGGCAGGTACTGGGTCTCCGGCGCGGGCTGCGCGGCCGCCTCCGCCTGGTACCCGCCCTGCTGCTCGCCCCAGGACGCGCCGGGCGCCAGGTACTCGGGAGCGCCGTGCGGCGGCTGCTCCTGGGGTGCCGCGGGCGCACCGGCAGCAGGCGCACCGGCCCCGCCTGGCGCGGCCGGCTCCGGACGGAACAGGTCGTCCAGGTTGAAGTCACCGGAGTTGGGGTACGAGCGGCGCTGGCTCAACGCGAATCCTCACCTGTGCACGGCCCTGGGCACGCCGACACGGTCAGCGGTGTCCGGGCGGTCCGTGGTCCGGATCGCCCGCGCTGTCTGTGCGGTATGAGCACCCTGGCCTTCCTCGGTTCTTCCGCGCGCTCAGCTGACGGCGGACCACTTCTGCTGGGGTTCCTCGGAACGTCGCGCCCACGCTACCGGTTCACCGCTTCGGGTGACCACGCGGGCGGCGGTTCCACGGCTGCGAGCACCCGCAGCCGCCCCGCCGCCCCACCGCTACGCCGCTTCCATCTCCGCCCGCTGCTGGAACTCCCGCACCACCCGGTGCTCGCGGAACGGCTCCAGCCGCCGCCGGAAGTCGTCCAGGTACTCCACCCCGCGGTTCGAGCGCAGCCCGTTGAGCAGCCGCATCGCCTGCGCACCGGTCTCGCAGGCCCGTTCGATGTCGCGCTGCTGCAACTGCGCGGTGGCCAGCAGCACCAAGTCCACCGCGCGGCGCCGGACCCGGGTGGGCGGGTGCAGTTCGAGTGCGATCCTGGCCTGCCGCTCGGCCTGCTTGGCCTGTTCCAGGTCCCGGTAGCAGTGCGCCAACTCGTCGGCCAGGTAGGCCTCGTCGAAGTGCACGATCCAGTCCGGGTCGTCCTCGGGGTTGCGCTGTCCCATCGCGGCCACGGCCTTGGCGGCGACCAGCTCGCAGGAGCGGATGTCGCCGAGCAGCGCGTGGCCGCGCGCCTCGGCGGCGTAGAACATCGCCATCGCGGTGGGGGTGGCCACCGAGCGGGCGCCCTCCTGGGCGGCGCGGGCGAGTTGGGCGATCTCCCGGGGATTGCCCAGGGTGGCGGCCAGGTGGCTCATCGAGGCGGCCAGCACGTAGCCGCCGTAGCCGCGGTCGTCGGCGGCCTGAGCCAGCCTCAGGGCCTGGATGTAGTACCGCTGGGCGAGTCCGGGCTGCCCGGTGTCCACCGCCATGTAGCCGGCCAGCTCGGTCAGCCGGGCCACCGCGCCGAACAACTGGCGGCCGGTCTCCTCGCGGTAGCCGCCGCTGAGCAGTCCGGAGACCACGCTGTTGAGGTAGTGCACCACCACCGGGCGGACGTGCCCGCTGCCGAACCGGTGGTCGAGGTCGACCAGCATCTCGGTGGTGGCCCGGATCGCGGCCACGTCCGAGAGCCCGACCCGGGGGCCGCCGGTGCGCGCCACCACCGGGTCCGGCGGGGTGATCAGCCAGTCCCGGCTGGGCTCCACCAGGGCGGAGGCGGCCACCGAGGCGCCGCCCAGGAAGTCGCGGCGGCTGACGTCGCTGCGCCACAACTCGCAGACCTGTTCCAGGGCTCCGCTGAGCGTGGCGGCGAACTGCAGTCCGACGCCGGAGGTCAGGTTCTTGCCGTCGGCCATGCCGATCTCGTCCACGGTCACGCCGCGGCCGAGTTTGCGGCCGAGCGCCTCGGCGATCACGGCCGGTGCCTGGCCGCGTGGTTGCTGGCCGCGCAGCCAGCGCGCGACCGAGGTCTTGTCATAGCGCAGATCGAGCCCGTGCTCGGCGCCGCAGAGGTTGACCCGGCGGGCGAGACCCGCGTTGGAGCAGCTCGCCTCCTGGATCAGCGACTGCAGACGCTCGTTGGGCTGTCGTGCGACGAGTGGTCTCGCGGCCATGGGCTTCGCCTCCCCAGCGCCCCCGGTTCCGGCCGGCGGGCGTCGACTCTGCTGCTCTGGTACCGGCCGACGCTTTCCATGACAGCGAACGGCGTGCCGACTACCCGGCCAGTGAAGGAACTTGAGGCCAGGTTAGCGATCAACGACACCATCGGGATACCCATGCGGACGACCTGTTCCCCATGCGCGCCCTGGAAAATGCTCCTGTGCGCCCCCGCTGCGCCCACCTGGCCGACAGGGTCCCAACGCCAGGCCAACGCCGGATGGACGCCTGTGGGGCGCCATGTTCCGCGCCAGGGCCCGCCACCCCTCGCGACCTGGCACCGGCTTCGCACGCCCGCTGCATTGATCACCGGTTCGAGTGACATTCCGTGCTTCGGGGCGCCCGCCCGCCCCCGCCCCGTAACCCGCCCAACGGCCGGTAGTTGAGCAGCACGTGGAAGAGACCCCAGGAGCCCCGGAGCAGGGCAGTGACGGCAAGCCGATCTCCCCGCTGCTGATCGAAGCGGTCCGCTATGCGGAGGAGCGGCACTGGGAGGTCGTGCCAGGCACCCACCTGATCGAGGACGACGGGCCGCCGCGCTGCTCCTGCGGCGCCCCGGCCTGCCCGATGCCGGGCGCGCACCCGGTCACCCAGGACTGGCAGCGCCGGGCCAGCGCCGGCCCCGGCGTGGTGCGGCGCTGGTGGACCGAGAACCCGCAGGCCTCGATCCTGCTGCCGACCGGGCGTTCCTTCGACGCGCTGGACGTGCCGGAGCGGGCCGGCTGCCTGGCGCTGGCCCGGATGGAGCGGATGGACCTGCAGCTCGGCCCGGTACTGGAGGCGCCGGCCCCGCCCGGGCAGCGCGGCCGGCGGCTGCTCTTCCTGGTGCTGCCGGGCACCCTGGCCAAGCTGCCGGAGATGCTGCGCCGGCTCGGCTGGGGTCCGGGCCGGCTGGACCTGACCGGCCGTGGCGAGGGCGACTGGATCGTCGCCCCGCCGTCCCGGCTCGGCGCGTACGGCTTCGCCCAGTGGGCCCGCAAGCCGTCCGCGGCCAACCGCTGGCTGCCGGACGCGCAGGAGCTGATCAACCCGCTGACCTACGCCTGCGGCCGGGAGGCCCCGGCTGCCCGGGTGACCGCGCCCAGCCCGGTGCCGGCGGCGCCGAGGCGCTGACGCACCGCCATCCCGAGCGTCAGCCCTGCTGACGATCCGTCAAACCGCTGAGCGGGCCGGTGTCCACCGGCCCGCTCGGTGGCGTGTTCGGACATAAGACATCGGTGTACCCGGCGGCCGGGATGACAAGCCGCTCGTACGAGTGACAACGCTCAAGGATTGCCCCGCGCTGCCGAGGGGATGATCCACCCCGAGACGCGAACAGCCCAAACCGAGACGAAAGGGGCAGCAACGGGCCGGACGCACCAAGGCCGGGGGATGCCGGAGGGGACGCCTGGACGGGGAAGCCGGGCGGCGGCACAGGGGGGTCGGGAGGGGACGGGAGGGAGCAGGAGGGGAACGGGAGGGAAAACGGGGGGTCGGGCCCGGCGCGCGGGGACGCGCCGGGCCCGAAAACGTCTCCGCCCGGCTGCCCGGCCAACGCGACTACCCGGCCTGCGCGACCGCCCGGCCTGCGCGACCGCCCGGCTACCGGGCCACGAGTGCTACGCCTGGGCGACGAAGACGTGCGCCGCGATCTCCTTGCCGAGCTCGGCGGCGTCCTCCCCCGCACCGACCAGCACCCCGCCGGCCATCGGCGCCACCCGCACCGTCGCCCCCGGGCGGACCCCGGCCCGGCGCAGCGTGCGCATCAGCACCTCGTCGGTCTGGATCGGCTCGCCGATCCGGCGGACCACCACATCGGCGCCGGCCTCGCCCGGGTGCAGCGCGTCCAGCGTGACCAGGGCGGCGTCGAAGCCCTCGCCCTCGGCCTTGGTGTCGCCGAGCTCGTCCAGGCCGGGGATCGGGTTGCCGTAGGGCGACTGGGTCGGGTGGCCGAGCATGGCGAGCACCTTGCGCTCGACCGTCTCGCTCATCACGTGTTCCCAGCGACAGGCCTCCTCGTGCACCTGCTCCCACTCCAGGCCGATCACGTCGACCAGCAGGCACTCGGCGATCCGGTGCTTGCGCATCACCCGCACGGCGAGCCGGCGGCCCTCCTCGGTGAGTTCCAGGTGACGGTCGCCCGCGACCTGGAGCAGACCGTCCCGCTCCATCCGGCCGACCGTCTGGCTGACCGTGGGACCGCTCTGTTCCAGGCGCTCGGCGATCCGGGCGCGCATCGGGACGATGCCCTCCTCCTCCAGTTCCAGGATGGTGCGAAGGTACATCTCAGTCGTGTCGATCAGCCCAGACATCGCCGCCGGCTCCGTTCCCTCGGTGTCGTCACCGCCAATTCTGACGTACCGCACAGACAACCGATCCCGCCCGGCCCCCCTTCCCGCTCGGTTTCGTCCCTGTTGACAGCGGGCCCGTCCAGGCAGCACGGTGCTCGCCGTAGCTTTCTCCACTGGCCAAGAGGGAAGATCGCGATGAACGACCTGGTCGGGCAGTACTTCGACGCTGCGGTGGCACACCTGCAGCGGGTACGCACCGAGGAGGCCGAGGCGATCGAGCGGGCGGCCGCGCTGCTCGCCGAGGCGGTCGCGGAGAACCGGCGGATCTTCGCCTTCGGCGCCGGCCACTCCTCGCTCCCGGCCCAGGACGTGGTCTACCGGGCCGGCGGCCTGGTGGTCTTCAACCTGCTGAACGTGCCCGGCATGACCGGCGTCAACGTGATGCCCGCGCCGCTCGGCAGCGCCCTGGAGCGGGTCTCCGGGCTGGCCACCGCGACCCTGGACCTGACCCCGGCCACCGCCGGTGACCTGCTCTTCGTCATCTCGTTGTCCGGCCGGCAGGTGATGCCGGTGGAGTTGGCCGCGCACGCCCGGGCCCGCGGCCTGCGGGTGGTCGGGGTCACCTCGCTCGACTACCCGGGCCGGGTCAGCTCGCAGCACCCCTCGGGGACGTACCTCAAGGACCACTGCGACGTGGTGCTGGACAACAAGATCGAGGTGGGTGACCACGAACTCAGCCACCCGGGCGTGGAGACCGGCTTCGGCTCCGTCTCCACCATCGTGACCAGCGCCTTGATGCAGGCAGTGGTGGCGAGCGCGGTCGGCCGGCTGGCCGACCAGGGCATCACCCCGCCGCTGTTCCGCTCCGGCAACGTGGACGGCGGCACCGACTGGAACGCCAAGCTGATGGTCGAACACGCGGACCGGATCTACTACTCCTTCTGACCGACCCGATCCCCGACCCGAGCAGAACGGCGCGTACTACACCTGTGCGCGGCCACGGTGACCGCTCATACTGCAACGAGCGGACACCACGCGCACTCGGGGGGACGGGATGGCGGCCGGCGGACCACCCACTGATCCGGTCAGTGAACGGGAGTTGCTGCCGGAGCTCTTCCACGCGGCCGACTCCACCTCGCTGCTCGCCCAGCGGCGCTCGATCACCCTGGTCCGCTGGGAGCTGCTGCTGCTCACCGCGGCCGCGGCCGTCGGCTCGCTGGGCGGCGGCGGCTTCGCCTGGGCGGCGGCGGCCGGCTACCTGGCCACCGCCACGCTGGCCGTGGCGCTGACCCGGCAGCAGCCGCTGGGCCTGTGGTACGAGGGCCGGGCCGCCGCCGAGTCGGTCAAGACGCTGGCCTGGAAGTACGCGGTGCGGGCCGACGCCTATCAGCCACCGCCGACCACGCTGCCCGACGCCGAGGGCCTCTACCAGCTCCAACTGCGCGGCCTGCTGCGCGGTTTCCGGCACAGCGCGGCGCTGCCCGCCGACGCCGAGCAGCAGGCCGGCGTCACCGCCGCGATGCGCGAGCTGCGCGAACAGCCGCTGGAGGTGCGGCGCGAGGTGTACCTGCGCGACCGGGTGCAGGTGCAGTACGACTGGTACCGGGCCAAGGCCGGCTACTGCGAGCGGGCCGGGCGGGTGACCGAGTGGCTGGGCATCGCGCTGCCGGCCGTCGGCCTGCTGCTCGCCGTGCTGCGGGCGGTCGGCACGCTGCGCTTCGACCCGCTGGGCACCGTCTCGGCGGTGGCCGCCTCGGTCGCCGCCTGGGCCCAACTGCGCCAGTACCGGCCACTGGCCGCCGCCTACCGGCTGGCCGCCGACGAACTGGAGCTGGTCCGCGCCCAGTTGACCCAGCTCGACCTGGCCGCCGGCGGCTCCGAGGAGCTCTGGGCCCGACTGGCCCGGGACGCCGAGGACGCCGTCTCGCGCGAGCACACCACCTGGCAGGCCCGCCGCGAGGTCCGCGGCCCCAACCACTGAGCAGCCCCGCCCGAACACCCCCGCCCGTACCGCCCCGCCCGAAGACCCCCGCCCGTACCGCCCCGTCCGCTACCTACTGGAGGCCCCGGCGTGCAGCCGCGACTGGTCAAGACCGCCGACTGCCGAACCCTGGCGGTGCAGACCTTCGGCGACCCCGCCGGCCGCCCCGTCTTCCTGCTGCACGGCACCCCGGGCAGCAAGGTCGGGCCGACCCCGCGCAGCACCGTGCTCTACCACCTCGGCGTCCACCTGATCGCCTTCGACCGCCCGGGCTACGGCGGTTCGGACCGCCTGCGGGGCCGGCAGGTGGCCTCGGCGGCGGCGGACGTGCGGGCGATCGCCGACGAGTTCGGCCTGGAACGGTTCGCCGTGGTCGGCCGCTCCGGCGGCGGGCCGCACGCGCTGGCCTGCGGCGCCCTGCTGCCCGGCCGGGTGCACCGGGTGGCCGCGCTGGTCAGCCTGGCGCCCCGGGACGCCGAGGGCCTGGACTGGTACGCCGGGATGACCGCGTCCAACGTCCGCGCCTACCGCGCCGCCGAGCGCGACCACCAGCGGATCGCCGCCACCATGGAGCAGCGGGCCCGCCGGATCCGCGACGACCCGGCCACCCTGATCGCCGATCTGCGCCGCGAACTCTCCGGCACCGACCGGGCGGTGGTCTCGGACGCCGGAATCCGCCGGCTGTTGCAGAGCAACTACCGCGAGGCCTTCCGGCAGAACGCGGACGGCTGGATCGACGACGTCCTCGCCTTCACCACCGACTGGGGCTTCAAGGCGCAGGACGTCACGGCGGCCACCTGGCTCTGGCACGGCGCCGACGACATGTTCTCGCCGGTCGACCACTCCCGCTGGCTGGCCGCCCACATCCCCGACGCCACGCTCTTCCTGGAGCCCGGCGCCGCCCACTTCAGCTCCTTCCGGGTGCTCACCGCCGCCCTGAAGTGGGCGGCGGGCAGCCCGACCTGATTGATCGTCAGACCGGCTGCGGCTCCAGGTCCCGGTTGATCCGCTTCCAGCCGCGCGCCGACACCGTGTTGGGGTGCTCCTCGCCGAGTTGGCGGATCAGCTCGGTCACCGCGCGCGAGCGCATCTCGGCGGCCTGGTTGACCCTGCCCTGGGCGCGCATGGTGACCGCCAGGTTGGCCTGGCAGGCGACCGCGTCGGGGTGGCGCGGGCTGTAGCGCTCGCACAGGCCCCGGTAGGCGGACTGCTCCAGGTTCTCGGCCTCGCCCAGGTGGCCGAGGTCGCCGTAGGCGTTCGCCAGGTTGATCATCCCGTTCAGGGTGAACGGATGGTCGGCGCCCAGCACCCTGGTCAGGGTGGCCACGGTGGCCCGGCCGAGCGAGACCGCCTCCTCCACCCCGCCGCTGCCGCGCAGGTAGATCACCAGGTTGTTGGCGCAGGCCAGGGTGAACGGGTGCTCGTGGCCGAAGAGCCGCTGGTGGCCGACGTAGACCTGCCGGGCCAGGTCGCGGGCCGCGTCCTTGTCGCCGCCCGCGCTGTAGTCGGCGGCCAGGTTGAGCGCGCAGGCCAGCGTGTCCGGCGCGTTCTCGCCGTACCGCTCCAGGTAGCGCTCGTAGGTCTCCTTGGTGAGCCGGCGGGCCTCGGCCTGCCGGCCGGCCTTGCGCAGCGCCACGGCCAGCGCCTTGGCGTTGCGCAGGATCTCCGGCACGTCGATGTCCAGCACCTCGGCGTAGGCCTCGTCGACCTCCTGGTGGATCGTCACCGATCCCTCGTAGTCGCCCTGTTCGCGCAGGTCACGGGCGAGGTTGGACTTGCTGGACAGGGTGTACGGGTGCTTGGGGCCGAGCACCAGGGCGCGCCGGTCCAGGGTGTCCTGGTCCAGTTCCTGGGCCGACTTGCTGTCCCCGACCAGGCGGTAGTCGATGGCCAGGTTGTTGGCGATCGACAGGGTGCGCGGGTTGTCCTCGCCGAACTGCTCGCGGAACCGGTCCAGGATCTCCCGGTCCAGCTCCAGCGCCTTGGCGAACTCGCCCAGGGCCCGCCGGTCGGCGCTCAGCGAGCCGGCCGTCATCAGGGTGTACGGGTGGTAGGCGCCGAGCACCCGGCGCTGGCGCTCCAGGGTGTCCTCGTCCAGCTCCATGGCGCTCGCGTACTGGCCCTGCGAGCGCATCACATTGGCCAGTTGGAAGCGCAGCAGCAGGGTCTGCCGGTCGTCCTCGCCGAGTTTGGCGGTCCAGGCCTCGTCCAGCAGGTGGCCGACCCGGCGGGCCTGGACGAACTCGCCGCGCTTCCACAGGTAGCGGACCCGGTCGATCATCAGCTGCCGGGTGTCCGACTCGTCGCAGTCGTGCGCCCGAGAGGGCGACAGGTGCGGCCAGATCTCCTCGAAGGCGGGCCAGTTGGCCGGGTCGTCGGTGTCCCCGACGACCGGGCGGGCGCCGATCAGGATCCGGTGCACCTCGTGGATGGTGGTCTCCTGCTCGGCGGTGGTCATCTCGGAGCGGATCACCTCCTGCACCAGGCGGTGCACCTGGATGCTGTTGGCGGCCGCGTCCACCTTGGCCAGCGCGTACCGGCCGATCGCCTGGATCACCCGGCCGAGCAGGAACTTGTCGCTCAGCCCGGGGTCGTAGGGGACCAGCGCCCGGATCATCTGGTCGCTGTAGAAGAGGTTCATCGAGATCGGCTCGGGCGCGAAGTAGGCGCACAGCTGCAGCATCCGGGCCGCCGCCGGGGACTGCTCGCGCAGCCGGGCGATGGAGACCCGCCAGGTGGCGCCGACCGTCATCGGGTAGTCGACCGGGCGGCCGAGTTCCAGCACCCGGGCGGCCTCGTTCTGCAGCGCCGCGATGTAGTCCGGGACCGGCGTGCCGGTGGCCTTCAGCCAGGCACCGGCCACCTCGACGGCCAGCGGCAGGTCGCCGACCGCCTCGGCCACCGCGTCGGCGTCGGCCCGGCCCAGGGCGCCGCCGGTGCGCCGGGTCAGGTGGTCGATGCTCTCCGGGCGGGTGAAGACGTCCATGGTGAGCGCCTCGGCGTGGGTGGCCCAGGCCTGGTTGCGCGAGGTGACCAGGATGTGGCCGGAGCCGCCGGGGAAGTAGCGGCGGATCTCGCCGGGTTCGTCCGCGTTGTCGAAGATCAGCAGCCAGCGCTTGGCCCGTTCACCACGGCGCAGCGCCTCCAGCGCGATCTCGGTGGCGTGCGCCACCGGCTCGTTGGTGGAGCGGCCCATCTTGCGGGCGAGTTCGGCCAGCTGGCCCTGGATCTCGTCCTCCTGCTCGGCCGAGATCCACCAGACCAGGTCGTAGTCGGCCATGAACCGGTGCGCGTACTCCAGCGCCACCTGGGTCTTGCCGACGCCGCCGAGGCCGTACAGGGTCTGCGGCACCGGCAGCACCGCCGTGGCGCCGCCGCCGAGTTGGTTGCGCAGCCGCTCCAGCACCTCGGCCCGGCCGGTGAAGTAGCTGTTGCGCGGTGGCACGTTCCAGATCTCCGGCTGGGTGCCGGGGAAGCGCGGGCCGCTCGCGGTGTCCACGGTCGGCACCTCCTCCCGGCCCAGTGCCTTGATCAGCGCGGCCAGCGCCTGCGGCTCCTTGAGGTTGACCAGGTCGACCGGGTTGCGGCTGCTGAACGGCGCGGCCAGCGGGGTGGAGCCGACCCGGACCGGGATCAGCTGGCGCCGGGTGCCGGACGGGTCGGAGCCGACCACCGACTCCCACAGCGCCCTGGCCTGCGGGGAGCGCAGGTAGGCCGGCGAGAGCACGGCGACGGTGCGGAAGGCCGCGTCCACCGAGCGCTCGGTGTCGGCCCGGGTGTCCGCGCCGGCGCCGACGTCCCGGGGCAGCACCCGGAAGCCCGCCGCGCCGAGCACGTACTCGATCCAGTCGGCCCACATCCGGTCCTCGGGCACGTAGCTGAGGTAGATGTCGGCGGGCACGGCCGGGCGGCGGCGGGTGAACGCCTCCACGTAGCGCAGCCGCACCTCCTCGTCCATCGCCGGCAGCCCGGCCACCCGGCCCTGGGTGATCACGTCGGTGAGCCGCTCGCAGGCCGAGAGCATGCTGGTCGGGGTGCCCGGCTGGTCGCCGAAGGTGGCCAGGATCTCCTCGTAGGCGTAGAACGGCCGGTACGGGATCTCCACCGAACCCCAGTAGTGCACCAGTTCCTCGCCGGACAGGCCCGAGGGCAGCCCCTCGAAGCGGATCCGGGCCAGCGAGCGGCCCGCGTCGGCCTTGTCCTTCTCGAAGTCGTCGATCCGCATCGGGACCGGCAGGATCCGGATGCCGCGGTCCCGGTAGCGGTCGGCGATGTGCTGGGCGATCCTCGACGCACCGTCGATGCTCTGGTCGCTCAGCGTGAAGCAGACCACCAGTTCGTCCGGCATCTGCACGGTGCAGATCTCGGCGGTGTCGGACAGGCCGGTGCGGCTGTCGATCAGCACGTAGTCGTAGCGCTTGCGCATGTCGGCGCGGAGGGCGTCGAAGAACTGGCCGCCGTCGAAGCGCTCGTAGAACAGGTCCCAGTCGAGCGAGCCGAGGGTGCCCGAGTAGTCGCGGTCCTGGCGGCCGGCGGCCAGGAAGTCGATGCTGCCGCCGACCGGGAAGCCGCCCCAGGAGAGCGGTACGGCGTGCCCGGCGACCTTGGCGAAGTCCAGGTGCCAGCCGGGGTGGTGGCCGATCTCGCGCAGCTCCTGGGCGTACCGCTCGGGCTCCAGCAGCGCGTCCGCGTGCAGCTCGGTCTCCCGCAGCGCCTCCTCCCGGTAGTCGTTGATCAGCGTCATCACGCCCGGTGCCTCGGCGAGTTCGACCGGGTCCAGGAAGGGGTGGAAGAACTTGGCCAGCCCGGGGGCCTCCAGGTCCCAGTCCACGGTGAGCACCCGGTAGCCGTTGGCCGCCAGGATCCAGGCGGTGTTGGCCAGCGCCATGGTGCGGCCGGTGCCGCCCTTGTACGAGTAGAAGGTGATGATCCGGCCCTGCCGGTCCTCGTCCAAGGGCCGGGGGCCGACCACCGGTGCGGTCTGCGGCGCCGGGCCGCGGCCGCCGACCCGAAGGTTGCGGGTCCGCTCAGACGTCATGGTCTCCCCCACCGGTGCTGTCGTGGTCTGTTTCGTTGATCTCGTCCTCGGTGCTGTTCGTGCTGTTGGTGCCGGTGGTGCTGTCAGTACTGCCGGTGCTGCCGGTGCTGCCAGTGCTGCCGTTGGGCGGCCGTCCCGGCGGGCCGAACGCGTCCCGCAGCCGGGGCCTGGTCTCGCCGGTGCCGGGCGGCCGGGTCAGCCCGCGTTCCTTGAAGGCCTTCTGCGCCCGGATCGCCGCGTGCTGGAAGAGCAGCCCGAAGTCCCGTGCGGTCGGGATGCCTTCGGGGTCGGTGCCGTCCCCGGCGACCGGCCGGAAGGTCGGCCGGGGCGGGGCGGTGCTGCGGCGCAGCACCTGGGCGCTGAGCGCGGCCAGCGGAGCGGTCTGGGCGGCGCACTGCGGGTCGTCCCGGTTCCACGGTTCGACCACCGTCACCCAGGCCGGGTTGCGGCGGGCGAACTCGGCGACCAGGGCGGCCCGTCGGGGGTCCTGCAGCACCCAGCGGTCCAGCAGCACCACGCCGGGGCCCTGCGGCCGCTCCAGCTCCATCAGGTGCTCCGCCCGGGCGTCGAACTCGTGGATGGTGGGGTTGAGGTCGCACTGCCGGGCCAGCTGCGCGGCCTTCTCGGCCAGCGCGGTGTCCCCGCCGCGCACATACGGCTGCCAGTCGGTGCGGGCCGGGCCGTAGTAACCGGGGTCGCGGTGCTCGGGCACCTCACTGTCCTTGAACGACAGTACCGCGATGGTGAGTTCGTCGGCAGGCGAACGGCCGGGGAAGGCCGACGGGTTGGTGGTGAAGTCGACCGGCTCGACCACCGGGACCACGGTCTCCAGCGCCACCTCGACGATCCGCCGGGCCAGCTTGTAGACCACCTTCTCGTACAGCCCCTGGTGGTGGCGCTGGGCCATCAGCGCGTACAGCCCGTCCTCGGTGTAGGCGCGCGGGAAGCTGGAGTGGTTGTACTGCACGGCGCTCGCCACCGGCGGCAGTGCGCCCTCGCGCATCCCCACCCAGAGCACCGGCACGATCGCGCTGTTGTGCGCCGGCCCGCCGGGGGCGTTCGCGGCCCGCTGGGCGAAGGTGTACCACTCCTGGCCGCACGGGGTGCTGCGGAACAGCCGCGGGTGGTAGAGCGGGACGAAGACCCGGCAGGTGGCCAACGCCTCGGATATCTTGATCGCCCAGTTGTCGCCCTGGTGCATGGTCTCGTCCATGAACCCGACCGGCTCGGCCGTGGGCAGCGGGGTCAGCTGCAGCACCGCCTCGCACAGGTCCTCGTAGAACTGGCTGACCCGCAGGTTGGGATTGCGCGAACCGACCGGTGGCATATGCGCGTAGGAAAGGAAGAAATGCGGCTTCGCCGAGGCCTTCCGCCCGCCTTCAGCGTCGTTCACGCAGCCTCCCCCGGCGCCGACCGCCTGATCCCCCGCAGGGGAGTTTTCAGTGTAGGAAGGTCAGCTTCCCCAGGGGAATAGCACCGAACCTCCCTGCCTCACTGATCATGCGTCAGTGCGCCGTCAACTGTCAGGAGTTTGCCCGCATCTGCCGGTCCGCCCCACCCGTCTCATCGGGCGTCAGCTCCGCCCGCAGCCACTCGGTCGCCGCGTCCACCGCAGGTCGCAGCGGCATCAGCAGCGCCTCGGCGCCGCCGATCCGGCCGCAGCGGGCCCGCAGCCGCGGCCGGATCGTCTCCAGCATCCGCGCGAAGTGCCGGTCGTCCAGGTCCACCCCGTCGAAGCCGACCCAGCCGCGACCGCGCACCACCGCGCCGTAACGCTTCTGCGGCGGGCTGGGGATCCGGTATTCGGCCAGGTGGAAGGCGGTGCAGGTGGTCAGCGGCGCACCGAGCATCAGCACCGAGGCGCCGGCCCGGTAGAGGGCGCCGAGCGGGGACTCCTCGCCCAGGTGCGAGTGGTACGGGTGCTGGGCCAGCAGCGGGCGGGCCCGCGGGCCGAGCGCCGCGAAGGAGGTCTGCGGGTGGGTGCTGCGCACCGCGCCCGGGGTGCAGCGCAGCTCCTCGGAGAGCCGGCCCACCGTCGGTGAGCAGGGCGTGCGCAGCGGGTCGAAGGGCGGCATCGCGGCCAGGTAAGCGGCCCGCTCGACCGGCGAGAACCCGGCGGTGGCCTGCTGGTGCAGCCGGGAGGTGGCCGAGTTCTCCGGCGTCGCGGTGTACGCCACCAGGGTGCCGTCCGGGCCCAGCGCGGCCCGCAGCGCGGCCAGCACGCCGGCCGAGGCACCGACCACCGGGCCGAGCGAGCGCAGTGCGGCGTGCACCAGCAGCACACCGGTGCCCGGGCCGACGCCGAGGCCACGCAGCTGCGCCGTCAGCTCCTGCGGGGTGCGCATCAGACGTCGGCGGGGGTGCGTCGCTCCCGGAATTCGGCCAGGTTCTCGGCCACCGCCTGCTCGGCGGCGGCCTCGGCCCGGGCCCCGACCTCCACCCGCAGCCAGCGGTCCAGGCTCGCCCGCAGCCCGTGCCCGAACCGCTCCCCCAGCACGGTCAGCGAGCCCGAGCCGAGCAGCGTGTCGATCGCCCGGTCGGTGTGCCCGCGCCAGAGCGCCAGCTGCCGCCTGGCCAGCTCGGCGGGCGCCCCGGCCAGCCCGTCGTAGGCCCGCACCCGGGAGCCCCAGAACTCGCAGACCGCCAGGTGCGCGTAGCTGCCCTGGAGCAGGCCCTCCAGCGGGCGCGGGTCCTGGCGCCAGGGCGCGTGGTAGAGCCGCTGGTCGGTGCTGTCGTAGAGGTCGTGGAAGTCCAGTACGGCGCCCAGCTTGACGTGCTGGAACTCGTGCACCAGCAGCAGCGCCAGGATCGGCGCGGTGGCGGGGCGGGCGATGCCGACCGCGCCGAAGGCCTGCCGGGCGGCGGCGCTGACGTCCCGTCCGCTCGGTCCCGGGCGCAGCGGGGTGATGGTGCTCAGTCCGGCGGCGATGCCGGCGGCGTACTGCGGCAGGTCGCGCTGGATCAGCTCCCAGGCCTCGCGCAGCGCGCCGGTCCAGTCCGCCACCGCCGGGTCGGTCAGCCGCTGTTCCACCGGCCACTGGTGGCTGTCGCGCTGCGGATCGGTGTCCTCCAGTGCCACCGTCCAGCTGCCGGGCGGCCGGCCCTCGCCGAACCGCCGGGCGTCACCGGGCAGCCGGCCGTCGCCGGGCAGTCCCAGGCGGCGGACCGGGAGCCAGCGCTCGCCGCCCTGCTGGTCGAAGGCGATCACCTGCTCGGCGCCGCCCACGGTCCGCACGGTGAAGCTGTCCGGTCCGCCGCGCAGCACCGCCTCCCCCGTACCGCCGACCAGCACCCGTCCCAGGCTGGGCAGCTGGACGGCGCCGCCGCGGACCGGCACCCGCAGCTCGACGCTCCGCCCGGCCCGCACGGCGGCCGCCGCGGCGATCTCGGCCAGTCCGCCGAGGTCGGCCTGCTCGCCGTCCGCCCCGCGCAGGCAGCGCACCGCCCAGGCCCGTACGTACGGGTGGCGGAGCACCGCGTCCACGGCCGCCGGGGACTCGCTGTCCAGCGCGGTGAGCAGCTGCCAGGCCTCGCCGGCCGCCGGGCCGACCGCCGCCAGCAGCCGGCGGGTCAGGTCCAGCTGCCCGGCCGCCAGCACGTCGACCGTCGCGCCGTCGCCGTACCCGTGGGCCAGTTGGTCGAGCTGATCCTCCGTCGGCTCGCGACCGGGCTGGGCCGTGAGCGGCGCCGTGGGTGTCACCCGGTCCCGGATGGTGGTGATCAACCGCATGAGGTCTCCGCAGAAGACGGACGGATTGTCGAATTCGGAGCCAGTGCGCCAGCGGTGCGCGTAGAGCCCGCCGCCGCAGCTGAGCACCACCGGGCAGGCCCGGCACTGCGCGCTGAGCCCGGCGAGCCCGGACTGACGGGCCATCATCCCAGGGTGCCGGGCCACCTCGTCCAGGCTGTGCGCGAAGATGTCGAAACCGGTCGCAGGTGCGCCGTCGTAGGCCGTTTTCAGACTGTCGGCCTGCTCGAATGTGCCATCGGTCTCGATCACCACCAGGTCGGACGGCTCCAGGCCGAGCGACTCGGTCAGGCTGGACTGGCCGCGCAGGGTGCGCCGGACCGAGTCGAAGGTCCGCACCTGGACCGGCCGCCCCTGTGCCTCCCAGCGCTGGTGGATCGCCAACAGCCAGTCCGCGTACGGGGTGTCGCGGCCGTGTCGAGGAGGCGGGGTGTCCCAGGTCGCGTGCGGGAGCAGGAAGTCGATCCGCGGCGGCTGCAGTGCCAGCAGCGCTTCGTAGACCGCGATCGGGTCGTTCTCGACGTCGATGGTGCACAGCAGCCCGGCGTAGAGGTGCCGGAACTCGGGAGTGCGCAGCAGTTCGACAGCGGCGAGCACCTGGGGGTGGCTGCTGCGGCCGTCCGCGAACCGGCGGTGCCGGTCGTTGGCCGCCCGGTCGCCGTCCAGGGAGATCCCGACCTGGATCCCCAACTCGGCGAACAGCTCGCAGAAGGCGCGGTCCAGGCGCACCCCGTTGGTGTGGATCCGCAGGTCCAGCGCGCAGCCCGGCGGCAGTGCCGCGCGTAACAGCTCGGCTGCCCGCCGCAGGACCGCGGGCCCGGCGAGCAGTGGCTCGCCACCGTGCAGGACCACGTGCACGGCGGCGAGTCGGTGCGCCCTCGCATGTTCGGCGAGCCGGTGCGCCGCCTGCGCCAGTACCCGCTCGCTCGCCACCCGGGGGCGACCACGCCAGCTGAGATCGGCGTGTTCGTAGACGTAGCAGTGGTCGCAGGCCAGGTCGCACCGGCTGTGCACCTTCAGCACGACCTGCGAGAACGGCACCATCGCGATTGACGTACCGTCAGATCGAGGAGTTGAACGCGGCGACCGGGACCTGCCCCAGTTCCTCGGCCGGCAGCGCCCGGTGCAGCTGAGCGGTGAGCTCCGCCACCCCCAGAGTGGCCAACTGGTCCAGGGACGTCCGAGGCTCGGCCTGCGGGCCGACGTACTCGGCGGACTCAAGAACCAGGGCAGTGGTCATGGCGGAGATCCTCTTCAACAGGTGGTGCGATTCAAGGGCACCGAGTGTGGGTAAAAGGTAGCTCCCGGTGGCCCCCGTAGCAGAACGGCGGATCTGCCGGAGTGCCTACGCGTCGCAACCCCGCTCGGGGTACGTAGGTCCCGAGCTGCGCGGACCTGCGAGGGCGCGTACTTCATGGCCCGATTCGGCCATAGAAGACCGCCCGAGCAGGCTAGTCCAATCCGCGTATGGCCATGGCCCGAACGGCTCAGTGGCGTCTACTCGTGGCGTACCCGCCCCGCTCTCGGTCAGGGGCAGAGCCGCTCGACCGCCCAGCCCTCGCCCTCGGCGGTGTAGCGCAGCCGGTCGTGCAGGCGGTTGGGCCGGCCCTGCCAGAACTCCACCGTGCGCGGCACCACCCGGAAGCCGCCCCAGAACGGCGGGACCGGAACGCCCTCGCCCTCGGGGTAGCGGGAGGCCAGCTCGGCGAACCGCTGCTCCAGCACCTCGCGGGAGGCGACCGGACTGGACTGCTCGCTGGCCCAGGCGCCGAGCTGGGAGCCGTGCGGGCGGGTGCGGAAGTAGGCGGCAGTCTCGTCCCGCCCGGTCTTCTCCACCGAACCGGAGACGATCACCTGACGGTCGATCGGGTGCCAGGGGAAGAGCAGCGAGGCGTGCGGATTGGCGGTCAGCTCGGCGCCCTTGCGGGAGCCGTAGTTGGTGAAGAAGACGAAGCCGCGCGGGTCGAAGCCCTTGAGCAGCACGGTGCGCGAGCTGGGTCGGCCCTCGGCGTCGGCGGTGGAGAGCACCATCGCGTTGGGCTCCAGGAACCCGGCCCGTTCGGCCTGGGCGAACCAGCGGGAGAACTGGGTCACCGGATCGGCGGCCAGGTCCTGCTCGGCGAGTCCCTCCTCGGCGTACTGACGGCGCATCCGGGCGAGGTTGGCGGCGGAGGTCTGGTGCGCGGGCTGGGCGCGTTCCGGGGTCTGCACGCCAACATCATCCCGTACGACAAGCGGGGAACCACGCTCCGCCTATGGAATCTCGACATCAAGAGATATGGTGGCTCGCCACCGCTTAGCAGCTCGCGGGCCGGAACTCTGTCCGGTAGTGGCCGGTTTCACCGGAAAATCCCCGGTTTTCGCCGGGTACGACGTGAGGTCGAGCGGGCCTTAGGGAAACATCACCGCAGTGGTGTATGGCGCAATGCACCCCGTGCCTGCCACTCTGGCACCGAGTGCCAAACACCAAAACGGTCACCGGCCCTGCTGCCCCACCAACGGCGGCGAGGCCTGTCACGTCACTGAGGAGCCGCGTGATGTCCGATTTCGTACCCGGGCTTGAGGGAGTAGTCGCCTTCGAGAGCGAGATCGCCGAGCCCGACCGCGAGGGCGGTGCGCTGCGCTACCGCGGCGTGGACATCGACGAGCTGGTCGGGCACGTGTCGTTCGGGCACGTCTGGGGCCTGCTGGTGGACGGCAAGTTCAACCCCGGCCTGCCGGCCGCCGAGCCGTTCCCGATCCCGGTGCACTCCGGCGACATCCGGGTCGACGTCCAGTCCGCGCTCGCCATGCTCGCCCCGGTCTGGGGCCTGAAGCCGCTGCTCGACATCTCCGCCGAGCAGGCCCGCGACGACCTGGCCCGCGCCGCCGTCATGGCACTGTCCTACGTGGCCCAGTCGGCCCGCGGCCAGGGCCTGCCGATGGTCCCGCAGAGCGAGATCGACAAGGCCGAGACGGTCGTCGAGCGGTTCATGATCCGCTGGCGCGGCGAGCCCGACCCCAAGCACGTCAAGGCGATCGACGCCTACTGGACCTCGGCCGCCGAGCACGGCATGAACGCCTCCACCTTCACCGCCCGGGTCATCGCCTCCACCGGCGCCGATGTGGCCGCGGCCCTGTCCGGCGCGGTCGGCGCGATGTCCGGCCCGCTGCACGGCGGCGCCCCGTCCCGGGTGCTCGGCATGATCGAGGAGATCGAGCGCACCGGCGACGCCGCGAAGTGGGTCAAGGACGCGCTGGACAAGGGCGAGCGCCTGATGGGCTTCGGTCACCGCGTCTACCGCGCCGAGGACCCGCGCGCCCGGGTGCTGCGCCGCACCGCCAAGGAGCTCGGCGCGCCGCGCTTCGAGATCGCCGAGGCGCTGGAGAAGGCCGCGCTGGAGGAGCTGCACAACCGCCGCCCCGACCGCGTGCTGGCCACCAACGTCGAGTTCTGGGCCGCGATCATGCTGGACTTCGCCGAGGTCCCCGCGCACATGTTCACCTCGATGTTCACCTGCGCCCGCACCGCCGGCTGGTCCGCGCACATCCTGGAGCAGAAGCGCACCGGCCGCCTGGTCCGCCCGGCCGCCCGCTACATCGGTCCCGGCCCGCGCAGCCCGCGCGAGGTCGAGGGCTACGAGTCGATCGCGCACTGATCGCGAGCCGACTCGTCACCTGACGGACCGTGGGGTCCGGCCGCTGAAGATCACATCTCAGCGGCCGGACAATGCGCGGACTTCCACCATGCGGAGCAGTAGGCTGCGCGCGTGGCCCAGATCCAGATCCCCGCTGACCTCAAGCCCGCAGACGGCCGTTTCGGCTGCGGCCCGTCCAAGGTGCGCCCCGAGGCCCTGACTGCCCTCGCCGCCACCGGTACCTCGCTGCTCGGCACCTCGCACCGCCAGGCTCCGGTCAAGAACCTGGTGAAGCGCGTGCGCGAGGGCGTGACCAGCCTCTTCTCGCTCCCCGAGGGATACGAGGTGGTGCTCGGCAACGGCGGTTCCACCGCCTTCTGGGACATCGCCGCCCTCGGTCTGGTCCGCCAGAAGTCGCAGCACCTGAGCTTCGGCGAGTTCTCCTCCAAGTTCGCTTCCTCGGTCAAGTCCGTGCCGTGGCTGGACGACCCGACCGTGATCAAGAGCGAGGTGGGCACCCACCCGCTGCCGGTCGCCGAGGCGGGCGTGGACGTCTACGCGCTGACCCACAACGAGACCTCGACCGGCGTCGCGATGCCGATCCGCCGCCCGGCCGGCACCGCCGGTGACGGCTCGCTGGTCCTGGTGGACGCCACCTCGGGCGCCGGCGGCCTGCCGGTGGACATCACCGAGACCGATGTCTACTACTTCGCGCCGCAGAAGTCCTTCGCGGCCGAGGGCGGTCTGTGGCTGGCCACGTTCTCGCCGGCCGCGCTGGAGCGGGCTGCCGAGATCGCCGGCTCCGGCCGCTACATCCCGCCGTTCTTCGACCTGCCGACCGCGATCGACAACTCCTCGAAGGACCAGACGTACAACACCCCGTCGATCTCGACCCTGTTCCTGCTCGCCGACCAGCTGGACTGGCTGAACGGCAACGGCGGGCTCGACTGGGCCGTCGCTCGTACGGCTGAATCCTCGGCGCACCTGTACAACTGGGCCGAGAAGTCCTCGTTCGCGCAGCCGTTCGTCGCCGAGCCGGCCGAGCGTTCCCAGGTGGTCGGCACCATCGACTTCGACGAGTCGATCGACGCCGCCGCGATCGCCAAGGCGCTGCGGGCCAACGGGATCGTGGACACCGAGCCGTACCGCAAGCTTGGCCGCAACCAGCTGCGGATCGCGATGTTCCCGGCGGTCGACCCGGCGGACGTGCAGGCGCTGACCGCGTGCATCGACTACGTGGTCGAGCAGCTCTGAGTCCCGGCACCTGAAGGGCCGCTGCCGGGTTCACCGGCAGCGGCCCTTCCTGCTGTCCGCGCAGGCTGTCCGCGCAGGCTTTTCGCGTTACTTACCGAGTAGCGCTCCGATCAGCACGGCCACCAGGATCAGGCCCAGGGCGCCGGAGACGATACGCATGCGAGTCTTGGGGTCCACGCTTCCCTACGGTACCCGGCGCGGTCACTTCCCCAGATAAGAGCCCCCGGTGGCGTCCAGGTACTGGCCGGTGACCCAGCGGGCGTCGTCACTGGCCACGAAGGAGACCACGTCGGCCACGTCGCCGGCGGTGCCGACCCGGTTGAACACCGAGTACGACTCGGCGTCGGCCCGCGCCTCCGGGTCGTCCAGCCAACTGTTCATGTCGGTGTCGATGATGCCGGGCGCCACCGCGTTGACCGTGATGCCGCGCGCGCCGAGGTCCTGCGCCAGGGTCAGCGTGAAGGTGTTGAGCGCGCCCTTGGTCATCGAGTACGCGGTGATCGCCGGGAACGCGATCCGGGTCACGCCGGAGGAGACGTTGACGATCCGGCCGCCGTCGCGCAGGCGCTCCAGGCCCTGCTGGACGATGAAGAACGGCGCCTTGACGTTGATCGCGAAGACCCGCTCGAAGTCGGCCTCGGTCACCTCGCCGACCTTGCCCCAGAGCGAGATGCCCGCGTTGTTGACCAGGATGTCCAGCCCCGGCCGGCCCCCGTACTGCGCGAGGCCGGCGTCGAAGGCCGCCCAGAGCGCCGCCGCGTCGCCCGGTATGCCCAGCTCGGCGCCGATCGCGAAGGCCTGGCCGCCGGCCGCCGTGATCTCCTCCACCGTCTCCTTGGCCGCCGCCTCGTTGCTGCCGTAGTGCACCGCGACCAAGGCGCCGTCGGCCGCCAGGCGCAGCGCGATCCCCTTGCCGATCCCCCGGCTGCCGCCGGTGACCAGCGCCGTCTTGCCCGAAAGCTTGCCCATCGCCCCGCCCTTTCTGTAGCGATCACTATGGAAAGGACCGTAACACGCTTTCTGTAGCGAGCGATATAGAATCGGGGCATGACCAGCACCCCGACCCGCGGCCGCCCCCGGTCCTTCGACCGCGAGGCGGCGCTGGCCGCGGCCATGCTGCTGTTCTGGGAGAAGGGGTACGAGGCCGCCTCGATCGCCGACCTCACCGAGGCCATGGGCATCCGGCCGCCGAGCCTGTACGCCGCCTTCGGCGACAAGCGGGCGCTCTTCGACGAGGTGGTGGCCCGCTACGGGCAGACCTACGGCGCCTTCGGCGCCCGGGCGCTGGCCGAGGAACCGACGGTCCGGGCCGGCATCGCGCGACTGCTGCGCGAGGCGGCGGCGGAGTACACGGCGCCCGGACGCCCGCACGGCTGCCTGGTCGTCAGCGCGGCCGCCAACTGCGGCAGCCCCGACGTGCGGGAGGCGCTGCTGGTGCTGCGGAAGGCCAACCTCGAGGACTTCGAGCAACGGATCGCGGCGGCGGTGGCGCGCGGGGAGGAGCCGGCGGCAACCGACCCGAGGGCGCTGGCGCGCTTCACGGCAGCGGTGGTGCAGGGGATGTCGCAGCAGGCCAGGGACGGGGCGTCGCGGGAGGAACTGGAGCTGATCGCGCAGACGGCGATGGCGGCCTGGCCGAGCTGAGCGCCCGCTTGCTGCGGGCCGCTGCGGGCTACTGCGGGTAGGCCAGATCCCAGCTGCCGACGCTGGTGTAGTGCACGGGCCCGTGCCCGCTGCCGAAGTCACTCCTCATCAGCTGAATGCTCGTCACCGAGTACTCGGCCCCCTCGAAGGTCTCCAGCCGCTCGGCCGCCTCATGCAGCGCGGCCCGCTCCTCGCGCCCGGGGTGACTGTGGTGCCCGCGCCCGCCGGCCCGCGCCAGCGTGAGGTGCGGGTGGTACGAGAACTCCTCCTCGACCGCGAGCACCTCGCTCGCCACCTGGGTCACCGCCCGAGCCAGCGAGCGCAACGCCCAGGTCTGCCCGGCCAGCCCCACCCAGAGCACCCGGTCCCCGAACCGTCCGCCACCGGCCAGCCGCACCTGGTGCACGACGTATCCGAGCGCCACCTGCGCCAGCCCGTCCCGCAGCTCGGGCAGCCTCTCCTGCGGCACCTCGCCGAGGAAGACCAGGGTCAGATGCCACGCCTCCGGCAGCGTCCAGCGAAGCCGCTCGGCCCCGGGCAGCGCGCGCAACGGCGCGACGGCCGACTCCAGCTCGGCGAGCACCTCGATCGGCGGCCGGACCGCCACGAAGAGCCTCATGGCTCCCATTGTCCACTTCGGGTCGGGGGTGAGGCCTGTCGGCGATCCCGGGCACGAGGGGGTCGTGGCCGAGTCAGTCGAAGCGAATGTGCTTGGCCCCGGTCCAGGCCCGGCGGAGGCGGCCGCGGAGCGGGCTGTCGCTGTTCGGGGTGAGGGTCAGTCCGGACGTGGCGGCGATGTGGTCGGCGACCTGCCGGATCGTGAGGTCGTCGGTCCACAGGTGCTCGGCGAACTCCGGCTCGCGCAGGCGCTCCAGGCAGAGGTCGAGCTTCGAGAGCGCGAAGCTCTCCCGGCGCAGTGGGGCGTCCTTCCCGGCGACGAACTGCACGAGATGCCCGAAGCCGCGCTCGCGCAGCCGCCGCAGCACTGTCGCGCGATCGGCCAGCAGTGCGAAGTGCCGTACGTCATGGCCGCGTTCGCGGAGTCGTCCGACGGTCTCGCGGAAGTAGGCCGGCTCCGTGATGGTCATCGGCACGATCACCGTGCCCGGGTACTCGGTGAGCGCGCGGTCCAGCACCTCGTTCACGCCCTGCCGCCAAGCGGGCAGGTCCTGGAAGTCCCCACGCAGCGAGGGCGGCGTCATCCGGTGCAGGCCGAAACCCACGTGCTCGGGATCGCAGATGACGCTGCCGGGGAGCCGTCGCTGGATCTCGTGCGCGGTCTGCGTCTTGCCGCCACCGAAGGGGCCGTTGATCCACAGGAGCATGGCAAGACCCTACTGCGCGGTCAGCCCGCCGTGAGTCCGCCGCCTACACCGTCACCCTCGCCGCCCTGCTCCCCCTCGCCACCCTCCTCCTCACCCTCGCCCTGCGTTACCCCTGACCGCGTGCCAGACTCGCGGCAATGACGCCCGACCTCGTCCTCCTCCGAGCCCTGATCGACAGCTCCCCCGCGATCACCAACCGCCCCGAGTGCGGCGCGCCCGAGGCGTGGATCCGCTCGGCCGAATCGGCCCTCGGCCCGCTCGCCCCCTCGTACCGCTGGTGGCTGGCCGAGTACAACGACGGCTCGCTCCACGGCGCACCGCTCGCGCGTCTCGGCCCGCCCGGCGAAGGCGAGGCCGGCCAAGGCGAGGCCGGCGAAGGCGGGGCCGACGATGTCACCGCCGGCTGGCGTCTCGACGGAGACCGGCTCTGTTTCTACGCCGCAGCCGAAGCGGACGGCGGCGACACCTACCACCTCGTGCTCGACGGTCCGGCGGAGCACGCCGTCGTCCGACGCGGCCGCCACAGCGGTGCGGAGGACCTGGTGGCGGACACGTTCGCGGGTTTCCTGACCGTCCAGGTGGCCCAAACCAGCGGACTCGGCGGCGGACCCGTCCCCGCGCTGGCCCGCCTCTGGCGCTCGACACCGGGTGTCCAACTCCCCAACGGCATCACGATCTACGGCCCGCAGGACATCCTCGAACGCAACGAGACCTACGAGGTCGGCGAGTACCAGCCCGACTGGATCCTGATCGGCGACGACAGCGGCGGGAACGGCCTCTTCATCCGCCGCAGCACCGCCGACCGGCCGTCCGTCTACCGCCTCGACCTCGGCGCGGGCGACAACGACATCGAAACCCCCGGCGTCGGCGAATGGCTGACCGACGACCTCCTCAGTTGGCTGTCCACCGGCGCCACCTGAGTCGGTCGGGCAACTTCCCTACCCCGCCTGGTCCTTCTCTGCTGCCCCAGGGGCCAGCAGCATGCGCGCACCGACACGTACGGCGTCCCAGTCCGTACCCGGCTCGCGGTCCCGGGCGCGCTGCAACCAGGTCGTCCGGTCCCGGTGCTCGCGGCGCAACTGCTCCACGTCCACTTCGACACCGGGCACCGGACCGGCCTCTTCCAGTTCGCCGATGCGTCGGTCCATGGCTGCCAACAGCGCCCGGTCGAGTTCGGTCACCGCCGCGAGGAACTCACCCGTCGGTACGGTCACCCGCCCCGTCCGCGGGCCGACGAACTCGATCACGCCCTCCGGGTCCGCCTGATGTTCCCAGCTGATGGTCACCGTGTCGCCTTCACCGATGACGGTGCGCCAGCAACGGATGCGCGGCGCGATGCGCAGATAGCCGGTGTCCAGGTAGCCCGCGCTGTGCCAGCTCAGTGCGGCCTCGGCCTCCGGCGCCTCAAGCCACGTCCAGTCCGGTGAGGTGTCGGCCGCGACGTCCACCAGGTCCGGTGGCAGCGGTTCCATCGCCTCCGACACGAGCGCGATCACGTCCTCCCACAGGCGGGCGACGTAGTAGTCCACGTACGGGTGCGGTTGGCCACCGTCGCTGTCGCTCCGGAGCTCCCGGACACTGCGCTCGGAGTAACGCAGCACCTCATGGCCGGCGAGGTCGATGCCGTACCAGCCGTCGGTCAGCCCGAACCAGTGGAACACGGGACGCTCGGCACCCCACGGCTTGACCTTCTCCAACGGAGTCAGTCCGAAGCGGAAGCGAATCGCGGGGTCGGTGTGGATCACCGATCAACGGTAGCTGACGCTCCGATAAGTCCGGTGCACTCGAACAGACCGTCGGATACCGTTCGCCCGTGACTGATCAGCAGGGTACGGAGCTGCCGGCAGAGCCGGCCAGCGGGCCGGGCAAGGAACCGGGCATGCGGGCGGGTGCCCAGGTGGCGGCAGCCCTGGCGATGGGCGGGGTGCTGGTCGCCGGGTTCCTCGTGCTGCAGCACCGCGAGGAGGCGGCGAACAAGTCCGCCCCGGCGGTGACCTGCACGGCCCCGACGGCCGACGACTCCCCCAGGTACCCGGCGCTCTGCGCCGCGTTGAACCGGCCCGACCTGCCGATCCTGGTCGGGGCACCCACGGACCGGGTCACGGTCGCCGGGCCGGGCCTCGCGCACTGGACCAACGCGGACGGCACGAAGCAGGTCATCCACTGCGCCGAGGTCCAGATCGGGCAGATCTCCGTGCGCCTCACGGACGACGACGACCTGGACGTCACCGATGCCGAGATCCTCGGCTCCGCGTCGCACCACCGCGCCCCGGTGCTCGGCCACCTGAGTACCACCTACGAGATGAACACCATCGGCTTCAGCTTCTCGCTCGGCGGCGGCAGCTCGACCTCGCGCGCGCCGAGCGGGGTCGCGCACAACCTCGTGATCGGCAAGCACCCGGACGGGCGCGGCGGTTCCTACGAGCTCGCGATCTGGCGCCAGGACACCGGAACACCGGACGACGCGAGCCTGTACCGGATCGCCGAAGCGGTACTGCCGACACTGCCGGGATGGGTCGCGGGCACCACTGCCCCGAGCGCTCCGCCCGCCACCCCGTGACTGGCGGCGGAGACAGTCCAGTAGCCCTCCGCGCAGCGGGAGTTCCGGTGGTCGGCGGCTTGGCTAGTCTGCACGGGTGACTACCGACCTGACCCTGCTGCCGCGTGTCGCCTATCGCGGACAGGAGGTCACCGCGCCCCGGCTCCGGGCTCTCCTCGCGTTGCTCGCAGGCGACTTGCGCACGGGGTGCAGCACCGAGCGGCTGGTGTCGGGACTGTGGGCAGAGGAGTTGCCGGAGCGGCCGGGCAAGGCGCTGCAGGTCCTGGTCTCCCGGACCCGGACGCAGTTGGGCGCCGAGGTCATCGCCAGCACACCGACCGGCTACCGGCTCGCCCTCGCCGAGGAGCAGGTCGACAGCTCGGCCCTGCTGCTGCACGCCGCCGCGAGCGCCGACCGGGCCAGGGCCGGCGACCACGCCGGGTCGCTGGCTGCGGCCGAGGCCGGGCTCGCACTGTGGGCGGGCACCCCTGACGGGGCCGGCGACTCCGAGGACCCCGTGGCCGCGCTGCGCACCGAGCGCGCCCCCGTCCGCGACACGCTGGTCCGCGCGCAGGCGCTGGCGCTCGCCCGGCTGGGGCGGCATGCGGAGGCGGCCGGGCCGCTGGCCGTGGCCGCCTCGGAGCATCCGCGCGACGAGGAACTGCTCGCCGAGCTGCTGCGCGGCGAGGCGGCGACGGCGGGACCGTCCGCCGCGCTGACCCGGTACGAGGCGTACCGCCGCGAGCTGCGCGACGAGCTCGGCACGGATCCGGGTGCCGGGCTCAAGGCCGTGCAGCAGGAGCTGCTGAGCGGCGAGCCGCCGGTGGTCCGGCACGGCGTGCCGCACGAACCGAACCCGCTGCTCGGGCGGGACGAGGACATCGCGGCGGTGGAACGGCTGCTGCGCGCCTCCCGCGCCGTCACCGTGGTCGGCCCCGGCGGCCTCGGCAAGACCCGGCTCGCGCACGCCGTCAGCCGCCGGGCCGAGCAGCGGGTGGTGTACTTCGTGCCGCTCGCCGGCGTCACCGCGGACGAGGACGTGGCCGCGGAGGTGGCCGCCGCGCTCGGCGCGGGCGAGGGGCGGCCCGGCGCCGTGAGCGGCCACGCCGGGGCCGACCCGGTGGCCGGCATCCTCGGCGTGCTCGGTTCCGGGTCCGCGCTGCTGGTGCTGGACAACTGCGAGCAGATCGTCCGGGGCGCCGCCGACCTCGTGCAGGCCCTGGTCTCCTCGTCGAAGGACCTGCGGGTGCTCGCCACCAGCCGGGCTCCGCTGGGCCTCAGCTCGGAGGCGGTGTACGCGCTGCCGGAGCTCCGCCTCGACACCTCGGTCGAGTTGTTCACCCAGCGGGCCCGGGCCGCCCGACCCGCCGTGGAGCTGCCGCCGGACGCGCTGGCCGAACTCTGCCGCCACCTCGACGGGCTGCCGCTCGCCGTGGAGTTGGCGGCGGCACGGGTGCGGGTGCTGTCGGTGCCGGAGATCGCCCGCCGTCTGGGCGACCGGTTCGCGCTGCTGCGCGGCGGGGCGCGGGACACCCCGGAGCGCCACCGCACGCTGCACGCGGTCGTGGAGTGGAGCTGGAACCTGCTCGCGGCGGACGCCCGGGCGGCGCTGCGCACGCTGTCGGTCTTCCCCGGCGGCTTCCTGGGCGAGGCGGCGGAGCAGGTGCTCGGCGAGGACGCGCTGTTCCTCCTGGAGCAGTTGGCCGACCAGTCGCTGATCACCGCGGCCGACACCCCGGCCGGGGTGCGGTTCCGGATGCTGGAGACGGTACGGGAGTTCAGCGCGGCCCGGCGGGCGGAGGCGGGCGAGGAGGAGGTGGCCGTGGGCCGGTTCCTGGCCTGGGCGCGGGACTTCGGAGTCGAGTACCACGACGCGCTGTTCGGATCGCAGCCTTCCCCGAGCTCTTCGCTCCGCTCGAACAGGGGAGGCCCCGAGGCCGCCTGGGGGCGGATCAAGGCCGAGCAGGACAACCTGGTGCTGGCCCTGCGGCACGCCCTGGCGCGGACCGACGGCCCCGCCATCGCCGCGCTGACCGCCGTCCTCGCCGCCCTGTGGTCCACCGACTCCAACTTCCCCCGCCTCGTCGCCCTCGCCGAGGACACCGGACCGCCGCTGTCGCACTACCACCCCGAGCCCGAGTACGTCGAAGTCGCGCGCGCCGCTGCGGTGTTGTGCGCGGCGAGCCTGTTCATGGGCCACGGCCCGAGTGCGGTGCGCCAGCTCGTCACCCTCCGGCGGCTGCCCCCGGCCCCGCCGGACACGCTGCTGCGCGCCACCGCCGTCGTGCTGAGTGCGGTCCCCGAGATGCTGCCTCCCGACTACGAGGTGCTGCGGGGACTCTGCGAGAGCGAGCAGCCGCTGGTCGCCGGCATCGCCGAGTGCATCGCCTGCTACGTCTGGGAGTACGAGCACGACATCGACCGCGCGCTCGCCTCGGCCCGCCGCATGGTCGCCGAACTCGCGCCGATCGACAATCCGTCCGTGCAGCTCACGGTGCATTCCCGGCTGAGCGAGCTGTGCCTGCGGACGGGGCAGGGCGAGGAGGCCCACGGGCATCTCAAAGCGGCGCTCGAGGTGCTGCCGCGGCTCGGCGACGGGCACGACTACATCGGCATCCGCTCGCTGCTCGTCCTCGCCTGCCTGCAGCGCGGCGACGCCGACGAGGCCGAGTACTGGCTGCGGCAGGTGGAGAGCGACAACACCCCGCCGCAGGACGCCTTCTACCGGCCCGACCTCGGCGGGCGCGCCGAGATCGCGCTGGCCCGCGGACTGACGGAGGTCGGGCTCGGCCTGTGGCGCAGCGCCGTGGAGCGGATGCTCGCGGCCGCCTCGGCGCACAGCGGCGACGCCTGGCTCGACCCGTGGGCGCTGCAGATCCAGTCCGCGATGGTCACGGCGCACGCGCACGCCGGCCGGCTCGAACTCGTCGCGGGGCCGGTCGAGCGGCTGCGGCAGCGACTGCGGACGCTGCTCTCCGGCCCGCCCGGTTCGCCCATGGACCTCCCGGTGCTCGGGACGGTGCTGCACGCCCTCGGCATGGCGGGGCTCGGGTCCGGCGCCACGGGGGCGGTGCGGATGATCGCGCTGGCCGAACGGCTGCGGGTGCTGCGCGAGTTCCAGCCGACGATGTCGCAGGCCCGGGCGCGGCAGGCGGCCGAGCACGCCGACCGGGCGGCCTACGCCGACGCGGTGTCGGAGTACGCCGCCCTGGAGCGGGACGAACTGCGGGAGGCAGCCCGCGCTGTCATGGCGGTTACCTCGGGTCGCGGTTGAACTGCGAGGTCGACCAGCGGTAGCCGAGCGCGGTCAGGCCGACGCACCACAGGATCGCGATCCACCAGTTGTTGCCGATCCCGGTGCCGAGCAGCAGGCCGCGCAGGGTCTCGATGGCCGGCGTGAACGGCTGGTACTCGGCGATCGGCTGGAACCAGCCCGGCATCGCGTGGGCCGGGACGAAGGCGCTCGAGATCAGCGGGAGGAGGATCAGCGGCATCGCACTGTTGCCGGCCGCCTCGGCGTTCGGGCTGGCCATGCCCATCCCGACCGCGATCCAGGTGAGCGCCAGGGCGAACAGTGCGAGCAGCCCGAACGCCGCCAGCCACTTCAGGGCCGTGGCGTCCTTGGACCGGAAGCCGATGGCCACCGCGACGGCCCCGACCAGGACCACGCTGGCCATGCACTGCAGCACGCTGCCGACGACGTGCCCGATGAGCACGGACCCGCGGTGGATCGCCATCGTGCGGAAGCGGGCGATGATGCCCTCGGCCATGTCGGTGGAGACCGACACCGCGGCCCCGACCACGGTGCCGCCGATGGTCATCATCAGGATGCCCGGGACGATGTACGCGATGTAGCCGGAGCGGCCGCCGCCACCGATGCCCGCGCTCATCGTGTCGCCGAAGATGTAGACGAAGAGCAGCAGCAGCATGATCGGCGTGAGCAGCAGGTTCAGGGTGAGGGACGGGTAGCGCCGCGCGTGCAGCAGGTTGCGGCGCAGCATCGTGTTCGAGTCGCGGACGGCGAGCGAGAAGGTACTCATCGGACAGTCTCCTTGGGCTGGTTGGGGACATCGGTGCCGCCGGTGCCGGTGGTGCCGCCGGTGCCGGTGGTGCCGCCGGTGCCGCCGGTCAGGGCGAAGAACACGTCGTCGAGGTCGGGGGTGTGCACGGTCAGCTCGTCCGCCTCGATGCCGGCCGAGTCCAGCCAGTCGAGGATGGCGCGCAGCTCCCGCTGGCTGCCGCCGCTGGGGATCTGCAGCGACAGTGCCTCGTCGTCCCGGCTGCCCTCGCGCAGGGCGACGGCGGCGGACTGGTACGCGGACGGGTCGGTGAAGCGCAGCCGGACGTGCCCGCCCGGGATGAGCCGCTTCAGCTCACCGGCGGTCCCCTCGGCGGCGATCCTGCCGTTGTTCAGTACCGCGATGCGGTCGGCGAGTTGGTCGGCCTCCTCCAGGTACTGGGTGGTGAGGAAGACCGTGACGCCGCCGGAGACCAGCGCGCGGATGATCCCCCACATGGTGTGGCGGCTGCGCGGGTCGAGGCCGGTGGTCGGCTCGTCGAGGAAGATGATCCGCGGGCTGCCGACCAGGGTCATGGCGATGTCGAGGCGGCGCTTCATACCGCCGGAGTAGGTGGCGGCGGGCTTCTTCGCGGCCTCGGTGAGGTCGAAGCGTTCCAGCAGTTCGGCGGCTACCCGCCGCCCCTCGCGCTTGGACAGGTGGTGCAGGTCCGCCATCAGGAGCATGTTCTCCTCGCCGGTGATCAGGCCGTCGACGGCGGAGAACTGCCCGGTGACGCCGATCGCCGCCCGCACGGCCTGCGGGTCGGCCGCCAGGTCGTGACCGCCGACCTGCAGTTCGCCGGCGTCGGCGGTCACGAGGGTGGAGAGGATCTTGACGGCGGTGGTCTTGCCGGCGCCGTTCGGGCCGAGCAGGGAGAAGACGGTACCGGCCGGCACCGCCAGGTCGATACCGTCGAGGACCGTCTTGTCCCCGTAGGCCTTGCGCAGCCCCTTGGCCGCGATGGCGAGTGAGTGCGATGTCGTTTTCGTCATGCCGCAGAGATTGCGGCAGGGCGCATTCAGCGCGGCTTCACGACGGTTTCAGCGCCCTGGAACCCTGGAGCCGGGCGGCGCAGACAGATGAGCCCATGTGCGGGTAGAACTGTTCGTATGAAGATCCGCACCGGCGGCCCTGCCGACGTCCCCGACATCCTCGCCCTGCTCGACTCCGCCGTGGCCTGGCTCGCCGGCCAGGGGCGCACCGGCCAGTGGGGCAGCGTCTCCTGGTCGAGCCGGCCGGCGGCGGTGGAGCGGGTGGAGATGTACACCCGGGACTACCTGGTGCGGATCGCCGAGGACGAGCAGGGCCGCACGGTCGGCTGCTGCGTCCTGGCGGAGGACCTGTCGAGCTACGTACCGCCGGCCGACGTCCCCGAGCTGTTCATCCGGCTACTGGTCACCGACCGCTCGCGCAAGGATGAGGGCCCCTCCCGGCCGAAGGCCGGGGGAGGGATCGGCGCGGCACTGATCGCCGACGCGCGGGCCGAGACCGTCCGGCGTGGTCTCGGCCTGCTGCGCGTCGACTGCTACGCGGGCGACGACCGCAAGCTGGTCCAGCAGTACCGGGCGCTCGGGTTCACCGAGACCGAACCGTTCGAGGTGCCCCGGCCGGACAGCACGCCCTGGCCGGGACAGCTCCTCGAAATCCGCCTCTGACTTCCTGTCAGCAGGCGGTGGCGAGCTGGGACCGCGACTGGCTGGTGGTCGTCCTGGGCACGAAGGCCACCACCCGGCTGCCCCGGTGCAGGTTCACCCGCAGCCGCAGGTCCGCGCAGCGGGCCAGCACCAGGCCGACCACGGTGGCCGCCAGCGCCGAGACCGCTCCACAGGCCAGCAGGCCGACCCGGGCCCCGTAGGCGTCGGTCACCCAGCCGACCAGCGGGGCGCCGACCGGCGTGCCGCCGGTGAAGACCAGCACCAGCAGGCCCATCACCCGGCCCCGCATCTCGGGGTCGGTGGCCAGCTGCACATAGGAGTTGACCGCCGTGTTGAAGGTCAGTCCGAAGACGCCGACCAGGGTGAGCAGCACCGCGAAGGTCCAGTACCCGGGCGCGCCGGCGGCCAGCACCTCCAGCACCCCGAAGCCCAGCGCCGCACCGGTCAGCCAGCGCAGCCGCGGGTTGCCCCTGCGGGCCGCGTAGAGCGCGCCGGCCAGCGAGCCGAGCGCCATCGCGGTGTTCAGCAGTCCGTACTCGCCCGGGCCGACGTGGAAGGTGCCGTAGGCGAAACCGGAGAGCAGGGTCGGGAAGTTGAAGCCGAAGGTGCCGATGAAGGCGGCCAGTACCAGCGGCCACATCAGGTCCGGACGGTCCTTCACATACCGCAGCCCCTCGCGCAGTTGGCCCTTCTCGCGGGGGATCCGGTCCACCGTGCGCAGCTCGCTGGGCCGCATCGCCAGCAGCCCGCCGATCACCGCCGCGAAGGAGACCGCGTTCAGCGCGAACGCCCAGCCGCTGCCGACCGCCGCGATCAGCAGGCCGGCGACCGCCGGGCCGACCAGGCGCGCGGTCTGGAAGTTGGCGGCGTTCAGGCTCACCGCGTTGCTGAGGTCCTTGGGGCCCACCATCTCGGAGACGAAGGCCTGCCGGGTCGGCGTGTCGACCACCGTGACCAGGCCGAGCAGCAGCGCGAAGAGGTAGACGTAGTACGCGGTCACGGTGCCGGTGATGGTCATCACGGCGAGTCCCGCGGCCAGCAGGCCCATCGCGCCCTGGGTCGCGATCAGCAGTCGGCGCTTGGACATCCGGTCCGCGAGCACTCCGCCGAAGAGGCCGAGCGCGAGCGTCGGCAGGAACTGCATCGCGGTGGTGATACCGACCGCGAGCGGGCTGTGGGTGAGGCTCAGCACCAGCCAGTCCTGGGCGATGCGCTGCATCCAGCTGCCGGTGTTGCTGACGATCTGTCCGGCGAAGAAGTACCGGTAGTTGCGCACCCGCAGCGAGGAGAACATGCCTCCGGGTCGGGTGAATCCTGCCCCTGGAGAAGCCGTGGGGCTCGGTGCGGCGGTGGTGACCGCCGCGGTGCGTTCGTCGGGGTCGGCGGTATGGCTTCCCTTGCTCATATGTGGTTCCAGTTCCTCTCGTTCGCCCTCTTCGGCCTGCGGCCCTTCGTCGGCCGGTGGCCCTTCGTCCTAGAGATGCGCGAGCTTGTACAGCGCGGGCGCGGCCGCGCGGACCGTGGCCCACTCCTCCTCGGTCAGCTGGGAGGCCAGCTCCGCGAGCCAGGCGTTGCGCCGCCGACGGCTCTCGTCGAGGATCTCCGCGGCCTGCTCGGTCATGCTGACCACCACCTGCCGCCGGTCCTCCGGGTGCGGCTCCCGCCGCACCAGCCCCTTCTCCTCCAACATCGCGATGATCCGCGTCATCGAAGGCGGCTGCACATGCTCCCGCCGTGCCAACTCCCCCGGTGTGGCGCTGCCACATCGAGCCAACGTCCCCAGTACCCCCATCTCGGTAGGACTGAGCGACTGCTCGACGTGCTGGTGCCGCAGGCGGCGGGCCAGGCGCATCACGGACGACCGCAGCTGGCTGACAGCGGCGAGATCGGCCTCGGACATCTCGGACATGATCCTTAGCTTACGTCATTACCCTCGCTAAGGAAAATCCATTGACGGTGACGCGACACGCGAGCACCCCCAGGAGAACCGTTTCACCCGCTTCGCCCCGCCCTAGGGTGATCCCGCACTCACGCTTCGTAGAACAGGGATCACCCGATGCGTCTCCGGCAGCGGCCTCGGCCTCAGCGCGGAAAGGCCCGCCGAGCCCGCCAACTGGTGTGCTCGCGGGCCACCGCGTCCTCCGCGTCGCCCGCCAGCCGCGCCCAGTCGGCCTCCGCCTCCGGACCGGACAGGTCCAGGGCGGTCAACTTGCCCCACACCTCGTCGAGTTCCTTGGCGGCCAACTGGTACGCCGAGACCAGCGGGCGCAGTTGCTTCAGCTGGGTCCAGGCGATGATCGCCGCAGCCGCCGCCGAACAGGCACCGAAGATGCTGACCGAGATCGCCCCGAGCGCCTGCGCCACCGCCGCCGCACCGCCCACGATCATCAGCGCCACCGTGCCCAACCCCCAGGAGACCGCCTGCGATTCGCAGGCATCCGCCTTGGCCAGGTACCAGGTGCGCTGCCCCTCCACCCGCACCCGCAGGTACAGGGTCCGTCGCGCCGGCAGGTCGGCCGCCCGCAACTCCCGCATGCCGTCGGTGATCTCGGGCGCCGCACCGGGCTCGATCACGCCCGAGTCCTCGAAGGTCCGCAGCACCTCGGCGACCTGGGCACGGTACTCCTCGTCCACCTCGGGCGAGTCGGCCGGCCCGCCGAACGGCCGGGCCCGGACGGTGTACTTCCAGGCCAGCGTCTTCACCGACTCGGCCGCCGCCCGCGCCTGGTACCAGCGGGCCTGCGGGTTGGCGGTCCGCAGCCGGGACCAGAAGTAGCCGGCCAGCAGGAAGGCCGCCACCGAGACCAGCGGCGCGGCGCCCCGGCCCGTGGTCACCGCGCCGACCACCGCCGCGAGCACCAGCATCAGGATCATGCCCCGGTACCACCGCAACGTCTGCCGCTGCCCGGCGAGCGAGGCCTGGTCGGCCGTCTGGAACGGCTCCGGCAGGAAGTCCGCCTCGTCGATCCCGGTTGGGTCCCATCGCACCATCAGCCAGTGCCCCCTCACGACTCAGGAGGCAGTATGCCCCTCCTCAACTGGGCTACACAGCACCGTTTCAAGCCAGCGCCCGCACCCGACCTGGTCTGGTACGCGGCCTACGGCTCCAACCTGCACTTCGCCCGCTTCACCGCCTACCTCGCAGGCGGCCACCCACCCGGCGGCGCCGACACCTTCCCCGCCTACCCCGGCTGCCGCGACCCGCGCCCGCCTCGCCGCGACCAGCCCGTCGAGCTGCCCGGCCGACTGCACTTCGCACTGGAGTCCCTGGTGTGGACCGGCGGCATGGCCTTCTACGACCCCCTCGACACCGGCCGCACCCCCGCCCGCGCATACCTGCTGACCAGCGCCCAGTTCGCCGACCTCGCCGCCCAGGAGATGCACCGCCCACCCGGCACCGAGCTCGACCTGCGCCCCGCCCTCACCCAGGGCCGCGCCCACTACGGCACCGGCCGCTACGAGACCCTGGTCTGCGCCGGCCACCTCGACGGCCACCCGCTGCTCACCTTCACCGCCCCCTGGCGCACCGCCGAGGCCCCGCTGAACCCGCCGTCGGCGTCCTACCTGCGCCACCTCGGGGCAGGGTTGCGCGAGTCGCACGGCTGGGACACGGCACGGATCGCGCACTACCTCAGCACCCGACCGGGAGCGGCCGGGAGGTGGACGGAAGGGGAGGTAACGGGGCTCTTGTCCTGATTGATCCTCAGCTCCGTTGGTACTTGTCCGAACCCCATTGCTGGCTCGAACTGGCGCCCGATACCCTTCCCCTCCGGCCCAGGATCTTCACCGTTCGCCCACCGCGCACCCGAGGATCCCCGCCGCAGACTTCGCCGCCGGCCCCAATCAGGCCGGCGCACCTGGGGGAGGAACCCGCATGAGGGAGCGCACCCGCGCCCCACGCCGCCGACTCGGCGGACTGATCAGCAGATCCACAGCAGCGGCCGCACTGGCACTCACACTCGCCGGCACCGCCACACCGGCCCTCGCCGACACCACGCCCGCCCCACCGAGCACGAGCACCACCGCAGGCGTCCCGGGCGACCTGGACGGGGACGGGGTGGCGGACGTGATCGGGAACACCGGCCTCGGTCTGGTGGTGTTCCCCTCACACGCCGGCCCCTACACGGCGTCGCAAGGCTTCAACAGTCCCGAGGGCTACTACTGGTCCTCGTACCAGGTCAGTTACCGGGGCAGCCTGACCGGCTCGGCCACCGATGACCTGTACGCGTTCGACCACGGCACGAGCAAGCTCTTCGCCTACCCGAACGACGCCAACTTCGGTGGCACGCCCGGGTACTTCACCCACCGGGACAAGGTGACCACGGTCGCCAAGCCCGCCACCTGCGCCCCCGGCGCCGACTGCACCGGCTACGACCCGACGTGGAACACCACCACCCAGGTCCTCGCCACCAACGGCATCGACAACGCCGACGGCCTCCCGGACGTGGTCACCGTCGAGAACGGCAAGCTCTGGTACTACCCCGGCAAGACCGGCGCCCCGCTCGGCAACCCCGTCCTCCTCGGCACCGGCAACTGGGCCAACACCAAGCTCATCGCCCCTGGCAAGGTGGGCGGTAGCCCCACCCTCTGGGCCCGGGACAACACCACCGGCGCCATTGCCAGTTACCCACTCGCCTTCAACCCCGACGGCACCCCGACCAGCACCCTCGCCGCACCGACCAGCACCGTGATCCAAGCGGTCACGACGGGCACCCCCACGGGGCTCTGCATCCGAGCCGGCGTCGATTTCCTCAATCCGGCCACCATTGCCTGCGGCAACGGCGACTGGGATCAGAACTGGCTGCTGGGCTCCGACGGCACCCTGCACGCCGATGGGGAGTGCCTTGAAGGCGTGTCCTCGGCCACCGACTCGTCGGTCGGACTGAGCGCCTGTGACGGGCGGGCCACGCAGAAGTGGAGCATCGGCTCGGGCGGCAGCCTGGTCCATGGCCCCACCGGGTGGTGCCTCACCGCGCAGGTCCTGTCCGAGGCCTCCAGCTCGCTGAAGCTCTACCCGTGCACCAAGAGCCCCCAGCAGTTGTGGCGAGCCGCCAACGGCCAGACCCTCGGTCCGCTTCCGGCGCCGCAGACCGTCCTTCAGCAGAACCCGAGGTCCAAGGTCTTCGTCGACCCGGCCTACAACTCTCCGGGTGACCGCTACGGTGACGGCAACCCGCCGCTGCTCATGACCGACGAGACGATCCACGTGTACCCCGGTCGTCCGGCGGTCAACGGCCTCGCCCAGTTCGGCTCCGACGTCAGCCTCGGCAAGGCATCGGGCATCGACACCGACCTGTTCGCCGGGAACGGGATGCCCACCGGCGCGGTGCTCTACTCGAAGTGCGCCGCACTGGCCCTGCAGGCCGACGGCAACCTCGTGCTGACCGAGCTGAAGAGCGGCAAGACGCTCTGGTCCAGCAACACCGCCGGCCACCCTGGCAGCTACGCGGCACTGCAGAACGACGGCAACCTCGTCGTCTCCAACGCCAACGGCGGCACGACCTGGGCCAGCAACACGGCGAGCCGGGGATACCACCTGGTCGTCCAAGACGACTGCAACACCGTCCTGTACAGCCGCGACAACACCCCGGTCTGGTCGACCCGCACCTATGACCCTGCCCACGACACCACCGGCCACCCGATCATGTCCGGCACGGTGCTGCACGGCGGCGACGTCCTGACGGCCAGTCGCACCACGCTGACCATGGGCACCGACGGCAACCTGGTCCTCGCCGACGCCTGGACCGGTCGCGTGCTGTGGACCTCCGGCACCGCCGGCCACCCGGGCGCCACCGCCGTGATGCAGCCCGACGGCAACCTCGTCGTCTACGCCCCCCAGGGCTGGCCGCTCTGGGCACCCGCCACCGAGGGCAACCCCGGCAGCCGCACCACCCTGCAGAACGACGGCAACCTCGTCCTCTACAACGCCGACGGCCGCGCCCTGTGGTCCACCGACACCTGGTACGGCGGCGTCATCAGCCGTGGCACCGTCATCCCCGCCGGCACCGTCCTGCACGCCGGTGACAGCGTCCAGTCCAAGGCCGGCCACCTCGACCTGCAGGCCGACGGCAACCTCGTCCTCTACTCCAAGGCGACCGGTCATGCCCGGTGGTCGTCCAACACCTGGGGCCACCCGGGCGCGACGGCCGTGATGCAGCCCGACGGCAACCTCGTCGTCTACGCCCCCCAGGGCTGGCCGCTCTGGTCCTCCAACACCTGGAACCACAGCAGCACCAACCTGGTCCTTCAGGACGACGACAACCTCGTCCTCTACGCGCACGGCACCGGTCTCTGGGCCAGCGGCACCCCCAATACCCTGCCCGTCGAACGCGGCGGCGTCCTGCGCGCCCCGGCCGTCCTGCACGCCGGCGACATGGTGGCCAACACCGTGCCCAACCGCGCGAGCATCCTGGTCATGCAGGCCGACGGCAACCTGGTGCTCTACGCCCCCAACCACATCGTGCTCTGGTCCTCCAACACCTGGGGCCACCCCGGAGCCACCGCCGCGCTGCAGGCCGACGGCAACCTCGTCGTCTACGCCCCCGAGGGCTGGCCGATGTGGTCCTCCAACACCTGGACCCACCCCGGCAGCAACCTCATCATGCAGAACGACAACAACCTCGTCCTCTACGACCCCGACGCCGTCCCCATCTGGGCCACCAACACCAACTGGTGGCACTGACCCACCCTCACCACCCCCGAGCCCGGCCCCGCACCACGCGGGACCGGGCTCAACCCCGTTGCCGCCCCGAACATCCGCCCGATAGCCTTCGCCCTTGGCGCCAGGATCTTCACCGCTCACCCATCAAGTGACCGACAGATCCCGCCACGCACACTTCACCGCCGGCCCCACTCGGCCGGCGCTCCTCGGGGAGGAACCCGCATGAGGGAGCGCACCCGCGCCCCACGCCGCCTCGGCCGCAGCCTGGCCGTCATATCCGTACTCACCACCCTTGCCATCGGGGGTACGGCAAGCCCGTCGCTCGCCGACAGCAAGCCGGCCGGAACCAGCACGACTGCGGCCACCACCGCCGGCGTCCCCGGTGACCTGACCGGTGACGGGGCGCCCTCGGTGCTGACCCAGGCCATCAACCTGACGGTCCGCCCGTCCCACGGTGCGCCGTTCACCGCTGCCGCCCCCGAGCAGAGCCCGGAGGGGCTCAACTGGACGCAGTACCAGAGCAGCTCCCGAGGCAGCCTGACCGGCTCGAAGACCGACGACCTGTACGTCTTCGCCCCCGCCTCACACACCCTCTACGCCTACCCGAACGACGCCAACTTCGGTGGGACCCCCGGGCACTTCACGCACAAGGACAAGGCGGCCAAGGTCGCCAAGCCCGCCACCTGCGCGCCCGGCAGCGACTGCACCGGCTACGACCCGACGTGGAACACCGCCACCCAGGTCCTCGCCACCAACGGCATCGACAACGCCGACGGGCTGCCCGACCTGCTCACCGTCGAGAACGGCAAGCTCTGGTACTACCCCGGCAAGACCGGCACCCTGCTCGGCAGCCCCGTCCTCCTCGGCACCGGCAACTGGACCGACGCCACGCTCATCGCCCCGGGCAAGGTCGCCGGCACCCCCACCCTCCTGGTCCGCAGCACCGACAGCGGCGCCCTGACCGGCTACCAGCTCGGCTTCAAGGCGGACGGCACGCCCAATGCCCTGCTCACGGCCCCTGCCCCGACCCTGATCCAGAGCGGGGTGCTGAACAACGCCGGCAACCGCATCTGCCTGCTCGCCAACGGCAACCCGGTACGGGCGCTGGACTGCAACGCCTACCCGGACCACTGGCAGTTGGGCACGGACGGCACGCTGCGCACCTACGGCGAGTGCCTCACCGAGGTCCCCGCTCTGCAACACCCCATGCTGGCCGCCTGTGACGGGCGGGCCGCCGAGAAGTGGACCGTCGGCCCGGGCGGCACGCTGGTCGACTCCGACGGCCAGTGCCTGACCGCCTCCGACAACATCGCCAATCCCTGGTACCGCACCGTCCCCCTCGCTTGCACCGGGGCCGCCAACCAGACCTGGGGATCCTTCGACCCGAAGCAGCCCACCCCCGGTGCGCCGCTCGTGGCGCAGCCCGTGCTGGCGGTGAACACGCCGTCGGACTACGGGTTCACGGGCATCTCCTCGCCCGGTGACCTGGACGGTGACGGCAACCCCGACCTCCTGGTCAACGAGTTCCAGGCCACCACCGGTGCCCTCGTCTACGAGTACCCGGGTGCTCCCGCCGTCAACGGCGCCGCCCAGTTCGGCTCGCCGGTCTCGCTCGGCGGCCTCGCCACACCGGGCTCCACCCTTCAGTACAGCAACCGCCTCAACAGCGGCCAGGTCCTCTACTCCGCCTGCGCCGGCCTCGCCATGCAGGCGGACGGCGACCTGGTGCTGACCAGTTGGAAGACCGGCAAGACGCTCTGGTCCAGCGGCACCGCCGGCCACCCCGGCAGCTACGCCCAGCTCGACAGCGGGAGCAACCTGGTCGTCTACGACCAGTACGGCACCCAGAAGTTCTGGTCCAGCGGCACCGCGAACTACAGCATGTCGGCGGGCTCGCTCACCCTCGGGGACGACTGCAACGCCATCGTGCGCACCCCGGACAACGTGCCGATCTGGTCGACCCGGACCTACGACCCGGCCTACGACACCACCGGCCACCCGATCATGTCCGGCACCGTGCTGCACGGCGGCGACGTCCTGACCGCTGGTCACACCACCCTCACCATGGGCACCGACGGCAACCTGGTGCTCGCCGACCAGTCCACCGGCCACATCCTGTGGACCTCCGGCACCCCCGGCCACCCGGGCGCCACCGCCGTGATGCAGCCCGACGGCAACCTCGTCGTCTACGCCCCCCAGGGCTGGCCGATGTGGGCCCCCGGCACCAACGGCTACGCGGGCGGCCACGCCATCGTGCAGAACGACGGCAACTTCGTCCTCTACAGCGCCGACGGCCTGCCCGCCTGGACCACCGACACCTGGTACGGCGGCGTCACCAGCCGCGGCTACTCCATCGCCGAGGGCACCGTGCTGCGGGCCGGCGACAGCGTCCAGTCCAAGGCCGGCCACCTGGACATGCAGCCGGACGGCAACCTGGTCCTGTACTCCAAGGTCACCGGCCGCGCCCTGTGGTCCACCAACACCTGGGGCCGCCCGGGCGCCACGGCCACCATGCAGACCGACGGCAACTTCGTCCTCTACGGCCCGGACGGCCGCGCCCTCTGGGCCTCCGGCACCCCCGGCCAGCGCGGCGCCAACCTGGTCCTCCAGGACGACGACAACCTGGTCCTCTACGTCGGGGGCAAGGCCCCCTGGGCCAGCCACACCGAGAACACCGTGCCCGTCTGGCTCGGCACCTCGGTGCGCGCCCCGGCCGTGATGCACGCCGGCGACACGGTGTACAACGCCATCCAGTACTTCCCGAGCCACCTGATCATGCAGGCCGACGGCAACCTGGTCCTCTACAGCACCGCCACCGGCGGCCGGGCGATCTGGTCCTCCAACACCTGGGGCCACCCGGGCGCCACGGCCGTGATGCAGGCCGACGGCAACTTCGTCGTCTACGCCGCCGAAGGCTGGCCGATGTGGTCCTCCAACACCTGGGGCCACCCCGGCACCAGCCTGGTGGTCCAGAACGACGACAACCTGGTCCTCTACGACGCCGACGCCCACCCGATCTGGGCGAGCAACACCAACGGCCAGTACTGACCCACCGCCACAAACGCCTGAGCCCGGCCCCCGCACCAGCGGGGACCGGGCTCACGCCGTATCAGGACCGAAGCCGCTAAGTCAGCCCCAGCGCCGGCATCATGTAGTAGAACGCGAACACCACCGCCACCGCGTACAGCGCCACCGGCACGGTGCGCCAGCGGCCGGCGGCGATCCGCAGGACGCAGAAGGTGATGAAGCCCATGCCGATGCCGTTGGTGATCGAGTAGGTGAACGGCATCAGCACCATGGTCAGGAAGGCCGGGATCGCGATCGTGTAGTCGTCCCAGTCGATCGCGCGGATCGAGTTGGCCAGGATCAGGAAGCCGACGGTGACCAGGGCCGGGGTGGCCGCCTGGGCCGGGACCATGGTGGCCAGCGGGGTCAGGAAGAGCGCGCCCATGAAGAGCGCGCCGGTGACCAGGCTGGCGAAGCCGGTGCGGGCGCCCTCGCCGACGCCGGCGGTGGACTCCACGAAGCAGGTGTTGGCGGAGGAGGAGGTGGCGCCGCCGAGGGCGGTGGCGACGCCGTCGACCATCAGCACCCGGTTGATGCCGGGCAGGTCGCCGTTCTCGTCGAGCAGGTGGGCCTCGTCGGCGACGCCCAGGATGGTGCCCATCGCGTCGAAGAACGAGCTCATCAGCACGGTGAAGACGAACAGGATGCCGGTCAGCATGCTCACGTAGTGGAAGCCGCCGAACAGGCTGACCTTGCCGATCAGGGCGAAGTCGGGGGCGGCGACCGGGTTGCCGGGCCACTTCGGGACGGTCAGGCCCCAGGCGTCGGCGGGCAGGTTGGTGGCCTTCTCGATGATCACGGCGACCACGGTCATGGTGGCGATCGAGACCAGGATCGCCCCGGGCACCTTGCGCACCACCAGCACCATGGTGAGCAGCACGCCGAGCACGAAGACCAGCACCGGCCAGCCGTGCAGGTGGCCGCCGACGCCGAGCTGCAGCGGGACGGTGGTGTGCGCGGCGTCGGGAATCCGGCTGACGAAGCCGGAGTCGACCAGGCCGACCAGGGTGATGAACATGCCGATGCCGATCGCGATGGCCTTGCGCAGGCCCAACGGCACGGCGTTCATCACCCGCTCGCGCAGGCCGGTGGCGACCAGCAGCATGATGCAGAAGCCGGCCAGCACGACCATGCCCATCGCGTCCGGCCAGGTCATCCTGGGGGCCAGCTGGAGCGCCACGATGGTGTTCACGCCCAGGCCCGCGGCCAGTCCGATCGGCACGTTGCCGATCACGCCCATCAGCAGCGTGGTCAGCCCGGCGGTCAGCGCGGTGGCGGTGACCAGCTGCGGGAAGCTGAGCGCGTGCTTGTTGATGTCCACGGCGTTGGACAGGATGATCGGGTTCAGCACCAGGATGTAGGCCATGGTGAAGAAGGTGGCGACGCCACCGCGGATCTCCCGGGCCAGGCTGGAGCCGCGCGCGGAGATGCGGAAGTAGCGGTCGAGGGCGCCGGTGGGGGGAGTGGGCGCGGCGGGCTCGGGCGACTCTAGGGTCGGCTGGGCCTCGGAAGGCATGCGTTGTCCTCTGGTGGGGGCTGAGGAGAGCTTCAAGTATGAATTGGCTGGTTGTGCACGCGCCATCTTCGCGCGTAGACAAGTGCGCGGACCCATGGCGTCCGGCCCTCAGACCCATGCGCACAGGCCCGCAGACCCATGCCGCCCGGCCTCGCCGACCCCGTACGCTACGTGCCATGCCGAAGACCCCGCTGCGCCCCTCCCCGCCGGCCATGGAAGCCAATGACGTCGCGATCGTCGGCGGCGGCACGGCGCTCTGGTTCCTGGGCTTCGTGGTGCTGCTGCCGTTCCAGCACACGCTCTCCGCGCACAACCACGGCAACTGGCCGTGGATCTGCCTGTCCGGCGGGCTGCTGGGGCTGATCGGCCTCTGGTACTGCCGGGCCCGCCGGGCCGCCATCCAGCGGGACAGGGCAGCCGAGCAGGAGTAGCCGTCGCCCCCTTCTACCGGCCGACCCGCCATCGGCCCATAGGAGGACGCATCGGACATTTGCCGCCCGTAGAGTCGGTGCCATGACGCACCCCTCGGACCAGACCGCGCCCGGTGCCCACGCCTGTGGCCTCGCGCCCGTCCGCCGCGGCGGGCTGACCGGCGCCGAGGTGGCCGAGCGGGTGGCGAAGGGTCAGGTCAACGACGTACCGGTGCGTTCCAGCCGCTCGGTCAAGGAGATCGTCCGAGCCAACGTCTTCACCCGGTTCAACGCGATCATCGGTGTGCTGTTCGCCGTGATCCTGGTGGTCGGCCCGATCCAGGACGGACTGTTCGGCCTGGTGATCGTGGCCAACACCGCGATCGGCATCATCCAGGAGGTGCGCGCCAAGCGGACCCTGGACAGCCTGGCGCTGATCGGCGAGGCCCGCCCGGAGGTGCGCCGCGAGGGGCAGGCGGTCGAGGTCTCGGTCGCCGAGATCGTGCTGGACGACACCGTGCTGCTCGGCACCGGCGACAAGGTGATCGTGGACGGCGAGGTCACCGAGGCGGACGGCCTGGAGATCGACGAGTCGCTGCTCACCGGCGAACCCGACTCGGTGCTCAAGCAGCCTGGCGACCAGGTGATGTCCGGCAGCTTCGTGGTCGCGGGGGCCGGCGCGTTCACCGCCACCAAGGTCGGCCGCGAGGCCTACGCCGCCCAGCTGGCCGAGGAGGCCAGCCGGTTCACCCTGGTCAAGTCCGAGCTGCGGACCGGCATCGACACCATCCTGCGGTTCATCACCTACCTGCTGATCCCGACCGCGATCGGCCTGGTGATCAGTCAGTGGACGGTCGAGCACAACGACTGGCGCGAGGCGGTGCGCCGCACGGTGGCCGGCATCGTGCCGATGGTGCCCGAGGGCCTGGTGCTGCTCACCTCGGTGGCCTTCGCGATCGGCGTGATCCGGCTGGGCCGCAAGCAGTGCCTGGTGCAGGAGCTGCCGGCGATCGAGGGGCTGGCCCGGGTGGACACGGTCTGCCTGGACAAGACCGGCACCCTCACCGAGGGCGGCATGGACGTGCTGGAACTGCGCACGCTGGCCGTCCCGGAGACCGACGGGGTGCCGGACGGCGAGGCGGTGCTCAAGCAGGCGCTCGCCGTGCTCGCCGGTGCGGACGCCCGGCCGAACCCCAGCATGCAGGCGGTGCTGGACGCCTACGGCGACGGCGGCCCGGACCGGGACCGCTGGCGGATGCTGGAGGCGATGCCGTTCTCCTCGGCCCGCAAGTGGAGCGGGGTGCAGCTGCTGGAGCCGGGCGGCGCCGAGGCCAGCTGGCTGCTCGGCGCCCCTGACGTGCTGCTGCCCGCAGAGCACCCGGCCCTGGCCGAGGTGGACGAGCTCGGCTCCCAGGGCCTGCGGGTGCTGCTGCTCGGCCGCACCCCGGTCCCGCTGGACGCCCCCGACCCGGCCAAGGACCTGGAGCCGCGCGGCCTGGTGGTGCTCAAGCAGCGGGTCCGCTCGGACGCCGCGACCACCCTGCGCTACTTCGCGGACCAGCGGGTCGAGGCCAAGGTGATCTCCGGCGACAGCGCGGTCTCGGTCGGCGCGGTGGCCGGCAGCCTGGACCTGCCCGGCGCGGAGCACCCGCTGGACGCCCGCACCCTGCCCGCCGAGCCCGAGGCGCTGGCCGACGCCGCCGAGCGCACCACGGTCTTCGGCCGGGTGACACCGCAGCAGAAGCGCGAGCTGGTCGGCGCGCTGCAGTCGCGCGGGCACACGGTGGCGATGACCGGCGACGGGGTCAACGACGTGCTGGCGCTCAAGGACGCCGACATCGGCGTGGCGATGGGCTCGGGCAGCGAGGCCACCCGGGCGGTGGCGCAGATCGTGCTGCTGAACGACAGCTTCGCCACGCTGCCCTCGGTGGTGGCCGAGGGCCGGCGGGTGATCGGCAACATCGAACGGGTGGCCAGCCTGTTCCTGGTGAAGACGGTCTACTCGGTGCTGCTGGCGCTGCTGGTGGTCTTCACCCAGGTGCCGTACCCGTTCCTGCCCCGGCACTCCACCCTGCTGAGCTCGCTGACCATCGGCATCCCGGCCTTCTTCCTGGCGCTGGCCCCGAACACCGAGCGGGCCCGCCCCGGCTTCGTCCGCCGGGTGCTGCGGCTCGCCGTCCCCGGCGGGGTGATCGCCGGGACGGCCACCTTCGTCGCCTACGCGCTGGCCCGGGCCAACCACGCCACCGATCTGAAGGCCGACACCAGCGTGGCCACCCTGACCCTGTTCCTGGTCGCGATGTGGGTGCTGGCGATCGTGGCGCGGCCGTACAGCTGGTGGCGGGTGCTGCTGATCGCCGGTATGTGCGGGGCGTTCGCCCTGGTGATGATCGTGCCCTCGCTGTCGAACTTCTTCCAGCTCAAGCTGGCCGGCATCCGGGACCCGTGGACCGGCGTGGCGATCGCGCTGGTGGCGGGGCTGGTGCTGGAGGTGGTCTGGTACTTCGTCAAACGCAGCGACACCCCCGGCGCGAACGAGCCCCGCCGGCCCTCGACGCCCGGTCAGCCCTCGACGCCCGGTCAGCCCTCGACGCCCGGTCAGCCCTCGAAGTCGCGGGCCGCCGAGAGCTCGTAGGCCCGGTCCGGCTCGGCGAGCGCGGCCAGCACCTCGAAGCGCCGGTGCCACTGACCCACCGACCAGGCCAGGCCGGCCGCCAGGCCCTCCGGAGTCGCGGCGTGCAGCAGGCCCGGCACCGGCGGCACCTCGAACTCGTCGTCCTCGTCCGCCTCGTCGGCCGCGTCCGGGTCGTAGGGCAGCTCGGGGGTCGGCGCCGAGGTGTCCCAGCGCCAGTCCACCGCGGCCTCCTCGCCGTCCGGGCCGACCACCAGCAGCTCCTCGTGCTCCTCGTAGGCGGCGGGGCAGCCGGGCAGCAGCTCGCGGACGAACGGCGGCACCCGGTGCAGCGCGCCCTCGGAGAGCACCCGGCCGCCGGCGATCTCGCTGGCCAGTGAGACGTGCAGCCGCTCGGCCAGCGCCGGCGCCAGCGCGGGGGCCACCGGGACCAGCGGGTACGGGTGCAGCAGCTGCACCAGGTCGGGGGCGTCGGCGACCACCGCCTCGGTGGCGTCCACCACCACGGTGTGCCCGGGACGGCGTCCGGTCTCCTCGTCCAGCGGCGGCACCGCCCGCACCACGTCGATGGGCTCGGCGTCCACCTGGGCCAGCGCCGTGTAGATGCCGTGGAGTTGGCGGTGCGTCACCTCGCTGACCGGGTCGGTGAGCCGGTCCAGCAGCTCCTCCGAGCCGTGCGGTTCGGCGAGCAGCGCGGCGAGCGTGGTGCGCACCCCGAGGGCGTGCAGGAACTCCGGGTCCAGCGTGGTGCGGGCCTCGTCGTAGAGGCCGCGCAGCAGCGGGTCGGCGCCGGCCGCGCGCAGACCGGCCGGCTCCCGGCCGTCCAGCACCGGGTGGTCGCGCAGCCACCAGGCGGTGTACGGCGGCAGGTCGGTGTAGCTGCCGTCCGGCAGCAGCGCGCGGACCGGGGTGACCACGGCGTCCCGGTACGGCGGCCGGGCCAGCCGGGCCAGCGCCTCGGGCCAGGCCTGGTCGTCCACCAGGTCCAGGTCGCGCACCACCAGCAGCTCGGCGGCCACCGGCGGCACACCCAGGTCGTCGGCGTCGTCGGCGTGCAGGGCCTCGAGCGCCTCCTCGCACCAGTCGGCCAGCCCGTCGGGGGCCTCGTCCAGCAGGCCGGTCGGGGAACCGCCGACGGCGCGGTCGGCGGGTGCGGTCGGGTCCAGCCGCTCCAGGTCGTCGGGGTCGAGCACCGCGTCCTCGGCCCGGACCAGCACGAAGTCGCTCAGCACCCCGGCCGCGGCCAGCACCTCCGGACCCCAGCGCTCCAACAGGTCCTCGTCCACATAGGGCGCGTCCTCCGGACGGGCCAGCTGCGCGAACGGGCTGTCGGGCAGGATCAGTTCACCGGCCCGGCTGAGCTCGCCCTCGTCGTCCGGCAGCGCCAGCCGGGCCAGCCACGGGTGGTCGCCGGCCTTCGCCTCGGCGGCCTTGACCAGGCCGAGCACGGCGTCGGCCAGGTCGGCGGCGGCGTCGAAGTCCTCGTCACCGACATCCAGCGAACGGGCCACCGCGGCGCGCAGCTCGGGGGTCTGCAGGACGCCGGCGGGGGTGGCGACGGTGGCGCCCAGCTTGGCCAGCAGCGGGTGCGCGGCCTCCGGGTGGGCCAGCCGCAGATCGAGCAGGTCCAGCGCCTCGGCCAGCGCCTCGGGGTAGCCCGGGAAACCCGCCCAGTCGGCGTCGTCGGAGGGCAGCAGCACCCGGCGCGGGCCGGTCACCACCCGCCCGGTGGCCAGCGGCACCGGCAGCGCGCCGAGCGCCTCCGGGTCGGCCCCGGCCAGCGCCCCGTACAGGCTGCGCCACCAGGCCGGTTCCCGCTCCAGGCCGCCGAGTTGGTCCACCACCTCGGCCAGCGGCAGCCGGCGCACCTGCAGCGCGCGCAGCTCGGCCCGGCGCTCCAGACCGGCCGGCAGCAGGCCGGGGAAGATCGGCGCCAGTGCCTCGACCACCTCGCGGTTGGCGCCCTCCACCAGGGTGGCGTCCTTCGGGCGCAGCGCGGGCGTGCCCTCCTCGACGGGGGCCGGGTGCGGCAGGAAGGCGGTGCCGGGCAGCCGGGACAGGATCGCGCCGCGCAGCGCGTTGTCCAGCGCGCCCTGGCCGAGCGGCGCGGGCACCAGGGCCAGCGAGCCGAGGTCGGCGCCGCGGGCCCGCAGCAGGTCGGTGTAGGCCTCGGCGGCCCGCTCGGTCAGGTAGTCGGTGAGCGGGCCCGGCGCGATGTGGCGGCGGGTGGAGTCCAGCGGGTAGGAGGCGATCAGCAGGGCCGGGACGCCGAGCGGCTCCTCGCTCGGGGTGGGCGCGTGCAGCACCGGGGCGACCGGGACGGGCTCGGGCGTGCCGGTGGCGGAGACCGGGACGGCCCAGGTCACCGTCCAGTAGGGGCGGGCCCGCTCCTCCACCGGACGGTCCGTCAGCAGCTCGGGAGCGAGCGCGCCGGTGGCGGTGACGGTCTGCCAGCGGGACTGCGAGTCGCGGTCGGCGTCCCGGTCGGTGAGCAGCACCTCGCCGAGGCCGTCCTCGGTGCGCTCGACGGCGGAGCGGGTGAGCGTGCGGACCCGACCGTCCGGGGTCTCCACCACCAGCTCGGCCAGGCCGGGCAGGGTGAGCAGCAGGGCGTCGTCGATGCCCTCGAGCAGGCGCCGGGTGAGGTCCTGGGCGGCGCCGTCGCGCAGCGGCAGCAGCACCACGGTGTCGTATCCGGCGGGCGGCTCGCCCTCGGCCGGGAAGGGCAGCCGGAGCAGCGGCACATGGCCCTCGCGGCGGACCAACTCATCGGCCAACTGCGACCGTTCGGCCGCCTGGCGACTGGTCAGCTCACGTGCCTCGGCGAGCGACCAGCGCACCCCGCCGGCGTGGCCGACGATGGCCGGCTCGTCGCTGACGGCCAGCACGGCGGCGAAGCCGACCCCGAACCGGCCCACCGTCGGGCCGGCGTCGGCCCGCTTGGAGGAGGCCCGCAGGGTGGCCAGCGACTCCACGGCGGCAGCGTCCAGCGGCGCACCGGTGTTGGCGGCGGCCAGCACACCGTCCCGCAGGGTCAGCCGCAGCCGCCCCGGGCCGTGTCCGGCTCGGGCGGCGGCGTCGGCGGCGTTCTGCGCCAGCTCGACGATCAGACGGTCGCGGTAGCCGCCGAGCGCCAACTCCTCTTCGGCGTTGGCGTCCTCCCGGAACCGGGCCGGCGAGGCCCCCCAGGCGTCCAGCACACGGCGGCGCAGCTCGGCCGTCTCGAACCGGTCTCCCTGCTCGTCACTGCCGCCACCGATGATGCGAGGCTCCACTGAACCCGCCGCCTTCCCCGTCTGTCACACCGGACACTGCTACGGGGGGCATTGTCTCTCGTCCGGGCGCTCCTGATCGCCCGGGGCGCGATCAGGAGTGGCCCAGCTCCTCGGCGGGCGCGTCCGGCTCCACCGAGCCGCCGGCGCGGTCGGGGTGCAGGTGCAGCGGCTCGACCACGGTCTCGTCCAGGATCAGCTCGGCCGGCACCGGCGGGGCCGGCAGCACGGCCGCCTCGGAGTGGCCGCCGCAGCCGTAGGCGAGCGAGACGACCTGGCCGTCGGCCGGGCCGAACTCGTTGCCGCAGACACCGAAGGCCTGGCCCAGCGAGCCGCCGATCGGGATCAGGAAGCCGCAGCTGGTGCAGGAGGCCGGGGCCGACTGGGCCATCGGGGTCTGCTGGCCGTGCGCCTTCTCCCAACGGTCGGCGGCCAGGTGCAGGCCCATCCGGGAGAGCACCCGGGGACGGGCCATGCCGAGCTCGTCCGCCACCGCGCCGATCTGCGCCCGGGCCGGGGCCGGCTGGACGTGCGGGTCGGACAGCTCCAGGTCGTCATCGACCTCGTAGACGGCCGAGTTGGGGGCCGGCTCGTCGTCGCCGGTCCAGCCGGGCTCGAGCCGCAGGTCGTCCGCGTCGGTGGGCAGCAGGTCGCCGGGGCCCAGGTCGCCGGGGCGCAGCCGCTCGCTCCACGGCACCCACTGCGGTGCCAGCACCGCGTCGGGTCCGGGCAGCAGCACGACCTCGTCCAGGGTGACCAGCTTGGCGCGCGGGGCGCGGGCCACGGTCACCGCCCAGTGCCAGCCGCGGTAGGCGGCGTCCAGGCACTCGAAGGTGTGGGTGACCACGCGCTCGCCCTCGGCAGTGGCCGACAGGTGCGCGCCGACGGCCTCGGCGCCGACCGCCTCGACCGCTGCCTGCCTGGCGAGTTCGACGGCCTCGGCACAGAGCCGGTCGGGGGTACGGCTTCGCATCGCAGCACTCACGGCGTCGGTTCTCTCCAGTCTTCTTACCTGCAGCCTAGTCGCCCGGTGGCTCACCCGGGCCGTACGGGACCGTCGTGGTCCGCCCGGGCCGCCGGAGCCGGGCCCGGCGGGCACCAGCCCGGAGCCATCGCGTCGTTCGAACGAACCGCCGGTACCGCTCGCTGGTGGTACCGACCCTATTCTGCGTGACCGGGAGCCCTGCGGGGACCGGCCGCGCCGCCGTCGGGCCGGGCCGAGGGGTTGCGCCACGCGCTCCGCCGCAGCAGCACGCGAACAGCAGGCTACCCGTCGGGCGTGCCGGTGCGACAGCCCGAGCGGCCCGCCCGGCGGTGCGGGCCGCGCCGAGCCGGGGCCAATCCCTCGTCGCAGCCCGGATTGTCAGGCAGGATTGCGGGTGTGGCGGACGAAACCCCGTCGCAGCACGCTCTGCACGCACCGACTCCCGAGGAGCCGGGCGCCGTGCCGCGACAGCAGCTCTCGGTCCCCCCTGTGGACGACACGACTCCACAGTCGGCGGACGGGTCCCCGCTGCCCAAGGAGCTGCCCGAGGAGTTGCCCGAGGAGTTGCCCGAGGCCCAGGCCCAGGCCCAGGCCGAGGACCAGACCGAAGCCGATCCCGACGCCGGTCCCGAGACGGCTCCGGTGGACACTCCCGTGCACCGCAACCTGTTCTTCCGCGGCGCCTCCGCCGCCGGCCTGCGCACCGGCAAGGTGGTGCACGGCACCGGTCGGCGGATCCGCAGGGCCACCTCGGCCGACGGCGCCGGCGAGTCGGGCCTGGCCAAGCTGATCGAGCTGCACGCGCTGAACTCCTTCGGCGACATGCTGATCACCATCGCGCTCGCCTCCACCATCTTCTTCTCGGTCCCCACCGGCGAGGCCCGCGGCCGGGTGGCGCTCTACCTGCTGGTCACCATGGCGCCGTTCGCCCTGCTCGCCCCGGTGATCGGGCCGCTGCTGGACCGGCTGCCGCACGGCCGCCGGGCCGCGATGGCGATGGCGATGCTGGCCCGCGCGGTGCTCGCCTGGACCATGGCCGGCTCGATCACCGACGGCGACCTGGCGCTCTACCCCGAGGCGCTGGGCTGCCTGGTCGCCTCCAAGGCCTACGGCGTGGTGCGCAGCGTGGTGGTGCCCCGGCTCAAGCCGGCCAGGATCACCCTGGTGAAGGCCAACTCGCGGGTCACCCTGGCCGGCCTGCTGGCCACCGGCGTGGCCGCCGCGGTGGGCGGGGGGCTGCACCTGATCGGCCCGTCCTGGCCGCTGCGCGGGGCCTTCCTGGTCTTCGTGATCGGCACCCTGATGGCCTTTCACCTGCCGCACCAGGTGGACTCCGCCAAGGGCGAGCAGCGGGCCGTGCTGCACGCCGAGCCGCACCTGAACCCGGGCGAGCCGGTGCCCACCGAGCCGACCCCGCGGGCCAAGGCGAGCCTGCGCACGGTCGGCCCCGCCGTGGTGCTGGGCCTGCGCGCGGTGGCCTCGCTGCGCGGGCTGAGCGGCTTCCTCACCCTCTTCCTGGCCTTCCTGCTGCGGGTCGACCCGGTCGGCGGCCTGGCTCCCACCGCCGCGCTCGGCCTGCTCGCGGTGGCGGCCGGCGGCGGCAACGCGCTGGGCTCGGTCCTCGGCTCCTGGCTGCGCACCCGCGGCTCCGAGGCCACCATCACCCTGATGCTGCTGCTGGCCACCGGCGCCGCGGCCGCCGCCGCGATCTGGTACGGCGTCGCGACGGTGCTGGTGGTGGCCGCGGTGGCCGGGATCGCCAACTCGCTGGCCAAGCTGGCGCTGGACGCGCTGATCCAGCGCGACGTGCCGGAGGCGGTCCGCACCTCGACCTTCGCCCGTTCGGAGACCCTGATGCAGCTCGCCTGGGTGTTCGGCGGGGCGCTGGGCATCCTGCTGCCGCTGGACGGCGTGCTGGGCCTGTCGGTGGCGGCCGCGCTGCTCGGCGTGGCGCTGCTCTGGACGGTGCTGGCACTGGTCCGCCTGGGGGTTCGCAGCGGCACACCGCACCCCCGCGTCGCGTGATCGCCGGAGTTGGATAGCCTTCGTCCATGAGCCTCGACAACCGTGTCATCGCCGCCCTCGGCGCCGTGGTCGTGATCGGCGCCGGCACGCTCGGCGGGTCCATCGCCTACGCCTCCAGCCAGGACGCCCCGCTGAAGACGCAGGCCACCGTCACCGTCGGCCGCGACTCACACCGGTTCGAACCGTCCTGCTACAACGCCGGCAAGCCGCTGGACGCCGCCGCGAACAAGGCCTGCCAGCTGCTCTCCACCCAGGTCGCCAAGTTCAAGACGGTCTCGGTCAAGACCGCGGACCGGATCGGCGTCGGCGTGGACCCGGACACCGCCAAGAACGGCTGGCGCGCCTACACCAACGGCGGCGCCGGCCAGGGCAACGCCTCGGTCGCCCCGTACCAGAAGGACAACACCTTCTCCGGCCTGGTCCCCGCGGTCAACGTGCTGACCCAGGTCCGCGACACCACCCTGACGGTCATCGAGTTCGACCCGAAGACCGCCGAGTCGCAGAACCCCGGCATCCTCGCCGTCTGGTTCCTCAACCTGAAGAACGACGCCGCCCCGGCCGGCGCCGCCCAGTCCCAGGACTCCAGCCAGGGCCAGGGCCAGGGTCAGGACCCCTCGCAGGGCCAGTGACCCTGCCGCAGTCCACCGACGAGCAGCCGATCCCCCGCGCCCAACAGGCGGGGGGTCGGCTGCTCGTCGTCGTCGCGGTGGCCGCCGAGGCCGAGGCGGTGCTGCGCGGCGCGCCGCCCGGACGGGTCACCGTGGTGACCGCCGGGGTGGGCCCCGCCGCCGCGGCCGCCGCCACCGCCTTCGCGCTGGCCGACGGGGAGCACCCGCTGGTGGTCTCGGCCGGCATCGCCGGCGGCTTCGCCCCGCACGCGCCGATCGGCTCGGTGGTGGTCGCCGACGCGATCCTCGCCGCCGACCTGGGCGCCGAGACCCCGGACGGCTTCCAGGACGTGGCCGCGCTCGGCTTCGGCACCGTGCGGCACACGCCGCCGCCGCACACCGTCACCTTGCTGGCCGCGGCCACCGGCGCCGTGGTCGGGCCGGTGCTCACCGTCTCCACCGTCACCGGCAGCGCCGCCCGCGCCGCCCAGCTGACCCGCCGCCACCCCTGCGTGGCGGCCGAGGCGATGGAGGGCTTCGGGGTGGCCGAGGCGGCCGCCCGACGCGGGGTGCCGGCCCTGGAGCTGCGCGCCGTCTCCAACACCGTCGGCCCGCGCGACCGGGCCGCCTGGCGGATCGGCGAGGCGCTCACCGCCCTGCAGCACGCCTTCGCGGTGCTGCCGTACGACCTACTGCTTCCGGAGGCCCGACATGGCTGAGCCGCTGCGGATCGCCTACTCGCCCTGCCCGAACGACACCTTCACCTTCCACGCCTGGGCACACGGCCTGGTGCCGGGCGCCGAGGCCCCCGAGGTGAGCTTCGCCGACATCGACGTGACCAACGGCCAGGCCGAGCGCGGCGAGCTGGACCTGCTCAAGATCAGCTACGGGGCGCTGCCCTGGGTGCTGGACGAGTACGCGCTGCTGCCCTGCGGCGGCGCGCTCGGCCGCGGCTGCGGGCCGCTGGTGCTCACCCGACCGGAGACCGGCACGGACCTCGGCGGCAAGGTGGTGGCGGTGCCGAGCGAGCGCTCCACCGCCTACCTGCTGTTCCGGCTCTGGGCGGCCACGGCGGTGCCCGGCGGACTGGGCGGGATCGTGGTGCTGCCGTTCCACGAGATCATGCCGGCGGTCCGGGACGGCCGGGTGGACGCCGGACTGGTGATCCACGAGGCGCGGTTCACCTACCAGCAGTACGGGCTGGTCAAGCTCGCCGACATGGGCGAGGCCTGGGAGCAGCAGACCGGGCTGCCGATCCCGCTGGGCGCGATCATCGCCAAGCGCTCGCTGGGCGCGCCCCGGCTGCGCGAGCTGGCCGCCGCCGTCTCGGCCTCGGTGCGGGCCGCCTGGGCCGACCCGGCGGCCTCCCGGGAGTACGTGCTCGCGCACGCCCAGGAGATGGACCCGGCGGTGGCCGACCAGCACATCGCGCTGTACGTCAACGAGTTCACCGCCGAGCTCGGCGAGGAGGGCTACGCCGCCGTCCGGGCGCTGCTCACCCGGGCGGCGGACGAAGGCCTGGTGCCGGCGATCGAGCCGGACGCGCTGGCGTTCCCCTAGGGCCTGTCCGGCCCCAGCGGTCTACACGTCGAACCGCTCAGACATCGAACTGATCTGCCACCGCGCGCAAGGCGGTGGCCAGCTTCTGTCCGTTCGGCTTCGCCGGGTAGCGACCGTGCTGCAGTCCGGGCAGCACGGCGTCCAGCATGGTGATCAGGTCCTGCACGATCGGTGCCATGTCGTCCGCGCTGCGGCGCTGCGCGACGGCCACCGAAGGCAGCGCGTCCAGCAGGGTGACCCCCATCGCCTGCTCGCCACGGTGCCCCGCGACCACGCCGAACTCCACCCGCTGACCCGGCTTGAGCGAGCTCACCCCGGCGGGCAGCGCCTTGCTGTGGACGAAGACGTCCTCACCGTCGTCGCGCGACAGGAAGCCGAAACCCTTCGTCTCGTTGAACCATTTGACCTGGCCGGTGGGCATCTCGAATGTCCTCGGTGTGGTGTGGAGGCACCCCGACGGCGTCGTCGGGGGCCTGGTGGGGAGGGAGGTGGTCCGGGCGGGGCGCCACGGTGGCCGGCGGGACCGGAGTACGGCGGGCGGTCAGCGGGGCTGACGACCGCTCAAGGGTTTCACTCGCACACGTCCCCGACTCGCTGCCGGACTCTGCCGCGGCAGCCCGGGCAGGGCACGGCACGGCCGGACGACTGCGACGCGGCGATCGTCATGGCGCACACCCCCTGCCTGGAATCGGGGTCGGGCGACCCCGTGCGAGACCTGCATACCCCCGCCGACGGGCGGTCGAAACTCCCTGTCCCCGGCGAACCGCAGGCAGTGACGAGCCACACATCCGCCCAGGTGACGGGGGGTCAGTTTACGCCGCCGGTGAGGCCCGCGACCGGGGATTTCGCGGCTCTGCGAGACTGGGGGCGAGATCCCCTTCTGGTGAGGAGTACTGCGGTGAAGGAAACCGGCGAGGGCCTGGTCCGGGTCGGGGCGGTGGTCTTCGTGCTGGGCGCGCTGGCCACGATCGTGACCTTCGTGCCGCTCTTCTTCCACCTCACCCCGCTGCCCAGCGCCGCCTACTGGGCGAGCATGCTGATGCCGCTGGGCTTCCTGCTCGCGCTGACCGGCCTGTTCCGCTCGGCCCGCGCCCAGCGCCGCCGCGCCAACGCGGCCAACGCGAGCTAGGACCTGTCCGAGGCCCGGTAGCCGGCCAGCCAGGCCGGGAACTCGGTCAGGTCGGCCAGCACCACGTGCGCGCCGGCCTCGGTGAGTTCGGCCGCGCCGTACGGCCCGGTGGTCACGCCGACCGCGACCGCGCCGGCCGCCAGCGCACCCACGATGTCGCCGAGGTGGTCGCCGACGTACACCGCGGCCCCCAGCTCGCGCAGCGCCACACCCTTGGTCTCCGCCCACAGGTCGCCGACCAGCGCGTCGTAGGCGATGCCCGCGTGCTCCAGGTGCAGCCGGGCGTTCGGCCCGTACTTGCCGGTGATCACCGCGACCCGGCCGCCCGCCGCGCGCACCGCCGCCACCGAATCCAGCGCGCCCGGCAGCGGGACGGTCGGCTCGAAGGCGTGGTCGCGGTAGAGCACGCGGTACCGGTCGGCGGCGGCCTCGACCTGGTCGGCGGGGAACCAGTTGGCCAGCTCCTGGGTGAGCGGCGGGCCGAGCCGGGTGACCACCAGGTCCGCGTCGATGTAGGTGCCGGTCTCCTCGGACAGGGCCAGGTGGGTGGCCCTGATCCCCGGACGGGTGTCCAGCAGGGTCATGTCGAGGTCGAAACCGATGGTGAGCGCAGACATGCCGCCAGCCTAGATGGCAGCGCCCCGAGACCTCGCCCGCGGAGGAGTCCAGCCATGCACCGCCGGACCGTGCTCACCACCGCCCTGGCCGCCGCGCTGACCGGCTGCGGCCGGGCCCCCGGCATCGGGGAACCGCTGCCGGACGTCACCGCCCCGGTGCCCAGCGCCACCGTCACCGCCGCCAACGGCCCGGTGGTGGTGCCGGGCGAGCCGGTGCGGGTGGTCGCCCTGGACACCGCCGAGCTGGACTCCGCGATGACCCTGGGCATCACCCCGGTCGGCGCCTGCCGCCCGGCGGCCGACCACGAGCTGCCCGGCTACTGGCCGGCCTCCCGGCTGACCGCCGTGGCGACCGCCGGCTCCGTCGGCGCCCCGCACTACGAGCAGATCCGCGCGCTGCGCCCGGAGCTGATCCTCGGCAACCAGACCCGCGACGGCGCCCACTACGACGCGCTGCGGGCGATCGCGCCGACCGTGCTCACCCCGACCACCGGCTTCCCCTGGCGGGAGAACTTCCTGGTGCACGCCCGGGCGCTGGGCAGCCAGTCGGCGGCCGACGCGGTGGCCGGCGCCTACCGCGGCCAGCTGGCGACGGTCTCCCGAGCCCTGGCCGGCGCGGGCGCCACCGGACGCCGGGTGAGCCTGGTGCGGTTCGTCCAGGGCGGGCGGATCCGGCTCTACGGCCGGCAGAACTTCCTCGGCACCATCCTCGCCGACCTGCAGCTCGGCCGGCCCGACGCGCAGAACGTCGACCAGTTCGACGTCGAGGTCAACCCCGACCAGCTCGGCGGGGCCGACGGCGACCTGCTGCTCTACTCGACCTACGGCGACCCGGGCGCGGCCGGCACCGACGCCGTGCTGGCCGGCCCCGCCTGGCGGGCCCTGGGGGCGGTCAGGGCGCACCGGGCCTTCCCGGTGGACGACCAGCTCTGGTTCGAGGGGATCGGGTACACCGGCGCGAACCTGATCCTCACTCAGCTCCAGTGCCTCCTCGGCGCCTGATGCCGGACTCTTGTGATGCAGCACACACCGGACCACCATGACGGTATGACGAACACTCAGCTCCGAGGTGAGTCACCCGCCGACCCGGCCCAGGCGGCACACCGCCGCAAGCAGGCCCTGGCCCACGCCTTCTCGCTCGCCGCCGAGGAGTACGACGAGGCCAACGGCGGCTTCTTCAATCCGATCGGCGCCAAGCTCGCGGGCCTGGCCGGACTGCGGCCCGGGGACCGGGTGCTGGACGTCGGCTGCGGGCGCGGCGCCGTACTCTTCGCGGCGCTGGCCGAGGTCGGCCCCGAGGGCTACGTGGTGGGGGTCGACCTGGCCCCCGGGATGGTCCGCGCCACCTGCTCCGAGGCCACCGGGCGGGGCCTGCGCAACGTCAGCGTCCGGGTGGACGACGCCGAGGCGCTGGGCTTTCCCGACCACTCCTTCGAGGCCGCGCTCTCCTCCTTCGCGGTGATCTTCACCCCCGACCCGGCCGCCGCGCTTGCCTCGCTGCACCGGGTGCTGGTGCCCGGCGGGCGGCTCGGCTTCACCGCCTTCGGCGCGGACGAACCGGGCTGGGAGCGGCCGGGCGCCGCGCTCAACGCCTTCCTGCCGCCGGAGGCCGCCCGGCTGCGGCAGAGCCGGGCGGCCAGGTTCAACCCGCTGGGCCGCAGCCCCGAGGAGGCGGCCGAACTGCTCCACCGCTCGGGCTTCACCGACGTCCGTACCATCGAGTACCCGGCCGCCACCCACTACCCCGATGCCGAGGCCTGGTGGCGCTCGCAGCGGGCCGGCGGCTGGCGCGGGGTGCTGGAGGCGATCCCGGCCGGGCGGCTGGACGAGGCCAAGCAGGCCGCGCTGGCGGCGCTCGCCCCGCTCGGCGCACCCGACGGGAGCCTGGTGCGGCGCACGGCGATCCGCTACACGACGGCGCTGCGGGAGTAGCCGGCCGGCTCCGCCACGGCCTCGTCGCGCTGCTCCCGACCGTGCTTCGCGCTGCGGGTCAGGGCGGCGCCGCGGGCCTTCAGCAGCAGCGGTATCAGCCCGTACACCACCACCGGGACCACGACCACGGTCAGGATCAGGGTGCGCAGGAAGAGCGGCAGGTGGGTGGTGTGCGGGCCGATCAGGGCCAGGGCCGTGGTGATCGTCGGATAGACGGCGAGCCAGGTGATCACGGCGCGCTGGTGCACGGTGGGAACGCTGGGAACCTTGGGAACGGACATGGTGGACCCCCTCCAGAAACTCCAACCAACTGGTTGGTTGGAGTCTTCCACGGGCGGCCACGCTTGTCCAACTACTTGGTTGGAGATGCCGCTCGGGTGCGTAGACTTGCGCCCATGGCATGGGACACCGCGAAGACCAAGCAGCTGCTACTGGACGCCGCCGTACACGAGTTCGCCGAGTACGGACCCGAGGGCGCGCGGGTGGACCGGATCGCCAAGAAGGCCGGCGTCAACAAGGAGCGGCTCTACCAGTACTTCGGCAACAAGGAGCAGCTCTTCGGCCACGTGGTCGACCAGGAGCTGGCCAAGGTGATGCAGGCCGCCTCGCCACTGCCCGAACGCTGCGAGGACCTCGGCGAGTTCGCCGGCCTGCTGTTCGACTGGCACTCGACCCACCCGACCTTCCTGCGCCTGCTGCGCTGGGAGGGCCTGCTGGTCGAGTCGGGCCCCACCGCCCGCGACTCCGAACGCGCCGCCTACTACGCGGAGCGGGTCACCGCCATCGCCCAGGCGCAGCGGGCCGGCACCTTCTCCGACGAGTTCCCGCCGCAGCACCTGCTGTACGCCGTCTTCGCGCTCTCCGCCTGGTGGTTCGCCGTCCCCAAGGTGATCACCATGGTGATGGCCGACCTGCCCGAGGACAGCCTCGCGACGCGGCGCGCGGCGCTGGTCAAGCTGGCCCAGAAGCTCGGTTCCTGACGGTCCGTCAGGCAGCTCTCCCCACTCTTCGTCAGGCCCCGCCCGACTCTTCGCCAGGCCCTGCCCGACTTTTCGTCAGGCCCTGCGCCGGCGCAACGCGACCGCGAGCAGGACGAGTGCGGAGACCACGGCGGCGACCCGCAGCACGCCCGGGGCGGCGGCGAAGGCGGCGTGGGTCGCGGGCGACCCCTTGGCCAGCGGCTCGCCCCAGCGACCCTGGGCACGGCCCCAGAACCAGATGCTGGAACCGCTCATGGTGAGCAGCGGGATGCCGAAGACGACGAACTTCTTCATCAGGTCGCCGAGTCGGGCCGAGAGGTAGGCCAGGCCCCAGCCGGCCAGCAACACCAGGATCAACCCGCTGACCGCCCCGCCCAGCAGCACGGCCGCCGCGAGCAGCAGCAGCGGCGAGGGGCGGCGACCGGTCAGCAGCCCCCTGGCGAGCGCCCCCTCCCCCACCTCCCCCGTCGGCTCGACCTCGGCCGGGGCCTCCTCGCCCGCCCGCTGGTCCGGGATCAGCCTCGGGTCGGCGACGGCCTCGGCGGGCTCGACCTCGTCGAGCGGGAACTCGATGGTCACCGCGTCCCAGCCGGGGAAGTCCGCGACCGTCGGCACCCGGAACGGGCCGGGCGTGGCCGGTGCGATCAGCCAGGCCGAGGCACCCCCGGCGGCCTCTCCGTTGGCGGGCGCCGGCTCCACCGGGACCTGCGGGGCGGGGGCGTAGACGCTCTCCTCCTCGGGCTCGGGCCGGGCGGCGCCGAAGACCCGCCAGGGTCCCTCCACCCGCCACCACTCGCCACCGGAGAGGCCGCCGGTCAACGCCTCGGCGGGGCGCTCGGGCGGTTGCGGCGGGGACGACTGTGCCGGCTGCTGCCCCGCGCCGCCGCCCGAAGCCGTGTCGGACCGCTGCTGCGGCCGTCCGCCCGACTGCTCACCCGCCATCGCCCGCCACCCTGTTCCGTGCTCCAGGCCCCGCCGTCCGCTGACGCTACCGACTGGCGTCCAACCACGCGAGAGCTACCCGGCCTATGCCCCACCCGACTCCCCGCCACCCCCACCACCTGCGGCGGCCCGCCCCCGCCCACCACCCGCCGCCACCTGGGACAGCACCCGGCCCTCCCGCCGGCCGCCCCCACGGGCAACCGACTGCGACTACTCTGGATCGGATGACCACCGAGCCGAACGGGCAGCCCGGCAGGACCCGCACCCGCACCCTCGCCGACGAACTGCGCGCCAGCAGCGACCAGGCGCTCGCCACCCTGTTGCGCCTGCGCCCCGATCTGCTCAACCCGGTGCCGACCGACCTCACCCAGCTCGCCGCCCGACTCTCCAGCCGGGCCTCGGCCCTGCGCGCGCTGGAGCGGCTCGACCGGTTCACCCTGCAGGTCGCCGAGGCCCTCGCGGCCGCCCCCGACGCGAGCCCCGACACGCTGGTCCGGGACCTGCTCGCCGGCCCCGCCCGGGTCAAGCCGCACCCCGGCGCCGAGCCGGTGGACCGCAAGGCGGTGATCGCCGCCCTCCCGCAGGCCCTCGCCGCGCTGCGCGAACGCGCCCTGCTCTGGGGCCCCGACAACGCGCTGCGCCTGGTGATCGCGGTCCGCGAGGCGCTCGCGCCGTCGGCCGCCAGCCCGGGCGGCACCGGACTCGGCCCGGCGCTGGCCGAGGCCACCCTCGGCATGTCCCCGGCCCGGCTGCAGCAGCTGCTGGCCGGCGCCGGACTGCCCGGCACAGCCGACCCGGTGACCGGCGTCGCCGCGCTGACCGCCCTGCTGGAGGACCGCAAGCGGTGCGCCGAGCTGCTCGCCGAGGCCCCGGCGGCCGCGCTCGGCGTGTTGGAGAAGCTGCTCTGGGGCCCGCCCACCGGCACCGTGCCGGACGCCGCCCGCCCGGTCACAGCCGAGGAGGCCCGCAGCCCCGTCGAGTGGCTGCTCGCCCGCGGCCTGCTGCTGCCCTCGGGTCCCGGCAGCGTGGTGCTCCCCCGCGAGCTGGCCCTGCACCTGCGCGGCGGGCGCAGCCACCGCTCCGTCGAGCCCACCCCGCCGCCGCTGGTGCCCACCGTCGAGCGCGATCCACAGGCTGTGGACAAAGCGGCGGCCGGCCAGGCCTACACGGCCGTGCGCACCGTCGAGGAACTGCTCGACCTGTGGGGCCTGCAGCCGCCCCCCACCCTGCGGGCCGGCGGTCTCGGCGTCCGCGACCTCAAGCGGGCCGCCGTCACCCTGGAGACCGGCGAGCCGCAGGCCGCGTTCTGGCTCGAACTCGCCTACGGCGCGGGCCTGCTCGCCCCCGACGGCGAGACCATCGACAGCACCGCCAGGACCGGCGAGGTGTGGGCCCCGACCCCCGCCTACGACCTGTGGCTGCAGCAGCCGGTGGCCGAACGCTGGACGCTGCTGGCCCGCAGCTGGCTGGCCGCCACCCGGGTGCCCGGACTGGTCGGCACCCCCGACGGCAAGGGCAAGACCCGCGCCCCCCTCGGCCCGGAACTGGACCGGGTGCTGGCCCCCGCCACCCGCCGCGCCGTCCTCGGCCTGCTCGCCGAACTGCCGCAAGGCGCCGTCGCAGACGCCGCCACCCTGCTGCCCGTCCAACGCTGGTACCGCCCACTGCGCGGCGGCGCCACCGGCCCGGACGGCCGCGACCTGCGCGACCAGCTCACCGACTTCACCCTCGCCGAGGCCGAGCTGCTCGGCATCACCGGGCGCGGCGCACTCGGCGCCCCGGCCCGCGCACTGCTGGCCGGCGCCGACCCGGTGCCGCTGCTGGATCCGCTCCTCCCGCAGCCGCTGGACCACGTGATCCTGCAGCCCGACCTGACCGCGATCGCGCCCGGCCCGCTGCTCACCCCGCTCGCCCAGGCCCTCGCACTCTGCGCCGAGATCGAGTCCAAGGGCGGCGCCACCGTCTACCGCTTCACCGCCGAATCGGTGCGCCGTGCCCTGGACGCCGGCCGCACCGCCGCCGACCTGCACTCCTTCCTGGAACAGCACTCCCGCACCGCCGTCCCGCAGCCGCTCAGCTACCTGATCGACGACGTCGCGCGGCGGCACGGGGTCCTCCGGGTCGGTGCCGCCTCCGCCTACCTGCGCTGCGACGATCCGGCGGTGCTCGCCGAGGTCATGGCCGACCGGCGGGCCGTCGAACTGCGCCTGCGCCTGCTCGCGCCCACCGTGCTGGCCGCCCAGGCCGGGCCGGACACCGTGCTGGCCGTGCTGCGCGGCATGGGCTACGCGCCGGCCGCCGAATCGGCCGAGGGCGATCTGGTGATCACCCGCCCGGACAGCCACCGCACGCCGTTCCGAGCCGCCCCGGTCCCGGTCGCCGACGGGCCCGCCACCCCGGACGACGTGCTGCTCGGCGCCGCCGTGAAGGCGATCCGCGCCGGCGACCACGCGGCCACCGCCGTCCGCCGGGAAACCGTCCCGGGCCCGGCCGCCGCCCGCCAACTCCCGCGCACAGCGGCCGCGGACACACTCGCCGCCCTGCAGACCGCGGTGCTGCTGGGCGAGCGGATGTGGATCGGCTACATCAACGCGGAGGGGCTGGCCTCACAGCGGGTGATCGACCCGGTCAAGGTGGAAGGCGGGTACGTGACGGCCTTCGACCACCACGCCGAGAAGCTGAACACCTTCGCCCTGCACCGGATCACCGGCGTCGCGGAATTGGACGAAGGCTAGGGTCGACGCCATGGACCTCGCAGCTGGCATCCGTTACGCCATCACCGACCGCCACGGCGGCGTGAGCCCGGCACCGTACGACCGCAACCTCGGCGGCGCCACCGCAGACGACTACCAGAACGTGCTGCGGAATCGAGAACTGACTGCCAGTCAGTTTGGGGTTGCCCCGGACCGCGTGGTCTGGATGCGCCAAGTGCACAGCGCCACCGTGCAACGGGTGACTGCCCCATGGGGCACCGACGCCCCCGGCCTGGACGGCGTCTGGACCACCGAGCAGGGCTTGGCGCTCGCATCATTGGGCGCCGACTGCGCCGCCGTCCTCCTCGCCGACCCCGTCGCCCGAGTGATCGGAGCCGCCCACTCCGGCCGTGCCGGCACCCTCGACGGCGTGGCCCCCAACCTGGTCGCCGCCATGGCCGAGGCCGGTGCCGACCCCTCCCGCATGGTCGCCCTGATCGGCCCCGCCGCCTGCGGCCACTGCTACGAAGTCCCGGCCGCCATGCGCGAAGAAGCCGCCGCCGCCCTCCCCGAAGTCTGGTCCACCACCCGCCAGGGCACCCCGGCCCTGGACCTCCCCGCCGGCATCACCGCGCAGCTGGCCCGCGCCGGAGTCGCCGAGATCCGCCGCGACCCGCGCTGCACCATCGAGGACGCGGACCTCTTCTCACACCGCCGCGAACAGGCCACCGGCCGCTTCGCCGCCTACATCTGGCTGACCTGACGGCTGCGCCCGCCCAGCCGGGCTGCAGGCTCGGCCCCGCTCGCCAGTACGCCCCAACTGCACTGAGATGCGCGCGAGCAGGAGTGCTCTATGGTCGAAACCAGGGGCAGACGCGTCGGGCCCCTCGTCGGGCCCCTCGTCCCGACAGGCCGCGGCCGCCCCGCCTCCGCGAGGAGGACCTCACGGCAGGAAGCGAGGCACGCCATGTCCGCACCCTCGAACACCCGCGACGACAAATCCCCGGTGATAGCCAGTGGCCTGGTCGTCTTCGCCGCCACGATGCTGGCGATCGCCGGCCTGCTCAACATCTTCCGCGGCATCATGGCGATCGCCGAGGACGACGTCTTCGTCCGGACTCCGAACTACGTCTTCAAGTTCAGCCTGACCAGCTGGGGCTGGATCCACCTGGTCCTCGGCGTCCTCGCCCTCGGCGTGACCGTCGGCCTGCTCCGACTGGCGCTCTGGGCCCGGACAGTCGGTGTACTCGTCGCGGCACTGCTCATCGTCGCGAACTTCCTGTCCATCCCCTACTACCCGTTCTGGTCCATCATCGTGATCGCGATCTGCGCCTTCGTCATCTGGGGCCTGTGCGTGGTCCGTCCCAACCGCGCCGGCCCGGACTACTGAGCCGTCTCCTGGCCGATCTGATCCTCTGTTAGAACTGGGGATCATGTTGCGCAGACTCCGCACCGCGCTGATATCAGCGCTGCTCCTCCTCCCGCTCCTCGCCACAGCCCCGTCCGCCGTGGCGGCCACCGCGGCCCCGTCCGACCCGCAGGCCACGCCGGCCGCCGCGCAGGCGCTCGACTGGCTGGCCCAACTACCGAACCGGGCGGGCAACCGGGTGCTCTCCGGCTTCTTCGGCGGCTACAGCGGCTCGACCTTCTCGGCCGACCGGACCACCACCGACGGGCAGCCCACCCAGCTGGGGAAGCTTCAGACGGCGACCGGCCAGAACCCCGGCCTGCTGGCCTGCGACTATGCCGCCAACGGCAGCTCCAGCATCGACACCTCCTGCAACAGCGGCCTGATCAACTGGTGGCAGCAGGGTGGCCTGGCCTCGGTCAGCTTCCACGCACCCAACCCCGCGCAGCCCACCGGCGGGCTCTTCGTCCACCTGGACGACTTCGCGCAGATCACCGACCCGACCACCGCCGTCGGCAAGCAGTGGCACGCCACCCTGGACCAGGTGGCCGCCGGGCTCCAGCAGCTCGACGCGGCGGGTGTGCCGGTGCTGTTCCGTCCGCTGCACGAGATGAACTCCACGTACCAGCAGGCCTTCTGGTGGAGCGGGCAGCAGCGTTCCGACTTCATCGCGGTGTGGCGGAACATGTACACCTACCTGACCCAGACCAAGGGCCTGCACAACCTGCTCTGGGTCTACTCCTCGCTCTGCGACACCTCGGACCCGGCCGGCTACTACCCGGGCGCCGCGTACACCGACATCGTCGGCCTCGACTGCTACCCGGCCGATCCGTCCGCCGCTCAGGGCTACGACGCGATGACCGCCCTCGGCAAGCCGTTCGCGTTCGCCGAGATCGGCGCACCGACCGACAACAACCTCACCCCGCCCGCCGCCGACCCGAACAGCTTCGACTTCCGCCGCTGGTCGGACGCGATCCACCACCGCTACCCGGCCACCAGCTACTTCCTCTCCTGGAACGACAGTTGGGGCCTCACCCAGCAGATCCCGGATGGCGCCAAGGCCCTGATGAACGACCCGTGGACGGTCAACCTGGGCGAGCTCGACCGCTCCGCCCGTACCGAGGCAGCCGGCCCGGCCCGGCCCGCCGACCCGGTCGAGCTGCTGAACGGCTTCGAGACCGGCGCCGACGGCTGGACCGCCTACAACCAGGCGAACGGGCCGCTGCAGGTCAACGAATGGTCCTCACAGGGCAGCTCCTCGCTCAGGGCCGATACCGACCTCTCGCAGCAGAAGCAGCTCTTCCTCTACCACCACGGCCAGTTCGACCTCAGCGCCTACGCCACCCTCTCGGCCGCTGCCCGCACCGCCCCAGGAGGCAACCAGGCCGGCGGCGCCACCGCAAAGCTCTACCTGCGCACCGGCTCCGGCAACGCCTGGTACGACAGCGGCGCCACCGTGATCGGCCCGGACGGCGTGATGCTCACGGTGTCGCTCGCCGGCATCCCCAACCTCAACGACGTCCACGACATCGGCGTCGACTTCACCCCCGCCACCGGCGCCACCGGCCCGGCCTCGGTGTACGTCGACGACGTCACCGCCGCCCGACCCGCCACCCTGCTCGCCGACTTCGAGACCGGGGTGGAGGGCTGGAGCAACTGGCAGACCATCAACTCCGTCCCCTGGTCGGTCACCGAGTGGGCGGCCACCGGGACGCACTCGCTCAAGTCCGACGTCATGCTCGACCAGCGGCACGAGTCCATCCTGAACCGCCACTACAGCACCCCGACCGACCTGAGCGGCCACCTCACCCTCTCCGTCACCGCCCGCACCGCCCCCTGGGGCAACCAGGCCGGCGGCACCACCGCCAAGCTCTACCTGCGCACCGGCCCAAGCTGCAGCGGGCCCCTCACCTGGTACGACAACAGGGGCCAGTCCGTGGACTCCAACGGCACCCGGCTCTTCCTCAACCTCGGCGGAATTCCCAACCGCGACCAGGTCTGCGAGATCGGCGTCGACTTCGTCCCCGCCAAGGGCGCCTCGGGCCAGTCCTCGATCTACCTGGACAACGCCACCCTCCGCTAAGACCGCCCGCCCGCCACCCGTTCCAGTGCCCCGTCGCTCACACCGCCCCCATTCACTCCGCCGATGCGCGACACTGGAGAGTCTGCGCCTGATCCGACGGAGGACTGCTCAACGTGAACGACGGGCCACTGATCGTCCAAAGCGACAAGACCCTGCTGCTCGAAATCGACCACCCCAGCGCCGCCGACTGCCGGCGGGCCATCGCGCCCTTCGCCGAGCTCGAGCGCGCGCCCGAGCATGTGCACACCTACCGCGTGACCCCGCTCGGCCTCTGGAACGCCCGTGCCGCTGGGCACGATGCCGAGCAGGTGGTCGACGCGCTGGTGAAGTACTCGCGGTACCCGGTGCCGCACGCGCTGCTGGTGGATGTCGCCGACACGATGGCCCGCTACGGCCGTCTGCAGCTGCTCAAGCACCCGGTGCACGGTCTGGTGATGACCACCACCGACCGGCCGGTGCTCGAGGAGGTGCTGAAGTCCAAGAAGATCGCTCCGCTGGTCGGTGCCCGGGTGGATCCGGACACGGTGGTCGTGCACCCGTCGGAGCGCGGGCAGGTCAAGCAGGTGCTGCTCAAGCTCGGCTGGCCGGCCGAGGACCACGCGGGGTACGTGGACGGTGAGGCGCACCCGATTCAGCTGGAGCAGAACGGGTGGCAGCTGCGCCCGTACCAGCAGCAGGCGGTGGAGGGGTTCTGGCACGGCGGCAGCGGCGTGGTCGTGCTGCCCTGTGGCGCGGGCAAGACGCTGGTGGGCGCGGCGGCGATGGCCGAGGCCAAGTCGACCACGCTGATCCTGGTCACCAACACCGTCTCGGCCCGGCAGTGGAAGCACGAGCTGGTCAAGCGGACCTCCCTCACCGAGGACGAGATCGGCGAGTACAGCGGGACGAAGAAGGAGATCCGCCCGGTCACCATCGCCACCTACCAGGTGATGACGACCAAGCGGAAGGGCACCTACGCCCACCTGGAGCTGTTCGACGCCCGCAACTGGGGCCTGGTGGTCTACGACGAGGTGCACCTGCTGCCCGCACCGGTCTTCAAGTTCACCGCCGACCTGCAGGCCCGCCGCAGGCTCGGGCTGACCGCGACCCTGGTCCGTGAGGACGGCAGGGAAGGGGACGTCTTCAGCCTGATCGGGCCCAAGCGGTTCGACGCGCCGTGGAAGGAGATCGAGGCGCAGGGCTACATCGCGCCGGCCGACTGCTGCGAGGTCCGGGTCACGCTCACCGACTCCGAGCGGCTGACGTACGCCACCGCCGAGCCGGAGGAGCGCTACCGGTACTGCTCCACCACCGCGACCAAGCGGCGGGTGGTGGAGGCGCTGGTCAAGAAGCACGAGAAGGACCAGACGCTGATCATCGGGCAGTACATCGACCAGCTGGACGAGCTGGGCGAGGTGCTGAACGCCCCGGTGATCAAGGGCGAGACCAGCAACGCCCAGCGCGAGAAGCTCTTCGAGGCCTTCCGTTCCAAGGAGATCAGCGTGCTGGTGGTCTCCAAGGTGGCGAACTTCTCGATCGACCTGCCGGAGGCGACGGTCGCCATCCAGGTCTCCGGGACCTTCGGCTCCCGCCAGGAGGAGGCCCAGCGGCTCGGACGGGTGCTGCGGCCCAAGGCCGACGGACACTCGGCCCACTTCTACTCGGTGGTGGCCCGGGACACCGTGGACCAGGACTTCGCCGCCCACCGGCAGCGGTTCCTGGCCGAGCAGGGGTACGCGTACCGGATCATCGACGCGGACGACGTGCTGTAAGCAGACGTGCTGTAACCAGACGTACGGTAAGCAGACGTGCTGTAAGCAGCAGGTCGCTGTCAGTACTTGACGCCGTCGCGCCCGAGGAAGACCACCCGCGCGGCGGTGTCGAGGGCGATGCCGAGGTTGCGCACGGCGGTGGCCAGCGGCTTGCGCCGGCGGGGGTGGTCGGCGAGGGTGGCGCCGGCGGGAGTAGGGGTCAGGGACTCGGTGGTGGTGCGCGCCCGGGGGGTCTTGGCCGCTGCCGGGGGCGCCGTCATGTGTACGGTGCTCATGTGTTCCACCGTAGTTTTCGCACGGTCGGAACGGCATCAGTCCGAAGGTCCGAAAGCTCGGGACCGAAGTCGTCCCCGAGGAGTACGGGACCCTGAGGCCTTTATCCGGCGAATATCCGTTGGCGCGCGGACGAACGACAGGTCTAAGCTGTCCGGTCTGCCCCCTCCCACAGCGACCTCCGCCGCCCCTCGTGGCAGTCGTGGGAGGCCCTGACCGCTCGGCAACCGGTCAGGTTCCCACTGTGAGCTACGACGAGTCCGCCGCGCCCCGGACGGCGCGGCCGGGAAGGTTCGCTGTGCATTCCCCCGCCACCCATGCCGCCACTCCCACCCCAGGCGCCTCGGACGACCCGCTGCAGCGCGAGCGCGACCATCTCGCCGCCTCCAGGGCCGCCCTGCGCGCGATGCGCCAGGACGCCGAGTCCCTGGACATCTCCGACGTCGCCGGCTCCTGGGTCACCCAGCAGGTCCTGCACAACCAGATCCAGCGACGGATCGCCGCACTGGCCGACCTGCTGCACACCCCGCTCTTCTTCGGCCGGCTGGACTTCCTGCACGCCATCTCGACCGACGCCTCCGAGGGCGCCGGCGGAGAGCGCTTCTACATCGGCCGGCGCCATGTGCACGACGCCGACGGCGACCCGATGGTGATCGACTGGCGGGCGCCGGTCTCGCAGTCCTTCTACCGGGCCAGCCGCAAGGACCCGATGGACATCGGCAAGCGGCGCCGGTTCGGCTACACCGGTGGCGAGTTGACGGCCTATGAGGACGAGAACCTGAGCGACCCGGCCGAGCTGGAGACCGCCTCCGCGCTGCTCGCGGCCGAGATCGAGAAGCCGCGCGTCGGCCCGATGCGCGACATCGTGGCCACCATCCAGCCCGAGCAGGACGAGATCGTCCGCGCCGACGTCGGCGGCACCGTCTGCGTGCAGGGCGCGCCCGGCACCGGGAAGACGGCGGTCGGCCTGCACCGGGTGGCGTACCTGCTGTACGCGCACCGCGACCGGCTCGCCAAGTCCGGCACCCTGGTGATCGGGCCGAACAGCTCCTTCCTCTCCTACATCGAGCAAGTCCTACCGGCCCTGGGCGAGTTGGATGTCGCCCAGGCCACCGTGCAGGAGCTGGTGGCGCATGTCGAGGTGCGCGGCACCGACTCCGCGCCGGCTGCCAGGATCAAGGGCGACGCGCGGCTGGCCGAGGTGCTGCGCCGGGCCGTACGAGCCGGCATCACGCTGCCCACCGAGCCCTGCGTGGTGGTCCGCGGCTCCCGGCGCTGGCGCGTGCCGGTCTACGAACTGGTCGAGATCATCGAGGAGTTGGCGAGCCGGGAGATCCGCTACGGGGCGGCCATGGAAGCCCTGCCGCAGCGGATCTCGCATGCCGTGCTGCTGAAGATGGAGCAGGGCGGCGAGGCCCCGGACGACCGGGTGCAGGACGCGGTGGCCCGCTCGCGCGAGGTCAAGGCCATGGTCAAGGCCTGCTGGCCGCCGGTCGACCCGGCCAAGCTGGTGCTCCGGCTACTCAGCGACGCCGAGTTCCTGGCGGCCAGCGCGGAGGGGATCCTGACCGCCGAGGAGCAGGCCGAGATCCTCTGGGCCAAGCCGGGGCGTTCGGTGAAGACCGCGCCGTGGACGGCGGCCGACGCCGTCCTGGTCGACGAGGCGACCGATCTGGTGCAGCGCACCCCCTCGCTCGGCCATGTGGTGCTGGACGAGGCGCAGGACCTGTCGCCCATGCAGTACCGCGCGGTGGGCCGGCGCTGCACCACCGGCTCGGCCACCGTGCTCGGCGACCTGGCCCAGGGCACCACGCCCTGGGCGACGGCGAGTTGGCCGGAGGCGCTGCGCCACCTGGGCAAGCAGGGCGCCCACGTCGAGGAGCTGACCACGGGGTTCCGGGTGCCCGAGGAGGTGATCGCCTACGCCTCGCGCCTGCTGCCCGCGATCGCACCGGGGCTGGCGCCGGCCACCTCGATCCGTACCGGGCAGGACACTCTGACGATCCGTCACACGCCTGACGGGCTGGTCGAATCGGTGGTCGAGGCCTGCCGGACGGCGCTGCAGCAGGAGGGGTCGACCGGCCTGATCGCCGCCGACGCCCGGATCCCGCTCTTCGAGGCCGCGCTCGCCGAGGCGGGGCTGGCCTTCCTCACCCCCGGCACCGAGACCACCGCGGAGGCCCGGCTCACGCTGGTCCCGGCCTCGCTGGCCAAGGGCCTGGAGTACGACTACGTGGTGCTGGACGAGCCCGCCGCCGTGGTCGCGGGCGAGCCGGACGAGCGGACCGGCCTGCGCCGGCTCTATGTGGCGCTCACCCGTGCCGTCTCCGGCCTCACCGTGCTCCACGAGCAGCCGCTGCCCGTGCAGTTGGGATAGCCGTTCGCAGGGCCCTGGTCGATCGGGTGCCCTGGTCGATCGGGCCCCCGCTCATCGCTCCCCGATCATCACTCCCCGATCAGCGCCCGCCAGTGGGCCACCTTCGCGGCGTCCACCGGAGTGGTCCAGCCCGCGGCCCGGACCGCGCCGCCCACGTGGAAGGCGTCGAAGCCCTCGGCCCGCAGCTCCGGCAGGTGCTCCTCGTGCAGGCCGCCGCCGATCAGGATCTGCTGGCGGTACCCCGGCTCCCCGGCCTTCGCCAGCTCACCGGCGAGCACCGCGCGCCCCGCGTCCACCCCCGTGGCCGCGCCCGCGGTGAGGAAGGTGTCCAGACCCGGCAGTTCGCCCACCGCCGCGCGCAGCGCCGCGCGGTCCGCGCTGTGGTCGACCGCCCGGTGGAAGGTCCAGCGGCACCCGGCCACCGCCTCGGCCACCACCCGCACGGCCGGCAGGTCCACCGCACCGTCGGCAGCCAGGAAGCCGAGGACGAACTCCTCGGCGCCCTCGGCCCGCAGGGCCTGCGCCCGGGTGCACAGCTGGTCCAGGTCGCCGGGGGTGAAGCCGTCGCGGATCCGCAGCATCACCCGCAGCGGGAGCTCCACCGCGGCCCGGATAGCGGCGAACTCGGCGAGGGCGGGGGTCAGTCCGTCGGCGCCCATGTCCGTGACCAGTTCGAGGCGGTCGGCACCACCGGACTGCGCGGCTCTGGCATCCTGCGCGGTCAGCGCGATGACTTCGAAGATTGGTCTAGACATGTGGCTACCCTGCCACACCACCCCGGCTCACCGCGAGCCCCCCGCAGGCAAAAGGCGGGCCCGCCCACCCCGGGGGGGTGAGCGGGCCCGCCTGTCGCGAGGTCAGCGGCCTACGGCCACCGCACGGGAGCGCCCGAACAGGCGCCCCGCGATCCCCACGAGCAGCGCCAGCAGCAGCACCGGCCCCACCACCCGAGCCGCCCCGGCCCGGGCGCTCAGCGTCAGCTCGGTGAACGGCAGCAGCAGCGGCAGCCAGCCCACCGCCAGCGCGGCCGGCGACAGCCCGCCCAACCGCACCGTCAGGACCAGCAGGGCGTTCGCGAACAGCACGACCAGCAGCCCGAGCAGGTGGAAGGGCACCTGGTGACCGAACAGCACCGCGACCAGGCCGGCGATCACCAGCGGACCCGCCCCGACGGCCAGCAGGATCGGCCAGTAGCGCTCCGGGCGCCGCACCAGCTCGCGCGGAGCGGCCAGCAGCAGCACCGCCCAGACCAGCGGCGCGCCGTACTCGGCCACCGCCTGCAGCAGCGAAGCGGCGTCCCGGACCACGATCACCCCCGGGCCCTGGGCCACCAGCGCACCGATCGAGGCCAGCGTCCCGATCCCGGCCAGCACCGCGCACAGCCGGGCCACGGTGGCGCGGCCCAGCAGCACCGCCGGCAGGGCCGGCAGCGCCAGCCCGTACGGCGCGAGCCAGAGCAGGCCGCTCAGCCCGACCCGGCCGAGGTCCAGGAAGAGCAGCCCCCAGACCAGCGCGACCCCGGCCCCCATCCCCGCCACCAGCGGCGCGGCCGCCCCGAGCAGTTGCCCGAGCGGCTGGCTCGCCGTCAGCCGCAGCCGCTGCCGCGCCCCGTGCGCGGCGACCCCGTACAGCTCGCGCAGCCGGACGAACCGGCCCGCCCCGGCGGTGGCGTCGGCGTAGACCGCCGCGATCTCCGGACCGCGCTCGGCCCGGTACCGCTTCGAGAAGAGCCGCAGCACCAGCCGCAGCGTCCGATCATCCGTCATGCCAACGCCCCCCTGGCGATCGACCGGCCGGCCGGCCGGACAACGGTGAGCCGGCGGTGCGCCTCGGCGGCCACGGCGCGCAGCCGCTCGACCTCCTCGGCGAGCACCGTGCGGCCCGGGTCGGTCAGCGCATAGGTGCGCCGGGCCCGGCCGTCCACCACCTCGTCCCGCTCGACCCGGATCAGCCCCTGGTCGAGCAGCCGGTCCAGTGCGGCGTACAGCGTACCGGTGCGCATCTTCACCCGGCCCGCGGAGATCGCGTCGATCTCCTGAATCAGCGCATAGCCGTGCCTGGGGGCATCGGCCAGCGCGGTGAGCAGGAGCAGCGTCGGCTCCTGTATGGCCCGTCCTGTCATGCATCTACATATACCGTTCATCGGCATATAGGTCCAGTGATCGACTGACTGGGTTTCAGGAGCAGAATGACGGTCATGGCAACCGAGGCCCACCCCGCGACCGATGCCCTGCTGGACCGCTGGACCGCGCTGCTGCAGCGCTGCGGCACCACCGCCGACCCGGTGCCGTACGGCCGCGAGCTGCTCCGGCGCTGGGCCGAGCCGCAGCGCCGGTACCACACCACCGACCACCTGCTGGCGATGCTGGACCAGATCGACCTGCTCGCCGAGCACGCCGCCGACCCGGACACCGTCCGGCTGGCCGCCTGGTTCCATGACGCCGTCTACAAGCCGGACCGCAGCGAGAACGAGGAGCGCAGCGCCCAGCTGGCGATCCGCGCGCTGCGCGAGGCGGGCGTGGCCGAGCCGCGGATCGAGGAGGTGGCGCGGCTGGTCCGGCTGACCGTCAGCCACCACCCGGAGCCCGGCGACCGGGACGGCGAGGTGCTCTGCGACGCCGATCTCGCGGTCCTCGGCGGGGCCGCCGAGCAGTACGCGGCGTACGCGGCCGCCGTCCGCGCGGAGTACTCCTTCGTGCCCGAGCAGGCGTTCCGCACCGGCCGCGCGGCGATCCTGCGCCAACTCCTCGCGCTGCCCGGCCTCTACCGCACCCCCACCGCCGTCGAGCGCTACACCGAGCGGGCCCGGGCCAACCTGGCCGCCGAGCTCAGCTCGCTGGAGTCGTAGCGACGGTCCGGGCCTTCCGCCGGCGCAGGCCGGCCGCCGTCAGCCTCGCCACCAGCTCCTTGCTGCCGACCGGCACGGCGCCGGCCGCCAGCGCGTCCCGGTAGCGGCTCTCCGGCAGGTCGTAGTGGTCCCGCTCGAAGCCACGCGGCGGCACGCCCAGCCGTTCGGCGAAGGCGTGCAGCTCCTGGTACGACTCGTCGCTCACCAGGTGCGACCAGAGCCGCCCGTGCCCGGGCCAGACCGGGGGGTCGATCAGGATCACGAGAGCGATCCGACGGGCGCCACCGGGACGCCCTCCTTGCCGCACACCCAGTGCGGGTCGGGCCCGAGCTCCGGCTCCACGCTCAACGCGTGCAGATCGCCGTCCGCCGCCGCGCAGGCCTCGCAGAGCGGCCACCGCCCGTACCCCTCCAGCAGCGCGTCCTGGACGTCCTGCGCCACCAGCCCCAGCACGTACTCCGCCCCGTCCGGCCACTGCTCCAGCCACCAGCGCCGGTGCGTCACGGCGTCCTCGACCAGCGAGACCACGGCGGCATCCGCCACGTCCCGGGCGGCGAGGTCGGCGAGGATCAGCGCCCGGGCGCCGTGCAGGGCGGTTTCGATGTCGGCCATCCGTCCATTGTCCCGCACGCGAAAGGCGGCCCCGCACGGGAAAGGCGGTCCGGCGTGCAAGGCGGTCCCGCATGCGAAAGGGCGGCCTCCCGAAGGAGACCGCCCTGTCAGAACACCCGATCCTTGAGGAAGGATCAGAAGTCCATGTCACCGCCCGGCATGCCGCCGCCGGCGGCCGCGGCGGCCTTCTCCGGCTTGTCGGCGATGACGGCCTCGGTGGTGAGGAAGAGCGCCGCGATGGAGGCGGCGTTCTGCAGCGCGGAACGGGTGACCTTGGCGGGGTCGATGATGCCCGCGTCGATCAGGTTGACGTACTCGTTGGTCGCGGCGTTCAGGCCGTGGCCGGCGGGCAGGTTGCGGACCTTCTCCACCACGACGCCACCCTCGAGGCCGGCGTTGGTGGCGATCTGCTTGATCGGGGCCTCCAGCGCGACCTTCACGATGTTGGCACCGGTGGCCTCGTCGCCCTCGAGCTCGAGCTTGTCGAACGCGACACCGGCCTGCAGCAGCGCCACGCCACCACCGGCGACGATGCCCTCCTCGACGGCCGCCTTGGCGTTGCGCACGGCGTCCTCGATGCGGTGCTTGCGCTCCTTGAGCTCGACCTCGGTCGCCGCGCCGGCCTTGATGACGGCCACGCCGCCGGCCAGCTTGGCGAGGCGCTCCTGGAGCTTCTCGCGGTCGTAGTCCGAGTCGCTGTTCTCGATCTCCGCGCGGATCTGGTTGACCCGGCCGGCGACCTGGTCGCTGTCGCCGCCACCGTCGACGATGGTGGTCTCGTCCTTGGTGATGACCACCTTGCGGGCGGTGCCCAGCAGGTCGAGGCCCGCGTTCTCGAGCTTGAGGCCGACCTCCTCGGAGATCACGGTGCCGCCGGTCAGGATGGCGATGTCGCCCAGCATGGCCTTGCGGCGGTCGCCGAAGCCCGGGGCCTTGACGGCGACGGACTTGAAGGTGCCGCGGATCTTGTTGACCACCAGGGTGGACAGGGCCTCGCCCTCGACGTCCTCGGCGATGATCAGCAGCGGCTTGCCGCTCTGCATGACCTTCTCGAGGAGCGGCAGCAGGTCCTTGACCGAGCCGATCTTGGAGTTGGCGATCAGGATGTACGGGTCGTCGAACGACGCCTCCATCCGCTCCAGGTCGGTGGCGAAGTAGGCCGAGATGTAGCCCTTGTCGAAGCGCATGCCCTCGGTGAGCTCGAGCTCCAGACCGAAGGTGTTGCTCTCCTCGACGGTGATGACGCCTTCCTTGCCGACCTTGTCCATGGCCTCGGCGATGAGCTCGCCGATCTGGGTGTCAGCGGCGGAGATCGAGGCGGTCGCGGCGATCTGCGACTTGGTCTCGACGTTCTGGGCCTGGGCCAGCAGCTGGTCCGAGACGGCCGCGACGGCCTTCTCGATACCGCGCTTCAGGGCCATCGGGTTGGCGCCGGCGGCCACGTTGCGCAGACCCTCGCGCACCAGGGCCTGGGCCAGCACGGTGGCGGTGGTGGTGCCGTCACCCGCGACGTCGTCGGTCTTCTTCGCGACCTCCTTGACGAGCTCCGCGCCGATCTTCTCGTAGGGGTCCTCGAGCTCGATCTCCTTGGCGATGGAGACACCGTCGTTGGTGATCGTGGGGGCGCCCCACTTCTTCTCAAGGACGACGTTGCGGCCCTTGGGGCCCAGCGTCACCTTGACGGCGTCGGCAAGCTGGTTCATGCCGCGCTCAAGGCCGCGGCGAGCTTCCTCGTCAAACGCGATGATCTTGGCCATCGGAAGTGGTCCTCCAGGACACGGTCGACTGCTCGGACCAGAGGTGCCCGCGACGGACGGCCCTGGTATGCGGGGGTCCTGTCCCCTACCGCTCCCGGGGGCCTCACCGGCCGGTCCGTTTGTCACTCTCACACTGCGAGTGCTAACGCCAATGATTAGCACTCTGGGGTGGCGAGTGCAAGCTCCTGGCGAGAGCCGCCGCACACAGCGGCAGGCCCGCACCCCCTCCCCTGACGGGGAGTCGGGTGCGGGCCTGCCGCTTGGTCCACCAGCTCGGTGAGAGCCGAGGCTCCGAGGTTCGGAAAGGTCAGCCCGCCGCGCGGACCATGTCCGCCTGCGGGCCCTTCTGCCCCTGGGAGATCTCGAACTCGACCCGCTGGCCCTCTTCAAGGGTGCGGTAGCCGTCCATCTGGATCGCGCTGTAGTGGACGAACACGTCCGCACCACCGTCGACCGCGATGAAGCCGTAGCCCTTCTCCGCGTTGAACCACTTGACGGTGCCCTGAGCCATTCCGATCTCCCCTAGTGCTGTGCTGGCCCTTCACGTGCCCGCAGGTCGCGGGCCCGGGTCTGGCGGACCAACCCGAGGTGTCCCCCCTGGGCATGGCCCTGCATGCCGCACCGCTCCACCCCAGAACGCCAGTTGGCGTCGAACGGGGCAGGCGAGTGCGTCGACCGCGGCTGAATGTATCCGCATCGGAGCCCTGAGCAACAGGGCCACTCCTGCCGAATTCGACCGGGCCCTTAAGGGATATGCGGGGATGAATGCGACAGAAACTGACAATTCATCGGGGACATAGCGGACGAAAACCGCGAATTGTCCAGATAATTCTGACGAGTCGCCGACATGATTCCGGTGGTACATCGGCAGTTGCGTCTCAGCGGACGGACTCTTTCCCGGGCCCTGAGCGCCACTCAAGTCGGGGACAGCCTATGCCCTGCCGGAGGGCACCACGGACACGCCCGGGCGACGGCGCGGACACGCCTCGGACACGGCCCCGGAACCGGCCGCAGAACCGGCCCGGACACGGCACGGGGCGCCACCCGGCCCGAAGGCCGTGCGGCGCCCCGCAAGCGCGCTGAGCAGGCCTCAGCAACCCCCCGCCACCGCCGGAATGATCGAGATCCCGGCGCCGTCCTTGATCTCGGTGGCCAGACCCTCGGCGAACCGCACGTCGTCGTCGTTGACGTAGACGTTGACGAAGCGGCGCAGCTTGCCGGTGTCGTCCAGGATCCGCGCGCTGATCCCGGCGTAGTTCTTCTCCAGGTCGGCGACGATCTCGGCCAGCGTGGCGCCCTCGGCGGTCACCTCGGCGGCGCCGTCGGTGTAGGGGCGCAGGATGGTCGGAATGCGGACGGTGGCGCTCATGGGGTGTCTCCTCAATGCAAAGTTCGGCTTTGCAAAGTTTGCAAAGCGGTCAGGACGCCAGGCCGGCGGCGCGGAACGACTCCAGGGTGGGCCGAATGGTCGCGGTCAGACCGGCGTCGGCGACCGCGTCCAGGGTCTTCAGACCGTCCCCGGTGTTGATCGCCACGGTCTCCTTGGCCGGGTCGAGCTGCCCGCTCTCGACCAACTTCTTGAGCACCCCGATGGTCACGCCGCCCGCGGTCTCGGCGAAGATCCCCTCGGTCCGGGCCAGCAGCTTGATCGCGGCCACCACCTCGGCGTCGGTGACGTCCTCCACCGCACCACCGGTGCGCCGGGCGATGTCCAGCACGTACGGGCCGTCGGCCGGGTTGCCGATCGCCAGCGACTTGGCGATGGTGTCCGGCTTGACCGGGCGGATCACGTCGTGGCCGGCCTTGAAGGCGGCGGAGACCGGCGAGCAGCCGGCCGCCTGGGCGCCGAAGATCTTGTACGGGCGGTCCTCGACCAGGCCGAGCTTGATCAGCTCCTGCAGGCCCTTGTCGATCTTGGTGAGCTGGGAGCCCGAGGCGATCGGGATCACGATCTGCTCCGGCAGCCGCCAGCCGAGCTGCTCGCAGATCTCGTACGCCAGCGTCTTGGAGCCCTCGCCGTAGTACGGCCGCAGGTTGACGTTGACGAAGCCCCAGCCCTCGCCGACCGGGTCACCGATCAGCTCGGAGCAGAACCGGTTCACATCGTCGTAGTTGCCCTCGATGCCGACCAGCTCGCCGCCGTAGACACCGGCCATCACGACCTTGCCCTGCTCCAGGTCGTGCGGGATGAAGACGCAGGACTTGAACCCGGCCCGGGCCGCCGCCGCGCCGACCGCACCGGCCAGGTTGCCGGTGGAGGAGCAGGACAGCGTGGTGAAGTCGAACGCACGGGCCGCCTCGATCGCGCAGGCCACCACCCGGTCCTTGAAGGAGTGGGTCGGGTTGCCCGAGTCGTCCTTGACGTGCAGCTGGGCGGTGAAGCCCAGCTCGCGGCCCAGGTTGTCGGCCTTGACCAGCGGGGTCCAGCCCGGGTTCAGGTTGGGCTTGCCGGCGACGTCGGCCGGCACCGGCAGCAGCGGGGCGTAGCGCCAGATCGAGGCCGGACCGGCCTCGATCCGCTTGCGCAGCTCCTCGGCCTGGTAGCCGCTGTAGTCGTAGGCGATCTCCAGCGGACCGAAGCACTCGAGGCAGGCGAAGCTCGGACCGAGCGGGAACTTGGTACCGCACTCGCGACAGGACAGCGAAGCGGCGGGGCCGAGGTCGACGGTGGACGACTCGACAGGGGTAGCGGTAGCCATGATGGCGGAGGCCTCTCTCCTCATCTTCCCCGTGGCGCGGGCGCGCCACAGGACGGAATTGGCACCTGTCCCGCCGGGGCCTGCGATGGCCGGACGAGAAGGTTGCCGGGACGTCGACGGGCCGTTCCCTCAGTCCCTCTGGATGAGCTCTGTGAAGTTGTGGTCCTGCATCTGCTGGGCTGTCTGCGCAGCCGACCCCGGCGTGCGAAGGTCTCACCGCAGTACGAAGACTGTAACCGAAGGCCGGGAAGCTGACCCCGGCCGTCCGCAACGCGAGACGAGATTCACGAGGAGCGAGATTTTGCCTGCCGAGGAGCCCGGGCCCGCGCTGATTCCCGAGGCCGCGGACTGGCTGCGCCGCCGGTCCTGGAGCGCGGCCGACCGGCCGACCGCCGAGCTGCTCGCCGCCAAGCGGGCGGCCGGCCCGGCCGGCACGGTCAGCGTGGTGCTGCCCGCGCTGGACGAGGAGTCCACGGTGGGCGGGATCGTGGAGGTGATCCGGCGCGAACTGATGGAGCGACTGCCGCTGGTGGACGAGCTGGTGGTGGTCGACTCCGGCTCGGCGGACCGCACCGCCGAGGTGGCCGCGGCGGCCGGCGCCCGGGTGGTGCACCGGGACGCGATCCTGCCCCGACTCGAACCGGTGCCCGGCAAGGGCGAGGTGCTCTGGCGCTCGCTGCTGGTCACCAGCGGCGAGATCGTCTGCTTCATCGACGCCGACCTGCGCGAGTTCGATCCGGCCTTCGTCTCCGGCATCGTCGGCCCGCTGCTCACCGACCCCGGGATCCAGCTGGTCAAGGCCATGTACGACCGGCCCCTGGAGACCGACGGGGCGGTGGTGCCGGCCGGCGGCGGCCGGGTCACCGAGCTGGTCGCCCGCCCGCTGCTCAACCTGCACTGGCCTCGGCTGGCCGGCTTCGTGCAGCCGCTCGGCGGCGAGTACGCGGCCCGCCGCGGCCTGCTGGAACGGCTGCACTTCCCGACCGGCTACGGGGTGGAGCTCGGCCTGCTGGTGGACGCGCTGGAGCTGGTCGGCCTGGACGCGCTGGCCCAGGTGGACGTCGGCGTGCGCCACCACCGCCACCAGGACAGCCAGGCGCTGGGCCGGATGGCCGCCACCATCTACCGCACCGCCCTGGAGCGCCTGGACCGCACCCACCGCCTGAAGGCCGCCGAGGACCTGGCCCGTCCGGTCCTCACCCAGTTCTCCCGCGACCCTCGGACCAGGGACTTCAGCGCCCACAGCCACCCGATCACGGCTTTGGAGCGTCCTCCGATGATCGAGGTCCCGGAGTACTCGACGTTTGCCACCGGACGACCCCGGCAAGGTTGAACACATGGCCGCTCTCACGACCGCGCGCATCCTGGTGGCTTCCAACCGGGGGCCGGTCTCCTTCTCCAGCGCCCCCGACGGGACGTTGACCTTGCGACGCGGGGGCGGCGGACTGGTCTCGGGGCTGTCCGCGATCGACGACCCGAACGCCGTCTGGGTCTGCGCGGCGCTCGGCGAGGCGGACCGGGCGGCGGCCGGGCGCTCCCCGCACGGGCGGCTCGACCGGGGCGGCTTCGACGTCGGCGGACAGGCCGTCCGGATGCTGGACATCGACCCCGAGGTCTTCGACCAGGCCTACAACGGGGTGGCCAACTCCACCCTCTGGTTCCTGCACCACATGCTCTACAACACCCCGGCCGCCCCCGCCTTCGACGCCGAGGCCGCCGAGCAGTGGCGGGCCTTCGAGGCCTACAACACGGCCTTCGCCGAGGCGCTGGCCGCCGAGGCCGCCGAGGGCGCCGCCGTGCTGGTGCAGGACTACCACCTGACCCTGGTCCCGGCGCTGCTCCGCGAACTCCGCCCCGACCTGCGGATCGGCTACTTCCTGCACACCCCGTGGGCGCCCGCCGACTACTTCCGGCTGCTGCCGGACCCGCTCGCCACGGCCGTCCTCACCGGAGTGCTCGGCGCCGACCGGGCCGGCTTCCACACCCGCCGCTGGGCACTGGCCTTCGCCGACTGCTGCGAGGCGGTACTGGGCGCAGCGGTCGACCGGGCCGACCTCTCGGTCAGCTACCGGGGCCGCACCACCAGGCTCGGCGTGCACGGCCTGGGCGCGGACGGCGAGTTCCTGCGCGAGCGGGCGCACCGGGCGGACGTGGACCAGCGGCTCGCGGCGCTGCGCGAGACCGTCGGCGACCGCCGGACCATCGTCCGGGTCGACCGCACCGAGCTGAGCAAGAACATCGTCCGCGGCCTGCTCGCCTACCGGCACCTGCTGCGCAGCCGCCCCGAGTGGCGCGAGCGGGTGGTGCACATCGCCTTCGCCTACCCCTCCCGGCAGGACCTGGCCGAGTACCGCGACTACACCGCCGCCGTGCGCCGGATCAGCGAGGAGATCGACGCCGAGTTCGCCACCGACTCCTGGCAGCCGCTGATACTCCAGGTCGAGGACGACTTCGCGCGCTCGCTGGCCGCCTACCGGCTGGCCGACGTGGCACTGGTCAACCCGATCCGGGACGGGATGAACCTGGTCGCCAAGGAGATCCCGGTGGTCTCCGAGGCCGGCTGCGCACTGGTCCTGTCCCGGGAGGCGGGCGCCTGGGCGGAGCTGGCCGAGGACGCGATCGGGATCAACCCGTACGACGTGGTCGGCACCGCCGATGCGCTGCACCGGGCGCTCAGCCTGCCCGCGGCCGAGCGGACCGAGCGGACCAAGCGGCTGGCGGCGGCGGCCACCGCGCTCTCCCCGCAGCAGTGGTTCCTGGACCAGCTGGCGGCCCTCAACCCTTGACCGTCAACTCCTGAGCAGCTCCTCGGCCAGCCGGGTCAGCAGCTCGACCACCCCCGCCGGGCCCGGCACCACCAGGTCGGCCCGTTCGGCCACCTCGCGCACCGGCGGCTCGCCGGTCACCGGACCGCTGGCCACCAGCAGCGCGGGCCGGCCATCGGCGCGCCGCCGCTCGACGGCGGCGAAGGCGGCCAGATCGCCCAGGTCGTCCCCGGCGTAGAGCACCGTGCGGGCCGCCCGCTCGGCCAGCAGACCGCTCAGCGCGACCCCCTTGTCCACCCCCGGCGGGCGCAACTCGACCACCATCCGGCCCGGTTCGACCGCCAGGCCGTGGGTGGCGGCCAGCTCGGCGAGCGGTGCGCGCAGCCGCTCGAGCACGGCGTCCGGGTCGGCGGTGCGCCGGGTGTGCACGGCGAGCGAGCGTTCCTTGTCCTCGATCGCGGTGCCCTCCGGCACGCCCAGTTCAGCCAGCAGGGCCGGGAGTTCGGCCCGGACGGCGGCCACCCCCGGGTGGATCGGCGGCGCCGTCAGCTTTCCGGTGCTGCCCTCCCAGCGCTCGGCGCCGTAGTGGCCCAGCACCACCAGCCCCTCCAGGCCCGGCAGTTGGTCGAAGCCGCCGAGTCGCACGGCGCTCAGCGCGGGGCGACCGGTGACCACCGCGACGGCGTTGACCAGCGGCGCGAGCCGGGCCAGCGCGGGGGCCGCGCCGGGATGCGCGAAGGCCTGCTCGGGGTCGGTGACGATCGGCGCGAGCGTGCCGTCGAAGTCGAAGGCGAGCACGGCGCCGGCCGGATCGGCCAGCAGTGCGGCCAGGCCCGCCCGGCCGGCGGGGGTGGTCGGTTCCAGCACGATGCCCATGGCCGCCAACCTACCCGCGCCGCCGCACCCGCTAACGCCGCTACTGGCGCTCGGCGCGCCGGGCCTCGCGGATCCGGCGCAGCCGGTTGACCAGCACCGGGTTCTTCGCGAGCGCCTCGGGCCGGTCCAGCAGACCGTTCAGCAGCTGGTAGTAGCGGGTGCTGGAGATGCCGAGCTCCTCGCGGACCGCCTGCTCCTTGGCGCCCTGGGTCCGCCACGGGCGGGCCTCCAGGGCCAGCACCGCCAGCTCGCGCTCGGTCAGCTCGTTCACGGGGCCATTATCGGGCACCTCATTGCGGCCGCCGACGCTTGGACTCCTCCACCGCGAACTGCTGCAGCCCGCCGAGCACCGCCGCCGGGTCGCCCTTGACCGCCTTGCCGATCTCGGTCTTGATCTTCCCGCTGACGGTGTCCCAGGCCGGGTCGCCCAGCGGGTAGAAGCTGGCGGCGGGCAGCGCGTCGAGGAAGGGCTTGAGATCGGGGTGCTTGCCGCTGTTGGTCATCTCGTCCAGGGTGTCCTGGGTGACCGGCAGCAGGTTGTACTGCTCGTCGAAGGCGAGCGTGTTCTGCTTGCTGAAGGCGAAGTTGAGGAACTGGCGGATCTGCGTGCGGTGCCCGTTGGCGGTGTAGGCCATCATCCAGTCGGCGACGCCCAGGGTGCGGTTCTTGGACTGCGGGTCCTTGCGCGGGATCGGCGCGGTGCCGTAGTCGATCTTCCCCTGCAGCGCCTTCTGGACCAGGCCGGGGTGGCCGTTGAGCATCGCGACCTTGCCGGCGGCGAAGTCGTCGAAGGCGGTCTTGCGGTCCACCGAGCCGGGGTCGGGGTAGGTGAGGTGCGGGTCCACCAGGTTCTGCTTGAGCCAGCCGAAGGCGTCCGTGTTCTTGGCGCTGTCCAGGGTGTAGACGCCGGACTCGTCGGTCAGCCCGCCGCCGCCGCTCATCGTCCACATCATCGACTCGGCCTGCGCCTCCTCGGGCCCGAGCGGCAGCGCGTACGGGGTGACCCCGGGGACCTTGGCCTTGATCAGCGCGGCGTCGGCCTTGAGGTCGGCCCAGGAGCCGGGCGGCTGGGCGATGCCGGCCTTGGCGAAGATCGCCTTGTTGTAGAAGAAGGTCCGCGAGGAGGAGACGAACGGGATGCCGTACTGGGTCTCGAGCACCTGCCCGGCCCGGTTGAAGACCTCCAGGAAGTCGGCCTCGGTGTCCATCGAGAGCACGTCGCGGGCCGGGTAGAGCTGGTTGGCGGCGACCTTGTCGGCGAAACCGCCGGTCTGCACGATGTCCGGCGAGCGGCCGGCCTTGACCATGGCGGCGACGCTGGTGTCGATGTCGTTCCAGCTGATCACCTGGACGTCGACCTTGATCTTGGGGTTGGCCGCCTCGAAGCGCCTGGCCAGCTCGTCCCAGTAGTGCTGGGAGCTGTTCGCCTCGCTGTCCCCGTAGTCGGCAGCCACCAGCTTGAGGGTGACGGTGTCACCACTGCCGATGCCGAGAGTGCCGCAACCGGAGAGCAGAAGCGTGCTGGTCGCGAGCGCAGCACTGAGCCGGGACTTCAACGCGGGAACCGCCTTCGGGCGCACGGGGGATGGGTGGCGAAAGGTTGCCAAACCCACCCCCCAGTGGTCCACACCACGGCGCCCCAGCCGCGGAACGTTACCGAAGTGGGCGCTCGCGTTGCACCACACGCAACGTTCGCGCGGATGTTGTCACACCGTCAGCACCCGTACTCCCGCCTCTGCGAAGGCGGCGGCCAGCTCCTCGTCCACCGCGTCGTCGGTGACCAGGGTGTCGATCGCCTCGAGCCCGCAGATCCGGGCGAAGGCGCGCCGGCCCAACTTGGAGGAGTCGGCCGCCACCACCACCTTGCGGGCCCGCTCGGCCAGCAGCCGGTTGACGCTCGCCTCGCCCTCGTGGTGCGCGGTGGCGCCGGCCTCGACGTCCAGCGCGTCCACACCCAACACGGTGACGTCCAGGGTCAGTTCGTTGAGCACCGCGGCGGCCAGCGGGCCGATCAGCTCGTAGGACTGCGGTCGGGCCACTCCACCGGTGACCACGATCTTGACCGACGGTCGGACCGTCAGCTCATTGGCGATGTTGAGCGCGTTGGTCACCACGGTGAGCGGCTGGCCGGCCCCGTTCTCGGCCCGCTCGGTCAGTTCGGGGCGCACCGCGAGCGCGCGGGCCACCTCGGTGGTGGTGGTGCCGCCGTTCAGGCCGACCACCTCGCCGGGGGCGATCAGCGCGGCCACCGCCTGCCCGATCCGCTGCTTGGCGCCGGCGTTGCGGGCCGTCTTGTAGCGCAGCGGGAGGTCGTAGGAGACGTTGTGCGCCACCGCGCCGCCCCGCGTACGGGTGACCATCTGCTGGCGGGCCAGCTGATCCAGGTCACGGCGGATCGTGGCGGCCGACACCCCCAGCGCGGCCGCTGCCTCTTCGACCTCCAACTTGCCGTGCTCGGCAAGGAGTTCAAGGAGACCGTTCCACCGCTCGTATCTGGACACGCCGTGCCATCCCTCTTCGTCGACCAGGCCGTATCGGGACAGCGTCGCACAGCACCGGGCCGACTCGGGCCGACGTCCGCGCTCCTTCCGGCGTCTTGCGCAATCATGCGCGAAAGAGCTATAAATCAATCAGTTTTAAGCAACCAGGAGAGAGGGGCCCACTGGCATGACCGCCACTGACAGCTCACTGACCGCCGAGGAACTGGCCACCCAGCCGTCCTGCTGGCGCCGCGCCGCGGCCCTGGCCGGGACTGAGGAGGCGGCCGCCGCCCTGCCGCGCCGCGGCGAGCGGGTCGCGGTGGTCGGCTGCGGCACCTCCTGGTTCATGGCCCAGGCGTACGCCGCGCTGCGCGAGTCGGCCGGGCACGGCGAGACGGACGCCTTCGCCGCCTCCGAGTTCCCGTACGGCCGCAGCTACGACCGGGTGATCGCGATCACCCGCTCCGGCACCACCACCGAGGTGCTGGAGTTGCTCGGCCGGCTGCACGGCAGCGTCGCCACCACCTCGCTCACCGCCGACCCGGCCACCCCGGTGATGACCGCCGCCGACCAGGTGCTGGTGCTGGACTTCGCCGACGAGCGCTCGGTGGTGCAGACCCGGTTCGCCACCACCGCGCTGGCGCTGCTGCGCGCCCACCTGGAGGCCGAGCAGGCACTGCCGCCCGGCGTGGCGACGGTGGAACAGGCCGCCGCGGACGCCGAGCGGGCATTGGCCGAGCCGCTGCCCGAGGGCATCCTGGAGGTGGACCAGATCACCTTCCTGGGCGCCGGCTGGACCAACGGCCTGGCCCTCGAGGCCGGACTGAAGATGCGCGAGGCGGCGGTCTTCTGGACCGAGGCCTACCCGGCGATGGAGTACCGGCACGGCCCGATCGCGATCACCGCGCCCGGCCGCGCGGCCTGGATGCTCGGCGCCCTGCCCGAGGGCCTGGCCGGCGACATCGCCCGGACCGGCGGCCTGCTGGTCGCCGGCTCCGACCGCGCCGCCGAGGGCCTGGACCCGCTGGCCGACCTGGTCCGGGTGCACCGCCTCGCGGTCGTCCTGGCCGGCGCCCGCGGCCTGGACGTGGACAACCCGCGCTCGCTCACCCGCTCGGTCCAGCTCTGAGCCGCAACGGCGCCGCCGGCGGCCGGAGCGACCAAGCTCACCCATCCCGGATCAGACCAATACGACCACTGGACTAGACCTCTCCTCCTCGGTCAAGGGAAACTGTCCCCCGTGAAGCACGTCATCGCACTCGATGTAGGCGGCACCGGCATGAAGGCCGCGCTGCTCGCCCAGGACGGCTCCGTGCTGTTCGAAGCACGCCGACCGACCGGGCGGGAGCACGGCACTGATGCCGTCGTCGCCACCATCCTCGACTTCGCCGCCGACCTCGCCGAGGAGGGCCGCAGCCGTTTCGGCGAGGGCCCGCTCGCGGCCGGCGTCGCGGTGCCGGGAACGATCGACGAGAAGAACGGGATCGCGGTCTTCTCCGCCAACCTCGGCTGGCGGGACCTGCCGATGCGCAAGCTGCTCGGTGAGCGGCTCGGCGGCCTGCCGGTCGCCCTCGGCCACGACGTCCGCTCCGGCGGGCTGGCCGAGGGGCGGATCGGTGCCGGCCACGGCGTCGATCGGTTCCTGTTCATCGCGCTCGGCACCGGTATCGCCGGTGCGATCGGGATCGACGGCCGGATCGAGGCCGGTGCGCACGGCTACGGCGGCGAGATCGGCCACGTGGTGGTCCGTCCCGGCGGTCCGCTCTGCGGCTGCGGCGCCAAGGGCTGCCTGGAGACGCTGGCCTCGGCCTCCGCGGTCTCCCGGGCCTGGGCCGCCGCGGTCGGCGACCCGGCGGCCGACGCCGCCGCCTGCGCACTGGCCGTCGACGCCGGCGACCCGCGCGCCCTGGCGGTCTGGCAGAACGCGGTGGACGCCCTCGCGGACGGCATCGTGCTGGCCCAGAGCCTGCTCGACCCGTCGACGGTGATCATCGGCGGCGGGCTGGCCGAGTCCGGCGACACGCTCCTCACTCCCCTGCGCCAGGCGGTGGCCGAGCGGTTGACCTTCCAGATGCCCCCGAAGGTCGTCCCGGCCATGCTCAAAGACACCGCCGCCGCCCTGGGCGCCGGCCTGCTCGCCTGGGATCTGCTCACGATGGAGGTGACCGCGTGACCGCGGACGTTACAGGTCTGGCCGGAGCCCGGCTGGTGCTGCCGAGCGGCGTCGTCGAGGACGGCCGGCTGGCCTTCTCCGGCAGCACGATCGCGCGGATCGGCGGTGCGCGCGCCGCCGGCGACCTGGACCTGACCGGCTACACCGTGGTCCCCGGCTTCGTCGACCTGCACGTGCACGGGGGCGGCGGCGCCTCCTACGCCTCCGGCATCGCCGAGGAGGCGCTGGTCGCCGCCCGGACCCACCTCGAGCACGGCACCACCACCACCGTCGCCTCCACCGTCACCGGGGAGATCGACGAGGTCTGCCGGCAGGCCGCGGTCCTCTCCGAACTGGTCGAGGACGGGGTGCTGGCGGGCGTCCACTTCGAGGGCCCGTTCATCTCGCCGGGACGGTGCGGCGCACACCGCCCCGACCTGCTGCGCGACCCGGACCCGGCGTTGGTCCGCAAGCTGGTGGACGCCGCGCGCGGCACCGCCAGGATGGTCACCCTGGCCCCCGAACTGCCCGGTGGCCTCGAGTCGGTGCGGATGCTCGCCGACCTGGGCGTGATCGCGGCGGTCGGCCACACCGACTCCGACTACGCGCTGACCCTGGAGGCGATCGAGGCCGGCGCCACCGTCGCCACCCACCTGTTCAACGCGATGCCGGGCATCCAGCACCGCGCGCCCGGACCGATCGTCGCCCTGCTCGAGGACGAGCGGGTCACCGTGGAGCTGATCAACGACGGCACCCACCTGCACCCCTCGGTGCTGGACCTGGCGTACGGCACGGCCGGCGCCGGGCGGGTCGCGCTGATCACCGACGCGATGGGCGCGGCCGGCATGGGCGACGGCCTCTACCCGCTGGGCCCGCTGCAGGTCCGGGTCACCGACGGCGTCGCCCGGCTGGTGGAGGGCGGCTCGATCGCCGGTTCCACGCTGACCCTGGACGTCGCCTTCCAGCGCTCCGTCCTCGTCAACAAGCTGAGCCTGACTCAGACCGTGCAGTCCATCTCGACCACCCCCGCCGCCCTGCTCGGGCTGGCCGACTCGATCGGCTCGCTGGCCGTCGGCAAGAGCGCCGACCTGGCCGTCCTCGACTCCCACAGCTACGACCTGGTCGCCGTGGTCCGCCGCGGCGAATGGATCAAGGGCGCCGAGCACTTCCCCAAGGGAATCTGAGTACCCCTCACATTCTCCTCGGGAGGTGCGCGGCGCCACCAAACCCCGCCCACCTCCCGAGGGACTCCCATGCCACTCGCCCGTACCGCCGACCTGCTCGCCCACGCCGTCGAGACCCGCCGCGGACTGCCCGCCTTCAACGTGATCACCCTGGAGCACGCCGAGGCGATCGTGGCCGGCGCCGAACTGGCCGGCACCCCGGTCATCCTGCAGATCAGTCAGAACGCCGTGGCCTACCACGGCGGGCGGCTGCTGCCGCTGGCCCGCGCCTGCGCCGAGGTCGCCGCCGCGGCCGCCGTCCCCACCGCCCTGCACCTGGACCACGTGGAGGACTTCGACCTGCTGCGGGCGGCGCCCGCGGCCGGCTTCTCCTCCGCGATGTTCGACGCCTCCACGCTGCCGCACGCCGAGAACCTCAAGGCCACCGCCGAGGCGGCCGAGTTCGCCCACCGGCACGGCCTGCACCTGGAGGCCGAGCTCGGCCGGGTCGGCGGCAAGGACGGCGAGCCGCCGCTGCCCGCACACGCCCCGGGCGCCCGCACCGACCCGGCCGAGGCCGCCGACTACGTCGCCGGGACCCGGGTGGACGCGCTGGCCGTGGCGGTCGGCAGCTCACACGCGATGACCACCAGGACGGCCGGCCTGGACCACGCGCTGATCGCCCGGCTGGCGGCCGCGGTGCCCGTCCCGCTGGTCCTGCACGGCAGCTCCGGCGTCCCCGACGCCGAGCTCGCCGCCGGCGTCACGGCCGGCCTGGTCAAGATCAACATCGGTACGGCGCTGAACACCGCCTTCACCCCGGCCCTGCGCGCCGCGCTGGACCGGCTGCCGGACGCGGTGGACCCGCGCAAGGTGCTCGGCCCGGCCCGGACCGCGATGGCCGAGACCGTCGCCCAGCTGGCCCGGGTGGTCGCCACCCGGTCCGGTCAGCCGGTGGCGGAGCCGCTCGGGTAGTTGCCGTTGACGTCCATGCCGGTGACGGCGACCTGGTCCACCAGGACCGGGCCGCCGGCCGGCGTGACCACGATGGTGTTGCTGCCCGCCTGCAGCTGCGGCCATATGTTCGTGTAGGACCAGGCCTGCGACGGGTCGCCGCCCTTGCTGTAGCTCTTGAAGGTGGTGCCGCCCGGGTGGTCGGCGCCGTTGACGCTGACCGCGACCTTCACCGGGTCCCCGTTGTTGCTGTAGTGCAGCCAGAACTTGTACTGGCCGGCCGTCGGCACGGTGACCGTCCAGGTCACGCTGGAACCCTGCTGGAGCGTCAGGTAGCTCCCGTCGGCCGAGACCGTGCCCTTGACGGTGGCCGCCAGCGGCGCGCCCTGGGCCTGCGCCTTCGAGGCGTCGATGAAGGTGTTCGCACCGGCGGCACTCGCCGAGCCGGACGGCGAACCCGAGGCGCTCGGCGACAGGCTGCCCGCCCCGGAGGCCGAGGGCGACGCCGGGTGGCCCGCGCTGCTCGCCGGACCGGGCGCCGCGTTGTCCTTGCTGCTCTTGCCGTCGTTGCCGGACAGCGCGATACCGGACCCGATCGCGATCGCCGCGACCACCGCCACCACACCGATCACCGGCCCCTTGCCGCGCCCGCGCGGCGCGTCCTCGCCCGGCTGCGGGCGCGACCGCTCGGCGTAACGCGCCTGCTGGTGCGGGAGTTGGCTGGTCTGCTCGGCGCCGGGCCCGTACGGCCGCTGCGGCGGGTACGGCGCGGTGGGCGGGAACGGGGCCTGCGGACGGGCCGCCTGCTGCCCGTACTGGGCCCGGCCGACCTCCATCGGGCGGTACCCGCCACGCGGTGCGCCCGGTGCCTGCTCGGTGCCGTCCGCACCCTCGGCCGGACGGTAGAGATAGGCGAACGGGTCCTCGTCCTGCGGGATCTGGCCCGCGTCGTCCGCGGGTCCCTGGCTGCTCGCCGTCATCGCGGTGGACTCCCCAATGCCGTCTGGACACCTGTACCCAGGGCACCCTACAGCGCAGTTCGGCCCTGCTCAGACCTGGTGGTCTCAAACCGCCCGACGGTGGGATCGTTCGCCCCGGGCGCCACGGACCGCGCCGCCGCGGGCCCGCTTCTCGTCGTACATCCGCTTGTCGGCCTGGTGCAGCACCTCTTCGATGCTCATCCCGCAGCCCGCCCAACCGATCCCCAGGCTCACCCCGACCCGCATCACCCGCCCGGCTATCCGCATCGGCGGGATGATCGCGTTGCGCAGCCGGACCGCGAGGTCGGCCGCCTCCTCGTTACCGATGCTGTCGGCCAGCACCACGAACTCGTCACCGCCGAGCCGGGCCACCGTGTCACCCTCGCGGACCACCTGCTGCAGCCGCCGGGCCACCTCCACCAGCACCGCGTCACCGGCGTTGTGGCCGAACCGGTCGTTGACCGACTTGAAGCCGTCCAGGTCGCAGAAGAGCACCGCCAGGCCCTTCTGCGGGCCGGGGCCGCCGCTGGACCGCGGGCCGTGCCAGGGCTCCGGCGCGGCCTCCGGGTCGGTCGGCACCACCGCGTGCACGTGCTCCATCCCCGGGGCGGCGAAGGCGCCGCCACCACCGCCGCCACCGCCACCACCGCCACCGGCCTGGTAGCCGGGGCGCTCGGCGGTGGCGCCGCGCTCCGCGTAGCCGTGCACCAGGGTGCCGCGCCCGCCCGGGCCGCCGTAGCCCCCGTAGCCGCCGTCCGGCGGCCCACCGACGGGCGCCGGGACCTCCTGCCCGGAGCGCGGGCTGTGCGGGCCGTAGGAGCCCGAGGAGCCGTGCGCGGCGGCCGCACCCTCCAACGCGCACGGTCCAGCCGCGGCGGCCCCGTGCGCGGCCGCGCCGCCCGGGCCCTGCGGCAGGGCGCAGAGCCGGCGGGCCAGCCGGCTGCGCAGCTCGGCGCCGTTCGGCAGGCCGGTGAGCGCGTCGTGGCTGGCCCGGTGGGCGAGTTGCAGCTCGTGCCGCTTGCGGTCCTCGATGTCCTCGACGTGGGTGAGCAGGAAACTCGGCCCCTCGGCCGCGTCCGCCACGATCGAGTTGCGCAGGCAGACCCACTGGTAGCCGCCGTCGCGCCGGGCCAGCCGAAGTTCGGCCCGGCCGCTCTCGGCGCTGGTGCGCTCCAGCAGGCCGCGGTCCTCGGGGTGCACCAGGTCCAGGAAGCTCTGCTGGCGCAGCGCCGCGCGCGGGCGGCCGAGCAGCCGGCAGAGCGCGTCGTTGACCCGGGTCAGCTGCCCGCGGGCGGCCCCGTGCAGCTCGGTGATGGCCATCCCGCTGGGGGCGTACTCGAAGGCCTGCCGGAAGCTCTCCTCGCTGGCCCGCAGCGCCTGCTGCTCCTTCTCCAGCCGGGCCAGCGCGCGCTGCATCTCGGCCCGCAGCCGGGCGTTGCCGATCGCGATCGAGGCCTGCAGCGAGAACATCTCCAGCGCCTCGCGGGTCCAGGCGCCGGGGCGCTTGCCGCTGCGCGGGCGGTCCACGCTGAGCACGCCGAGCAGGTCGCCGCCGGCGCTGTACATCGGGGCCAGCAGGCCGTCCTCGGGGTGCCAGTCGTTGGCGTAGACCGGCAGCGGGCCGTCCCCGGTCCAGCGCGGGATGTCGGTGCCCACCGCCCAGCCGCGGTCGTGCGGCAGGAACCGCAGGGTGCCCCAGTGGTCGCCGACGGCGAGCAGCCGGTCCCAGGACTCGCGGGTGCCGACCTGGCCGAGCAGCACCGAGGGGCCGCCGTAGTCGCGTTCCTCGTACTCCCAGACGGCCGCCACCACCAGGTCGCCGTCGGGGCGGACCAGGCTCACCGCGGCGGCGTCGAAGCCGAGCCCGTGCACCGAACCCTCGACCACGGCCTGCAGGGTGCCCGCCAGGCTGCGGGCAGCATTGAGGTCCGCCACGACCCGGTGCAAGGTGCGAAGGGTCGCGAGGCGGACGTAGGGCTCCGACTCGGCTTCCATGCGGGGGCTCCCCGGCTGCTTCGGATAGGTCTTGATGGTTATCGTCCGATTGCCAGAAGAACTGAATCACAGCGAGCACAGCGATCGGCACGCTCGGTCAGCAATAGGTCGTTACTTGTGACCCAAATCACAGAACGCATAAACAGGCAAATCCGGTTCATCTCGGTCATGCCCGGACACGATTCGGCGATGGCCATCTTCCTGGTCGGTCGTGGACGGCCCAAGCTGTAGCCGGTCCCCGCCGGCGGGTGACGGGGGCACCGCCATAGGGCCTAGGACCACCGCCGGATGCCACCGGAGGCACCCGAGAGCTAGCGTGCGGTACGTGTCCATCTCGCCGCAGCACGCAGCTGCCTCCCTCGCCACGCCGGACGAGTTCCGGGCCGCCCTCTCCCAGCTGGCCGCCGGGGTGGCGCTGGTGACGGCCAACGACGCCGGTGAGGACGCCGGGATGACCGCGACCTCGTTCCTGTCGGTCTCGCTGGAGCCGCCGCTGGTGCTGATCTCGGTGCGCGAGGACTCGCGGATGGACGAGCTGCTCTCCCGGGTGGACCTGTGGGCGGTCTCGCTGCTCGGCGAGGAGCACCGGGCGCTGGCCTCGCGGTTCGCCATGAAGGGGCGGCTGAGCGACCGGCTGCTGTTCGCGGACACCCCGCACGTGCGCGGCCCGCAGACCGACGCGCCGCTGGTCACCGGGGCACTGGCCACCGTGGAGTGCCGCACCGAGCAGCGGATACCGGCGGGCGACCACATGCTGCTGATCGGCCGGGTGCTGGAGGCCCGGGTGCCGGCGCCGGACGGGCGCCCGCTGCTCTACTTCCGCGGCGGCTACCGGCACCTGGGCTGAGCCGGCGTCATGTTTTCCGCGGCGCGGACCCCGTGGCGCCGGGCTACTCGCCGCGCGGTGCCGAGCGGCCGCGCTTGAGCTCCGAGCGGTGCTTCTTGTTCGACAGCCGCCGCTCGACCATCCCCCGGCTCGGCTTGGTGGCCCGCCGGGCCTTGGGCGGCGGCGCCGTCGCCTCGCCCAGCAGCGAGGCCAGCCGGGCCGCGGCCACCTCGCGGTTGCGCCACTGCGAGCGGTGCTCGCTGGCCCGCACCACCAGCACCCTGCCGTCCACCAGCCGGTTCGCCAGCCGCTCCAGCGCGCGCTGCTTCCACACCTCGGGCAGCGCCTCGGAGGCGGCCAGGTCGTAGCGGAGCTCGACCTGGGTGTCGGAGGTGTTGACGTGCTGGCCACCGGGGCCGCTGGACCGGGAGAAGCGCCAGACGAGCTCGGCGTCGGGAACGACCACCGAGCCCCGCACGCGGATGGGCTCGGGCATGCGCCCATCATCCCCGGCCGGACCCGGCCCCGTCACGCGGTTAAATGAGCCCTGTGATCGAGCTCGGCTACTCCCTCTCGCTGCGGATTCCCGACCCCCCGCAGACCGACTACCGCAGTGCCTCGGTGCAGGCGCTGCGGCACGACCTGTTCTGCGGTGACGTCTACCTGGCGGAGGACGAGCTCGAACTGTCGACCGCCTGGGGCTGGGTGCCGGTGCTGGACTTCGCCTGGGCGCTGTGCGACATCGTCGAGCAGCTGGACGAGGACCCGCGCGGCAGCCGGGCCGCCGCGATCCGCACCGCCGACCTGGACTTCACCCAGAACACCGAGCTGCTGCGGTTCGCCCGCCGGTTCGGCCTGGTGGAGGTCTCGGCGACCTGGCTGGACCAGGAGCCGCTGGTGGTCCGGCACCAGGAGCTGCGGCGCGAGGCCCGGGACTTCCTGCAGGACGTGCTGGCGGATCTGTCCGACCTGCACCCCGAGCTGGCCGACAACCCCAACATCTGGACCGTGCAGGGCCGCTACCCGCGAATCTGAGGAAGGCTCAGATTCAGCGCGGCCCGACCCCGATCACCCGACCCCGATCACCCGACCCCGATCACCGGGCGCCGATCACCGGGCGCCGATCACCTGGCGCCGGCCCTCAGGCCTGGCCCCGGCGCAGCTCGCCCAGGTCCAGCAGCTCGGTGTCGTCCTCCGGCGTCAGGTCGACCACCTCGGTGTCGGCCACCTCGTCACCCAGCACGTCCGCCAGGTCCTGCTCCGCCACCCGCCGCTGCTGCTGGCTCTGCTGCTCGGCGAGTTCGGTGACCGAGCCCACCGCGGGCGCCGGCGCCGCCGGCCGCGCCACCGGACCGCGTCCGAAGAAGCTGAAGTTCGGTCCGCGTCCGGTCGCCAGCTGCGGACGCGGCCGCTGCCGCTCCACCGGGACGATCGCCGCGGCCGCCTCGGCCACCGGGCCGGGCAGCACCGGACGCACCGGGGAGGCGGCCACCGCCGGGCGCTCCCCGTCCGAGGCCCGCGTGGCCACCGGCTCCAGGCGCCCGATACGCGCGGTCGGCACCGCCGGGGCGTGCGTGGCCCGCACCTCGGGCAGCGCACGACCCGCCGCCGAGGACGCGTCGGCCGAACCACCGGGCGGCAGCGCGGCCGCGGCCCGCTTGGCCGCCTGACGGCGCGCCAGATGCTCTGCCTGCTGCTCGGCCAGCTCGGCCCGTCGCTCGAGTGCGCGCAGCGCGTTCGCCGCCCGCAGATAGGCCACCGGGGTCACCGGGTGCTTGGGCTGGGCCGCCTCGATCGCCCGCTGCGCCGCCTCGGCCTCCCTGAGCGCCTGCTCGGCCGCCTGCACCGCGCGCTCCTTGAGCAGCCGGGCGATCTCGGTCTCCGCCTTCGCCAGCCGGGACTTCTCCGCCGTCAGCCGGCGGCCCAGCCGGGCCGCCCGCTCCTCGGCCACCTCGGCCGCGTACTCCGCCTCGGCCAGCTGTTCCTCGTACCGCTCCTCGTCCCGGATCCGGCGCAGCGCGGCGGTGTCGGCAGCCTGCCGGGCCGCCCGGTCACGCTGGCGCAGCACCATGGCCAGGCCCAGCACCGCGAGCACCGCCGCGACCCCGACCGACCGGGCCACCACCCGGTCCGGACTGATCAGCAACGCGGCCAGCGCGGCCAGCGTGAGGCCGGCCGCCGCGATGGGCGGCAGCGCACGACCGAGGAGCGAGGAGTGCCGGTGGCGACCGCGAGACATGCACAAGAAACTAGCGTGCGAATACCGGCGCTGTCAGCTCGGGGGCGGCGGTGCGGAAGGGCCCCAGCTCAGCGGGCCCGGAGGTGACGTCGAGTCAGCGGGCGGACGGTGCCGCGCCCTTGCCGTTCCCGCTGCCGCCGCCGTCCTCGGGCAGCTTGCAGACGTGCTGCAGCCACAGCGCGGCGGCCACCACACCGGCGCCGGCCAGCACCGCCAGGCCCGCGGTGATCGCCGCGCCGCGGTGCGCGGCGAAGTCCGGCAGGGTCAGCAGCTCGATGCCCAGTCCCGCGTAGACCCCGGAGACCAGGGCCGAGACCAGCGCACTGGCCTGGGCCAGCACCACGGCCCGGGCCGCCACCAGCGGGTCCACCCGCTTCGCCCCCGGCGCCCGGTCCCGGACCGCCTTCAGCCGGGAGCGCAGCGAGATCGCCGCGGCCAGCAGGATCACCGCGACCACCGCCAGCACCACCGGCGCCGCGGCCGGCACTCCCGGCAGCGTGTCCAGCGAGTTCCACAGCTTGGCGCCGGCCCAGGCCAGGGCCGCGGCGACCACGAAGATGCCCAGCAGGAGACGCAGGCGCAGCGGCTTCACAGGTTCGATGGGTCCCTTCTCGGATGCCGGCGGTCGCCCTTCGCCGCCACGGCGCAGCCTTGACCTTACTCCGGCAGGCGCAGCTGGATGTCGGTGCGCCGGACCACGCCCTGGGCACCCTCGCCGCCGAGCTTGCCGAGCAGCTCGGCCACCGACCCGTGGCCCGGCAGCTCACCGTCCGGTTCGGCGTCCAGCCAGGGGGCCAGCACGAAGGCCCGCTCGTGGGCGCGCGGGTGCGGCAGCAGCAGCACCGGGTCCTCGCTCAGCACGCCCTGGTAGCTGATGATGTCGACGTCCAGCGTGCGGGCGCCCCAGCGCACGGTGCGGACCCGGCCGAAGGCGTCCTCGATCGCGTTGGCCCGCTCCAGCAGCGAGTACGGCGGCAGCGTGGTGCGCAGCAGCACCACGGCGTTGTAGTAGTTGGGCTGTTCGTCGGGGCCGCCCAGGGCCTCGGTCTCGAAGACCCCGGACACCGCGGTGATCTTCAGGCCGGGGGTGTCGCCCAGCTCGTCCACCGCGCCCTGCAGGGTCTCCAGCCGGTTGCCGAGGTTGCTGCCCAGGGCCACCACTGCGGTGCGCGGGTTGGCCAGTGTGGCGTCGGCGCTGTCCACCCGGTGCTGCAGGTCGAAGGTGGTCGGCGAGGCGGTCGGGTCACTGGTACTCATGCGCCCGCCTCGCTTCGCTCGGCAGGGGCATTCGCCCACACGCACCTCTTGACGGCTCGTTCACTTCGTTCACTCACGTGCGGCTCCGATGGATGGTGATGGTCACGTCGTCGAACGGCACGGTGATCGGTGCGTCCGGCTTGTGCACGGTGACCTCGACCTCCTCCACCGCGTCGTGCTTGAGGCACTGGTCGGCGATCCGCTGGGCCAACGTCTCGATCAGGTCCACCGGCTCGCCGGCGATGATCGCGGTGACCTCCTCCGCGACGACCCCGTAGTGGGCCGTGCGGGCGAGGTCGTCGCCGGAGGCGGCCGGGCGGGTGTCGAGGTAGAGGACCAGGTCGACCACGAAGGTCTGCCCCTCGATCCGCTCGCGCTCGAAGACGCCGTGGTGGCCGCGGGCACGCAGGCCCCGCAGGGTGACGCGGTCCAGCACCTGAATCACTGCTCCTGATCTTGGAACGGCAGGCCCCGTCGCCCGCCGTCCGTCGAATCTACCCTCGTCGGCCGACAGGACCAGCGTGGGCCTCGGGTCGGCGCCGGGTTGAACTCGTGAAAGTCAGTCCTCGTCCTCGTCGTCACCGCTGGTCAGCACCGGCGATCCGTGGTGCGACCAGAGCCGCCAGCCGGCCGCCGTGCGACGGAACAGGTTGGTGGACACCACCTTGCCGCCGACCAGCGGGCCGAGCTCGCCCTCCTCCTCCGACTCACCGCCGGAGAGGATGTTCTCGGTGCAGGTGACCAGCGCGACATCGCCCTGCACCTCGACCTCGACATCGGTCAGGAAGAACTGGATGTACTCCGTGTTCATCATGATCAGCAGATAAGAGCGGGTGACCTGGGCCCGCCCGCGCAGCACCGGCCAGCCGGGGTGGACGCAGACCACGCCGGTCTTGTCGTCGGCGTCCGCCGCCGACAGCCAGACCTCCTCGATGGCCTCCAGGTCGCCGTTCTCCAGCGCCTCGTACAGCCGCTGGTTGGCCGCCAGCACGGCTTCGCGGTCGGCCTCCAACGACGCTGCGGTCCCACCGTTGCTCAGCGAGTCACCAGTCACGCCACCACCCACTTCCGTCAGCTCAGCTCGCCCCGGCAGCCCGCCAGGCGGCCACCACCCGAACGGCGTCCGCGGTGCCCGCCACGTCGTGCACCCGCACCGCCCAGGCCCCGGCCCGGGCCGACAACGCCGAGACCGCGGCCGTGGCGTCGTCCCGCTGCCGGGCCGGCCGCGGCTGCCCGGTTTCCGGGTCGGCGAGCAGCGTACCCAGGAACCGCTTGCGCGATGCCGCAACCAGAACCGGGCGGCCCAAGGCGGTCAGCGCGTCCAAACCTCCCAGCAGCGCCCAGTTGTGCTCGCTGGTCTTGGCGAATCCGAGTCCGGGATCCAGGATCAGCTGCTCCTCCTTGACCCCGGCCGCGAGCAGCGCCTCGATCCGCACCGTCAGCTCGGCCACCACCTCGCGCACCACGTCCTGGTAGACCGCCAGGGCGTCCATGTCGGCCGACTGACCGCGCCAGTGCATCACCACGAACGGGGCGCCGCTGTCGGCCACCACCCGGGCCATGTCGGGGTCGGCCAGACCACCGGAGACGTCGTTGACCAGCAGCGCGCCGGCCGCCAGGGCCCGCTCGGCGACGCTCGCCCGCATGGTGTCCACCGAGACCACCACACCCGCGGCGGCCAGCTCGCGGACCACCGGGAGCACCCGGCGCAGCTCCTCCTGCTCGGTGACCCGCTGCGAGCCGGGCCGGGTCGACTCGCCGCCGACGTCCACCAGGTCCGCGCCCAGCGCCACCAGCTGCCGGCCGTGCGCCACCGCAGCGGCCGGATCCAGCCAGAGCCCGCCGTCCGAGAAGGAGTCGGGGGTCACGTTGACGACGCCCATCACGGCGCAGCGGTCGAGGGCGGGCAGGCCGGGCAGCGGGTTGTTCATGGGGCCATTATCGGCCGCCCGGCGAGCGACCGAGCTGCGAGGTAGCGGAGGGTGGAGGTCGCCGAGGGACGAGGCGGCATCCGCCCGCAGCGGAGGAGCAGCTCACAAAGCACCCTTGTGAGCTGCCGGACCTCCTCTTCGGTCCGGGGCCGCTCAGGCCGCCGGGGCGATCGAGTCCTGGGCGCCGGCCGGATCCGGCATCAGGCCCTGGCGCTGCTTCTTGCGGCCGAACCGCGGCATCCCCAGGGTGATGAACGCCTCCGCCTGCATCGCCGCGAAGCCGATCCGCGGCAGGTCCCGGGTGCTCGGGTAGACCAGGAACCGCGGCTCCCACTCCGGCTGGAACTTGGCGTTGAACTTGTACAGCGACTCGATCTGGAACCAGCGCGACAGGAACACCAGCAGCCCGCGCCAGGCCCGCAGCACCGGGCCCGCGCCGATCCGCTCACCGCGGGCCAGCGCCGAGCGGAACATCGCGAAGTTCAGCGAGACACGCCGCACCCCGAGGTTCGGCACCTCCTGCAGCGCCGCCACGATCAGCAGCTCGTTCAGGCCCGGGTCGGCCGCCCGGTCGCGGCGCATCAGCTCCAGCGAGATGCCGTCCGGCCCCCACGGCACGAAGTGCAGCACCGCCTTGAGGTCGTCGCCGCTCGGGTCGCCCTCCTCGGGCGCCCTGTGCGCGGTGACCACCACGCAGTCGTCGTCACCCGCGTCGCCGAACCGGCCCAGCGCCATCGAGAAGCCGCGCTCGGTGTCGGTGCCGCGCCAGCGGGCGGCGGCGTCCGCGATCCGCAGCTTCTCCTCCAGCGTCAGGTCCGCCACCCGGCGGACCTGGCAGGAGTAGCCGTTGCGCTCGATCCGCTTGACCATCTGACGCACGTTGCGCATCGCCCGGCCGGCCAGCGAGAAGGTGCTCGCGTCCACGATCGCCTCGTCGCCCAGCTCCAGCGCGTCCAGCCCCGCCTCGCGGGTCCAGACCTCGCCACCGACCTCGCTGCAGCCCATCACGGCCGGCACCCAGGCGTGCTCGCGGGCGTGCGCCATGAAGACCTTGATCGCGCCGGGCCAGGCCTCGACGTCGCCCACCGGGTCACCGGAGGCCAGCATCACGCCGGAGACCACCCGGTAGGAGATCGCCGCCTTGCCGGTCGGCGAGAAGAGCACGCTCTTGTCCCGGCGCAGCGCGAAGTAGCCCAGCGAGTCGCGGGCACCGTGGCGCTGCAGCAGCGAACGGACCTTGGCCTCGTCCTCGGCGGTCAGCTCCGGCTCCGGCTTGCCCGGGCGCAGCAGCAGGTAGGCGGTGGAGAAGGCGGTCAGCAGGCCCAGCCCGGCCAGCGAGTAGCCGACCACGTCGCCGATCCGGTCCGGGTGGTAGGTGATCGGGCCGTCCAGGCCGAACAGGCCCCAGACCGTCTCGTGCAGCCGGTCGATCAGGCTCGGCCGGCCCATCTCGCGCGCCGGGTGCGCGCTGACGATCAGGAAGCCCAGACCCAGGCTGATCGCGCCCATCACCACGAGGTTGAGCAGCGCCCGCCAGCGGGTGCGCGGGTCGGCCTTGGCGTAGAACTCACGGCGGTGCAGCAGCATCACCACGAAGAGCACCAGCGAGACCACCGCGGGGCCGACCTGGTGCCAACGCAGCACGTGCAGCGCCGCACTGGCCGGCAGCAGCGCGCAGACCATCCGCCAGGCCCGCCGCTTGCGCCGGCGCAGCGCGTGCGCCAGCAGCACCAGCAGGATGCCGATCAGCAGGGTGCCGGCCGTGGCCAGCGTGGTGGTGGTGCCGGGGAGCTGGCCGGCCCAACTGTGCATCCGGGTGCGCCGCAGCTTGGGGAAGACCCCGCTGAGGATGTCGACCAGACCGATCAGTAGGCAGGCATAGCCGACCGCACCCGGCAGCCAGGCCCGCGGGACGGCGGCGGCTTGGGTGCGCAACGTCTGGAGCCCCCGCCGTCGGGGCTGCTCCGGGGACGACTCAGCGGACACGGGAACGCTCATGGAAGCTCAGCGTAGAGGCTTCGCGCGACTGCCCGGTCACCCTGGGGGATGAGCCGTGATGGACCTTCATGCCTATTTCCTTCCCTTGACCAAGAGATCGTCAAGAGCGAGTAATCCGTGGTCCACCTGCGCTGGACCGTCCGTTCCTGGGAGCGATCCGAGCCCCCGTGCGGGTGGCGACGCCGAAGTCTAGGGCTTTGGTTCCTGTGGGTGAAGCCGGACGGCAGCCGGTGCCGTGCCCGTGCCGCTCACGGTTCACCCGGCGTTGCCCCAGTGGACGCAGACGACTCCGGTGGCCGCCTGCCGATCCGCATCCGATGATGAGTCAGCGGCACCCGCTGCGGCCGCCCCGAACCCCGTGACGGCCCGTGTGGCACGCCGTCTGACACCCCGACAACTTGCGCAGCGACCGCCGGCTCGACCGCCAGGGGGAGGCTCTGGATGGAACTGACCAGCAGCGCGCTGGTGTACCTCGTGGCCGCCGTCGCCGCGCTGGCCCTGCTCGCCACCGTCCTGTTCTGGCCCCGGCTGGCCCACCACCGGCCGCACCACGTGCTGGGCCGGATCGGCCTGCTGAGCCTGACTCAGCTGGCCGTGCTCGCCGTCTGCGGGCTGATCGTCAACAACTCCTACGGCTTCTACTCCTCCTGGCACGACCTGCTGCAGCCGGACGGCAGCCAGCTGGCGCTCGGCCCCGCCGGCGCCGGCGGCAAGGCCGGGCCGCCCACCGGCGACGCCCTGGTCCGGCCGACCGAGGAGGGCGGCCTGAACACCGTCTCCGACCTGCCGCAGGGCAGACCGGAGGAGGTCGGGCGGGTGGACTCGATCCAGGTGCGCGGCAAGGAGAGCGGCCTGTCCGACCAGATGTTCATCTACCTGCCACCCGAGTACTTCAATCCGAAGTACTCCCGGGAGCGCTTCCCGGTACTGCTCACCCTGGCCGGCTACCCCGGCCCCTCGCTGCACCTGCTGAACGAGATGCACACCCCGCAGACCGCCTGGGACCTGCAGCGCACCGGCCGGATGGCGCCGACCGTCCTGGTGATGGCCCGCCCCACCGTCGCCGCCCCGCGCAACACCGAGTGCGTCGACGTCCCGGGCGGCCCGGCCACCGAGACCTGGTTCGCCAAGGACGTGCCGACCGCCCTGCGCTCCGCCTACCGGGTCAGCCGCTCGGCGGCCTCCTGGGGCGTCCTCGGCTACTCCACCGGCGGCAGCTGCGCGCTGCGCCTGGCGCTGCGCGACCCCGGCTCCTACGGCTCGGCGGCCGCCCTGCACGCCGACTACCAGGCCGCCACCGACTGGAGCACCGGCGACCTGTTCGGCGGCAACCAGCAGCTGGCCCAGAGCTACGACCTGGCCTGGCGGCTGCACAACCTGCCGGTGCCGAAGTCCTCGTTGCTGATCGTCAGCACCCGAACGGAGGACAACTACGCGGCGACCCAACAGTTCCTCGCAAGTGTCACCCCGGTCACCCAGGCCCACCCGGACCTCAAGGTCGACTCGCTCTTCCTGCCCGACGGCGGCCACAGCTTCGAGACCTGGCGCCGAGAACTCCCCGCCGCCCTCGAGTGGATCAGCGACCACCTGCAGCCCGCCCCGGACCGCGAGCCCCGGGGCTGAGGGGCCGCCGACCGGCCAGCGGCTCCTTCAGCGGCTCATGATGAGGCTCATCGCCTCGGCCCGGGTGGCGGGATCGCGCAGCTGGCCGCGCACCGCCGAGGTGATGGTCTTGGCGCCGGGCTTGCGGATCCCGCGCATCGACATGCACATGTGCTCGCACTCGATCACCACGATCGCCCCGCGCGGCTCCAGGATCCGCATCAGCGAGTCGGCGACCTGGCTGGTCAGGCGCTCCTGCACCTGGGGGCGGCGGGCGAAGACGTCGACCAGCCGGGCCAGCTTGGACAGGCCGGTGATCTTGCCGCTGGTGGACGGGATGTAGCCGACGTGCGCCACACCACGGAACGGCACCAGGTGGTGCTCACAGGTGCTGAACACCTCGATGTCCTTGACCAGCACCATCTCGTCGTGGCCCAGGTCGAAGGTGGTGGTCAGCACCTCCTCGGGCTGCTGGTACAGCCCGGCGAATATCTCCCGGTAGGACCGCGCCACTCGGGCCGGGGTGTCCAGCAGCCCCTCGCGGTCCGGGTCCTCGCCAACCGCGATCAGCAGCTCGCGGATCGCGTTCTCGGCCCGCTTCTGGTCGAAGGTGCCGATGGCGGGCGGGCTGTCGAACGTCACCGGGTCGATCATGCGAGCCTCGCAGTTGCAGTGGATAGTGAGGGGGTCCGAGCAGCACGGATGCCGCGCCTCCAGGGTACAAACCCTGGTGACGCGGCATCCATTCCGTACGGGTTGATCAGTTCTCGGTCGACTCGCCCGTCACCGGGGGGAGCTTCACGATGTCCACCTGGGTCGCCTCGACCGAGGCGGCCGCGCCGTTGCTGAGGGCCAGCTCCTTGGGGGACTGGACCGGCGGGCGGGTGGACGGGGTGCGGCGGGCCGAACCGGTCCAGGCCGGGCGGGCCGGGCGCTTCACCACGGGGGCGAAGATCTCGGCGATCTGCTCCTTGTTCAGGGTCTCCTTCTCGAGGAGCTCCAGGACCAGGTTGTCCAGCACGTCGCGGTTCTCGACCAGGATCTCCCACGCCTCGTTGTGGGCGTTCTCGATCAGCTTCTTGACCTCTTCGTCCACCAACCCGGCGACCTCTTCCGAGTAGTCGCGCTGGTGACCCATCTCACGGCCGAGGAACGGCTCGGAGTTGTCGGTGCCGAACTTGATCGCGCCGAGGCGCTCGGTCATGCCGTACTGGGTCACCATCGCGCGGGCGGTGGCGGTGGCCTTCTCGATGTCGTTCGAGGCGCCGGTGGTCGGGTCGTGGAAGACCAGCTCCTCCGCCGCGCGGCCGCCCAGCATGTAGGCCAGCTGGTCGAGCATCTCGTTGCGGGTGGTGGAGTACTTGTCCTCGTCCGGCAGCACCATGGTGTAGCCGAGCGCCCGGCCGCGGGACAGGATGGTGATCTTGTGCACCGGGTCGGCGTTCGGAGAGGCCGCCGCGACCAGGGCGTGGCCGCCCTCGTGGTACGCGGTGATCTTCTTCTCCTTGTCCGACATGATCCGGGTGCGCTTCTGCGGACCCGCCACCACGCGGTCGATCGCCTCGTCCAGGGTGATGTTGTCGACCAGCTTCTTGTCGGAGCGGGCGGTCAACAGCGCGGCCTCGTTGAGCACGTTCGCCAGGTCGGCACCGGTGAAGCCGGGGGTGCGCTTGGCGACGGCCCGGAGGTCGACGTCCGGCGCGACCGGCTTGCCCTTCTGGTGCACCTTGAGGATGTCCAGCCGGCCCTGCAGGTCGGGACGCTCGACGGCGATCTGCCGGTCGAAGCGGCCCGGGCGCAGCAGCGCCGGGTCCAGGATGTCCGGGCGGTTGGTGGCGGCGATCAGGATCACGCCGCCCTTGACGTCGAAGCCGTCCATCTCGACCAGCAGCTGGTTGAGGGTCTGCTCGCGCTCGTCGTGGCCACCGCCGAGGCCCGCGCCACGGTGCCGGCCGACGGCGTCGATCTCGTCGACGAAGACGATCGCCGGGGCGTTCGCCTTGGCCTGCTCGAACAGGTCACGGACCCGGGAGGCACCGACACCGACGAACATCTCGACGAAGTCCGAGCCGGAGATCGAGTAGAACGGCACCCCGGCCTCACCCGCGACGGCACGCGCCAGCAGGGTCTTACCGGTACCGGGCGGGCCGTAGAGCAGCACGCCCTTGGGGATCTTGGCGCCGACCGCCTGGAACTTGGCCGGCTCCTGCAGGAACTCCTTGATCTCGTGGAGCTCCTCCACCGCCTCGTCCGCACCGGCCACATCGGCGAAGGTGGTCTTCGGGGTGTCCTTGGTGAGCAGCTTGGCCTTGGACTTGCCGAACTGCATGACCCGGGAGCCGCCACCCTGCATCTGGTTCATCAGGAACAGGAAGACCAGCACGATGATCACGATCGGCAGCATCGAGAGCAGCAGGCTGACGAAGGTCGACTGCTTCTCGGGGCTGACGGTGTAGCCCTGGCTCGGCATCTTCTTCGGGTCATTGGACATGGCCTGGGCCAGTTCCTTGCCCTGGTCACCGATGTACGAGGCCTGGAACTTGGTACCCGAGGGCGCCTTGCCGGAGCTGCCGGCCTGCAGCGTCTCGCCGTCCTTGAGCTGGATCTTGACCGTCTGGGAGTCGCCGGTCGTGAGCTGCGCCTGCTTGACCTGGCCACTGTTGATCGCTGCGACCACCTGGCCGGTGTCCACCGTCTTGTAGCCGTTCGAGTCCGAAACGACGTTCATCAGCACAATGACGGCGACGACTGCCAGGAGGATCCATGCGATCGGCGCGCGGAAGTATCGCTTGACGTCCATCCATGCGGGGCCTTGCAGCCCCGTCCCTCCTGCCACTCAACGGCCGGGCGGCCTCTCGGTCGCCGGCGCATCCGGTTGTGTGCGTCTGCACCCCGCTCGGGTCGGCATTGTCGTAAGAGCGGGTAATTTGACCGTACAGCAGTGATGTCCCGCTCCGTGGAAGCGCGACGTTACGGTCTATGGAGTTGTGGGTCCGCCGACTCCAACGGGTGGAATCGGCAGACTGTTCCCTCAAGTGCCCATGACTACCCGTTTCCGGATCAGCCGCCGTACACGTGTGGGGCGAGCGTACCGATGAACGGGAGGTTGCGGAGCTTCTCCGCGTAGTCCAGCCCGTACCCGACCACGAACTCGTTGGGGATGTCGAAGCCCACGTACTTGACGTCGATCTCGACCTTGGCGGCGTCCGGCTTGCGCAGCAGGGTGCACACCTCGAGCGAGGCCGGGCCGCGCGAGCCCAGGTTGCCGAGCAGCCAGGACAGCGTCAGGCCGGAGTCGATGATGTCCTCGACGATCAGCACGTCACGGCCGGCGATGTCGGTGTCGAGGTCCTTGAGGATCCGCACCACACCGGAGGACTTGGTGCCCATCCCGTAGGAGGAGACCGCCATCCAGTCCATCGTCACCTGCGAGTGCAGCGCACGGGCGAGGTCGGCCATCACCATCACGGCGCCCTTGAGGACACCGACGATCAGCAGGTCCTTGCCCGCGTAGTCCCGGTCGATCCGCTCGGCCAGCTCCTGGAGCTTGGCGTCGATCTCGTCCTTGCTGATGAGCACCTTCGCCAGGTCGGCGCCCATGTCCTTGTCGTCCACCGGGAGTACGTCCTCAAGGGTCTGTGGTCCTGTGCCGGCGGTCAGTCGTTCTGCCGCCGAAACACCAGGTTGCCACACCGGCGGATCACCTCGACGCCCCCGGGTAGCTGCAGCGGTCCCTGGCCGCGCCAGCCGGTGACCAGCAGGTCCACCGATTCCAGGTGCCGGGCGAACAGGTCGCCGGCCGGGCAGCCGGTGCGCAGCGCCACTCGGCGCAGCACCCGGCGGCGCACGGCGGAGGGCAGCTCGGCCAGGCCGGTGACGCTCAGTGAGCGGGAGTTGTCCTGCGGATCACTGCGGCCCAGGTCCAGCTCGGCCCGCTCGGCCCACTGGTCGAGGGCGTCGGCGTCGTCGCGGAAGAGCCGCGCGGTGCGGGCCAGGGCTTCGACCACGCCGCCGCCCAGGTGCTTCTCCAGCACCGGCAGCACCTCGTGGCGGACCCGGGCCCGGGTGTAGGCGGGATCCAGGTTGTGCGGGTCGTCCCAGACCGGGATGGACTGCGCGGCGCAGGCCTGACGGGTGGCGGCGCGATCCAGGTCGAGCAGCGGGCGGCGGTAGCGGCCCTTGCGGCCGGGCATGCCGGCCAGGCTGCGCGCGCCCGATCCCCGGGCCAGTCCCAGCAGGACGGTCTCGGCCTGGTCGTCGCGGGTGTGGCCGAGGAAGACGGCGATCGCCTGGTGGCGCTCGGCGGCCTCGTCCAGCGCGGCGTAGCGGGCGTCGCGGGCGGCAGCCTCGGGGCCGCCCTGGCGGCCGACCCGGACCCTGACGGCCTCCACCGGGTCGAGGCCGAGCGCGCGCAGCCGCTCGGCGACCTGCTGGGCGCGGTCGGTGGAACCGTCCTGCAGACCGTGGTCGACGGTGACGGCACCGACCCGCAGGCCCAGCTTGGGGGCCTCGAAGGCGGTGGCGGTGGCCAGGGCCATGGAGTCCGCGCCGCCGCTGACGGCGACCAGGACCAGCGGGGAGCCGGGGGCGGCGGGGGTGCGCGGCAGGCCGGAGGGGTGGCGGCGGGCGTTGCCGATCAGCACGGTGGCGGCACCGGCGGACACCGGGACGGGCGCGGCACTGCGGACGGCGCTGCGGGCGGCCGCGGGGACCAGGGCGGTGGTGCCGGTCTCGGCGGCGAGGTCCAGCAGGGCGCGGCGGACAGCCAGGCGTATCGCCGCGACAGCGGGGTGTGGGCCCATGGTGGAGCAACTCCTCTGGCAGGATGGCGATCACCGGGTGACCGGACGGTCACAGATCGTCGCAGGCAGATCGTCTCAGACCGGCGGCCGCGCCTGGGCCACCCGCGCCACCGGTACGACCACCGTCCCACGGACGGGTGAATGAAGAAACGTTCCGCCGTCCCCCGCCCTCACCCTTCCGGGGGCTTCGGCTGGGACTGGCGTCCGACCCGGGCCACCCAGGCCGCCGGATCGTGGATCTCGTCCTTGGTCGGCAGCGTGTTCGGCGAGGTCCACACCAGGTTGAAGCCGTCCATCCCGATCCGGTCCAGCACACCGCGCACGAAGACCGCGCCGTCCTGGTACTGGCGCAGCTTGGCGTCCATCCCGAGCAGCCGGCGCAGCATCAGGTCCAGGCGCCCCGCGCCCTTGTCGCGGCGGCGCTGGAACTTCTCCCGGATCTCGCCCACGCTCGGCACCACGGACGGGCCGACGCCGTCCATCACCACGTCCGCATGGCCCTCGAGCAGCGACATCACGGCGGTCAGCCGGGCCAGGATCTCCCGCTGGTTGGGCGTCTGCACCACCTCCAGCAGGGTGCCCGCGCCGGCGCTCTGCGGCCGCTCGCCGGGGGACAGCGCCTCGCGCAGCCGCTCCAGCAGCGCGACCGGCTCCACGTCGGTCTCGGCCAGGAAGGCCTGCACCTCGGACTGCACGTGGTCGCGCAGCCAGGGCACCGCGCTGAACTGGGTGCGGTGGGTCTCCTCGTGCAGGCAGACCCAGAGCCGGAAGTCGTGCGGGTCGACGTCCAGCTCCCGCTCCACCTGGACGATGTTCGGTGCGACCAGCAGCAGCCGGCCCGGCCCCGGCTGCTCGGGCCCCAGTCGGGGCTGGTCGAACAGGTCGGCCGGACTGTCGGGGGTGCGCGGGGTACGGGTGCTGGGCTCGGCGGCCGCGAAGGTCTCGTACTGGCCCAGCACCTTGCCGGAGAGCAGCGCCAGCACCGCGCCCACCTCGATGCCGGTGACCTTCTCGCCGACCACGCCGAGCAGCGCGCCGCCGGCGGTGTCGGCGCGGCGGGCGGCCAGCTTCTGGGTGAGCGGGCGGATCACCGTGCGGAAGCCCGCCACGTTGGCCCGCACCCAGCCGGGCCGGTCCACCACCAGCACCGGAGCGGCGCCGTCGGCGGCCAGCCGGGCGGCCCGCATCCCGGTGTACTCGCGCACCGCCCCCTCGGCGGCCACCGCGTGCCTGCGCAGCTCGGCCACCACGGTGCGGGCCTCCTCCCGGGTGACCTGCGGTCCGGGCCGGGCCAGCCGGGTCGCGGTGGCGACCGCGAGATTCCAGTCGACCATGTCTGCACCGCCGCCAGCACTCGTCATGAACTCACCGTACGTGTTGCGGTGCGCCCAGGGCAGCGGTTGGCCCGGCCGAGCACCCGAAACTAATGGCACCCGCAGCTGACGAGCCTGGCGACGATCCGGTCCACCGCGGCCCGGGTGTCGCCGGCGCCGCCCTTGGTCATCAGCGCGAAGCTCAGCAGCCGCCCGTCGGCGTCCACCACGGTGCCGGCCAGCGTGTTGACGCCGCTGTCGCTCAGCGTGCCGGTCTTGGCCCGCACCACGCCCGCGCCGTCCGCCGAGCCCTGCGCGGCGGTGAAGCGCTTGTCCAGGGTGCCGGTCAGGCCGGCGATCGGCAGTCCGGTCAGCACCGGGCGCAGCTGCGGGTGGTCCGCCGAGGCAGCCAGCGCCAGCAGGTCGGCCAGGACCAGCGGCGAAACGGCGTTGTGCGGGTTGAGCCCGCTCGCGTCGTTGAGCGACACACCCGCCATCGGGATGCCGAGCGAGCCGAGGGTCTGGGCCACGGCCGCCCCCGCGCCCTCGTAGCTGGCCTGCTGGTGGACGGCGATCGCCACCTGCCGGCCGACTGCCTCGGCCAGGGTGTTGTCGGAGTGGGTGAGCAGCCGCTCGACCAGCCGGGGCAGGGTCGGCGAGAGCACCTGGCCCAGCTGCCTGGCACCGGCCGGGGCCGGGCCCTCCTTCGGCTTGCCGTCCACCTTGACGCCCTGCGCGCCGAGCAGGTCGGCGAACTTGGTCACCGCCTGCCCCGCCGGGTCGGACACCCGTACCGGGCCCTCGGTGTCCTGAGTGGCGTCCGCCTTGCCCTCGTCGACCATCAGCGCGGCCATCGGGCCGATGTCGGTGCCGTCGTTGTACTTGTGGAACGGCTGCCCGGTGTAGAGCGAGGTGTCGTAGCCGAGGTGGACGGTGGTCACCCCGGCCGCCTTGAGCGCGGCGGCGGTCTGCCGGGCCAGCTCCGGCATCGAAGCGGGGGCCGAGTCGGCGTCCACCGGGGCGCCGGCGATCCGGATCTGGTCCGGGTTCAGGCCGGTCAGCGTCGGGTCGCCGCCGCCGACCAGCACGATCTCGTCCGGCGTCGCGCCCTTGACCACCTTGGTGGTGAGCCGGGTCTGCGGGGGCAGCAGGCTGAGCGCGGCCACCGAGGTGGCCAGCTTGGTGGTGGAGGCCGGGGTGGCCGGCGTGGTCTCCCCCGAGCCGAGCAGCAGCTTGCCGGTGCCCGCGTCGCTGATCGCGAAGGTGAGGGTGCCGAGCGCCTTGTCCTGGGTCAGCTGGCCGAGCGCGGCCTGCAGGCCGGCGGTGCTGGGCAGGCCCTCGGTGCCGGTGGTGACGGCGGGCTGCAGGATCGCGGGCGCGGTCGGCGTGGGCGGCGCGGTCGCCTGGCCGACCGCCTGCGGGTGCGCCGGTGTGCCACCCGCCAGCAGGGTGAACCCCGTCATCGCGGCCAGCACCGCCGCCTGGCCCCTGCGTGTCCCTGCCACTGCCCAACCCCTTTCCACAGCACTCCCTGCCGTAGGAGACACTGGGATTCTGTCAGTCCCTACCTTGGAGGAACCGTTGGAGTTCGACGTCACCATCGAGATCCCGAAGGGCTCCCGTAACAAGTACGAGGTCGACCACGAGTCCGGTCGCCTCCGTCTCGACCGGATGCTCTTCACCTCGACCCGCTACCCGGCCGACTACGGCTTCGTCGAGGGCACTCTCGGCGAGGACGGCGACCCGCTGGACGCGCTGGTCATTCTGGACGAGCCGACCTTCCCCGGCTGCCTGATCAAGTGCCGCGCCATCGGCATGTTCAAGATGACCGACGAGGCCGGCGGCGACGACAAGCTGCTCTGCGTCCCGGCCACCGACCCGCGCTGGGAGCACCTGCGGGACATCCACCACGTGTCGGAGTTCGACCGCCTGGAGATCCAGCACTTCTTCGAGGTCTACAAGGACCTGGAGCCCGGCAAGTCCGTCGAGGGTGCCGAGTGGGTCGGCCGGCTCGAGGCCGAGACCGAGATCACCGCGTCGATCAAGCGGCTGGCCGAGTCCGGCGACGCCCACTGAGGCGGCCGTCCGGGTCGGTGGGTGTGGCCACCGACCCGGCTTTCGGCCGCTGCTGAGCCGGTCTGCCGCGTAGCCGGTAGCCGGCTCTTGAGCTGTGGCTCTCGAGCTGGTCGGCTCTTGAGCTGGTCGGCTCTTGAGCTAGTCGGCCAGCAGGTCCTCGACCCGTGCCTCGCCCTCGCGGTAGCGCCGGGTGATCTCCGCGCTGCAGCCGTCCGCCGTCCGCTGCAGCGACTGCCGCCGCCCCGAGACCTCGCGCTCGTGCGCGGTGAGCCGGTCCAACGCGGCCAGCAGCTCGGCGGAGGCGTGCGCGGCCAGGTCGGCCAGCTGCACATCGCCCATCAGGGCGTCCGCCTGCGCCTGGTACTGCTCGCCGCGCGGGGTGCCGAGGGTGACGTGCCGGGCCGACTGGCGCACGTTGGACGGGCTGTCGGCGAGGATCTGCGGCAGCTGGTGCAGCAGGGTGTCGGGGTGCACCGGGCGCAGCCGGCGGTCCAGGGTGCGGCGGTCCAACTCGGCCCGCAGGATGTCCACCCGGCCCTGCAGCAGCCGGCGCAGGTAGGAGAGGTCGGCCTCCTGCTCCAGGGCGTCCCGGCGCAGGATCCGCAACTCGTCGAGGCCCAGCCCTTCGATCTCCGCCACCGCCGGCTCCGTACCCGCTGCCACGGCCTCGCGGGAAATCCCGTTCGTGTCCATCGACCAACCACCTGCCGTCGCGTCCTGGTCCCGCCCTGGTGCCCCCACCCCCGGATGCACGCCTGACGGCCGCTCAGGGGTTCCCCGTCCCGCCGCAGCCACCCACCCGGGCGAGCCGCACGGGCACGGGCGTACGAGCGGCGCGAACAGTCGTCCGCCTCCGCCCGGCGCGGCCACCCTCGCATCGTGCCACTCCGCGGCCGCCGGCGCGGCCCAGATGCACCCGTACGGCCGCCTGGCGAACGGGTAAGGCTCATTACAACGTGACGTCGACCGCCGGTCGGAGCCGGTTCCGGTGACCCGTGCGCCCGAGGGAGAATGGCCCGCATGCGAGCAGTGGTGCAGCGGGTGAGCGAGGCCGCCGTGACGGTGGCCGGGGAGACGGTCGGGGCGATCAGCGGCCCCGGGCTGTGCGTGCTGGTGGGGGTCACCCACGAGGACACCGCCGAGCAGGCGGCGCAGCTGGCCCGCAAGTTGTGGACGCTGCGGCTCTTCGAGGGTGAGGAGACGGAACTGTCCTGCTCGGACTTCGGCGGGCCGCTGCTGGTGATCAGTCAGTTCACCCTCTACGGCGACGCCCGCAAGGGCCGGCGCCCCACCTGGAACGCCGCCGCCCCGGGCCGGTCGCCGAGCCGCTGGTGGCCGAGCTGGTCGAGCAGCTGCGAGCCCTCGGCGCCAAGGTGGAGACCGGCCGGTTCGGGGCCGACATGAAGGTGTCGCTGGTCAACGACGGGCCGTTCACGGTGCTGCTGGAGGTCTAGCGCCTGTCGGCGTTACGGGGCCACCACGACGTCCTGGCTGGCCGGCACGCTGCCGGCCCGCAGCACGGCGTCCACCGGGACGTTGCGCTTGACCAGGGCCAGCGCGATCGGGCCGAGCTCGTAGTGCCGGGCCGAGGAGGTCACGAAGCCCAGCGCCCGGCCCTGCGGGTCCTCGGCCAGGTGGATCTCGGTGCCGTGCGGGGGCAGCACCTCCTCGGTGCCGTCCAGGTGCAGGAAGACCAGGCGGCGCGGCGGCTTGCCGAGGTTGTGCACCCGGGCCACCGTCTCCTGGCCGCGGTAGCAGCCCTTGTTCAGGTGCACGGCGGTGGCCAGCCAGTCCACCTCGTGCGGGATGGTCCGGTGGTCGGTCTCGAAGCCCAACCGCGGGCGGTGCGCCTCGATCCGCAGCGCCTCGTACGCCCAGACGCCCGCCGGGCTGCCGAACTCCATGGTCAGCGCGGCCAGTTCGGCGCGCGGCAGGAACAGGTCGCGCCCGTACGGGAGTTCGCGCACGGCGGCGGCACCGGTCGCATCGGCGGAGTTGCCGGCCGGCAGGTGCACCACCGCGAACTCGCCGGTGGCGTCGGCGACCTCGACCCGGTACATGAACTTCATCCGCTCCAGGTACTCGATCAGCGCGCCCTGGGTGCCCGGCTCGACGTGCGCCCAGCTGGTGGTGCCGTCGTCGACCAGGTAGAGGGCGTGCTCGACGTGCCCGTGCGGGGACAGGATCAGCGCCTCCACCGCCTGCTGCGCGGGGAGTTCGCTGACGTGTTGGGTGAGCAGCAGGTGCAGCCAGGCCAGCCGGTCGGGGCCGGTCACGGTGACCACACCGCGGTGCGACAGGTCGGTGAACGCCCGCCCGGCGGCCAGCTCGCGCTGCTCGCGGAAGAGGTCGCCGTAATGCGCCGCGACACCCTCGTCGGGCCCCTCGGCGGGGACGGCTCCGGGCAGGGACAGCAGCGGGCTCTTCATGCGAGCCAGCTTAGACCGCCCCCAATCGCCGAGCGGTCTTACGTCGGCGGCTGCTGGAGCTTGGCGGTGCAGTCGGCGCAGCGGCCGAAGATCGCGAAGTGCTTGAGGTCGGTGTCGAAGCCGTGCTGGGCGCGCAGGCTGTCGATCAGCGGGGTGGCGATCGCGGTGTCGGTCTCGGTCACCTTGGCGCAGTCCCGGCAAACCAGGTGCAGGTGGTGGTGGCGGCCGGCCAGGTGGTAGGTCGGCGCGCCGTGGCCGAGGTGGGCGTGCGAGACCAGGCCCAGCTCCTCCAGCAGCTCCAGGGTCCGGTAGACGGTGGAGATGTTGACCCCGCTGGCGGTCAGCCGGACCTGGGCGAGGATCTCGTCCGGGGTGGCGTGGTCGAGCACGTCCACCGCCTCCAGCACCAGTTGGCGCTGGGGGGTCAGGCGGTAGCCGCGCTCACGCAGGTCGGACTGCCACACGTCACGCCAGTCGGCCGTACCGTTGTTCGCCACGATGCCGTCCCTGTGGTGGTCTGCGGTGCCCGGTCGGGTGCCCGTCTCAGCGGAAGAACGCGATCCCGTCGTCCGGCAGGTCGTTGATGTCCTTGATCAGCTGGGCGGGGCTGAGCACCTTCTTGAGCTGCGCGGACATGTACGGGCGCAGCGGCACCTCGGGGGCGGCCTTCTCGCCGACCCAGAGCAGCTCGTCGTTGACGAAGCCGTAGAGCCGCTTGCCGCCGCTGTACGGGGCCGAGCCCTCGACCCGGGCGACCGCGTCGGTGGCCACGTCGATCTGCGGCTTGCCGTCGGCCAGCTTGCCGTACCAGATCTCCACGGTGCCGGTGTCGCGGAGCATCGAGATCTCCACCTCGCGCTCGCCGCTGGTGCCGTGCTGGTTGCTGGTGATCCGCCAGAAGCCGTGCTCGTTCTCCAGCGGGCGGACCTTCTCGCCCTCGTTGTCCAACACCCAGGTGCGGGAGCGGAACTCCAGGAACGGCCGGCCGTCGTGACGGAAGACGATCTCCTGGCCGAAGTTGCACTTCTCCTCGCCCGGGCCCCCTTCACCCGGCAGAGGGGCAAAGACGCCCGCGCCCTCCCAGGTGCCGAGGAGGAAAGCCAGCGAAACGACGTCCTTGTGGAGGTCAGAAGGGATCTCGATCATGGTCCTGGTCGCAGTCGGGGACGGTGGGACTACCCCTACGGTACGGGAGAGGTCAGCGCTGGCCCTGGTACAGCTTCATGACCGAGAAGGCGGCGAACCAGACGATCACGACGGACATGACAGCCAGCAGGACGTCGAAGAAGATTTCGAGGCCACTAGTCATGATGCGCTCCCGATACGGCGAATTACGGACGGACGGTGACGGCGCGAGTCTATCCGGTGGGGGTTCGCCGTTCGCGGTGAGGCCCACCACACGCGCCGCGGCCCAGGCTCTAGGCTGACGGCGTGTCGAAGAAGCTGGTCATCAAGGTCACCGCCGGAGCCGATGCGCCGGAGCGCTGCTCGCAGGCGTTCACGGTGGCGGCCGTCGCGGTCGCCAGCGGGGTCGAGGTCTCGCTCTGGCTCACCGGGGAGTCCTCCTGGTTCGCGCTGCCCGGGCGGGCCGCCGAGTTCGAGCTGCCGCACGCGGCGCCGCTGCCGGAGCTGCTGGACTCGATCCTGGCGGCCGGGACGGTCACCCTGTGCACCCAGTGCGCGGCGCGGCGCGGGATCGAGCAGGGCGACACCGTGCCGGGTGTCCGGATCGCGGGCGCCCAGGTCTTCGTCAGTGAGATCACGGCCGACGGCGTGCAGGCACTGGTCTACTGATCTTCGGACTCGCGGTCCGGGCGGTCGCGGTCGTGGCCCGGGCGGTCCCACTCGGGGTCGTCCCAGCGCGGGTCCTGCCACCAGTCGTCCTCGGGGTCGCGCTTGTTGGCGAAGACGGCGGCCAGCGGCGGGATCACCATGGCCACCACGCACAGGCCGATCGCCGCGCCCACCGAGAAGAAGCGCACGACTCCCCAGGCCAGGACGAAGAGCCCGAGGCAGCCGCCCATCATCACGAAGTAGTACCGGTGCCTCCTGCGCTGCTGCACACCTCAACGGTAAAGCGACGAGCCCCTGCCGGGGCAGGGGCTCGTCGGTGGTTCCACTCCTCGCGGGTCAGACCGCGATCGGGACCTCGGTCAGGGCGCCCTGGGAGGCGACCACCTTGCGGTCCACGGTCGCGCCCGGCACCAGCGCGCGCACGGTCCAGTTGCCCGGGGCCGCGAAGAAGCGGAACTGCCCGGTCGCCGAGGTGGGCACCTCGGCGGTGAACTCGCCGCCGTCGTTCAGCAGCCGCACATAGCCGCTGACCGGCTCACCGTCGCGGGTCACCGACCCCTGGATGATCGTCTCGCTCGCCACGTCAACTCCTGCCAGGTCCGGCCCGCCGGCCTTCGCACCACACATGTCTCGGTCTCCTTGCTTACGGGTTCAGCGCGGTGCTCAGTTGGCGCCGAGCTCGATCGGCACGCCGACCAGGCTGCCGTACTCGGTCCACGAGCCGTCGTAGTTCTTGACGTTCTCCTGGCCGAGCAGCTGGTGCAGCACGAACCAGGTGAGCGCGGAGCGCTCGCCGATCCGGCAGTAGGCGATGGTGTCCTTCGACAGGTCGACCCCCTCCTCGGCGTAGAGGGCGCGCAGCTCGTCGTCCGACTTGAAGGTGCCGTCGTCGTTGGCGTTCTTCGACCACGGGATGTTGCGGGCGCTCGGCACGTGGCCGGGGCGCTGCGACTGCTCCTGCGGCAGGTGGGCCGGGGCGAGCAGGCGGCCGGAGAACTCGTCGGGCGAGCGCACGTCGACCAGGTTCAGGCTGCCGATCGCGGCCACCACGTCGTCGCGGAAGGCACGGATCGCGGTGTTCTGGGCCTGGGCCTTGTAGTCGGTGGCCGGGCGGTTCGGGACCTCGGAGCCGTCGACCAGGTCGCGGGAGTCCAGCTCCCACTTCTTGCGGCCGCCGTCGAGCAGCCGGACGTCGCCGTGGCCGTACAGCTTGAAGTACCAGAAGGCGTAGGAGGCGAACCAGTTGTTGTTGCCGCCGTACAGCACCACGGTGTCGTCGTTGGCGATGCCCTTGGCGCTGAGCAGCGCCTCGAAGCCGGCCTGGTCGACGAAGTCGCGGCGGACCGGGTCCTGGAGGTCCTTCTTCCAGTCGATCCGGACGGCGTTCTTGATGTGGTTCTTGTCGTACGCGGAGGTGTCCTCGTCCACCTCGACGATGACGACCTTCGGGTCGTCCAGGTGGGCCTGGACCCAGTCGGCGTCGACCAGGACGTCGCTGCGGCTCATGTGATGTGTCTCCATCCGGGGGCGGTTGGCGGAAGGTGAGGGGGCCCGAGGGACTGGGCGCGGACCGGGCATCCGAACCACTTGTCCGAAGATCTGTCCGGATAGTGGGACGGGGCGGAGCAGCGGGTGCCGTCGGGCGGAAATCTGGAAGTCTGGGACCGGCCGCAGGCGGAACGTGCCTGATCAGGCCAGGAGAAGGGGCGTGGCGGCGGGTCGATTCTGCCGGACCGGGCCGCCGGTCAGCGCATTCGACACAGGCAGGCAGCCACGCGGCAGAGGTCTACCGCCCGCCGCTTGGTGAGGTCTGCCTGTCGCTTCATGGGGACGATGCTAGGGACCGGGACGCGCCTCTGTCATCAGCGTATCGAATCGCGAGATGAAATCGTCCGCATGCCGGGATTTGCCCTCCTCGCGGCCTGCCGCCGCAAGGATTCACCCGACCAGGTGCACCTTGCTGCCCTGGAACGACAGCTGCAGGCCGTCCGGCTGCGGGGCCACCTGGTCCAGGTTGAGGCCCACCGGTAGGCCCTGCAGGGTGAAGCTCTTCGAGCCGATCGCCGAGCTGACCATGCCGCTCACCCCCGGCAGCGCGCCCACCCCGGGCAGGTCGCCGACCCCGGCCACCAGCACCTGGTTGCCCTGGGTGCGCAGCTTCACGGTGGTGGTGATCCGCTGCCCGAGCACCTCGTAGCCGACCTTCAGCTGGCCCGGGCCGCCGTAGGCGATCGAGGTGCGGGCATCCAGGCCCATCAGCGACTGGACCTCCTGGTAGCTGATCCGCCCGGAGCCGTGGCCGGAGTCCACCGTCGCCGATCTCAGGCCGTCGTCGACCTGAACGCCGTTCAGCTGCGCCGAGAAGTCCTGCAGTTGGAAGCTGCGCCCGCCGCCGGTCAGCTGCATCTGGGCGGCGGACAGGTGCACGCTGCCGAGCTTCTTGTCGATCAGGTCGGTCAGGAACGGGAAGTCGTCGATGGCGACCGAGGGGCGGCCGCTGATGCCCTGACGGCCCGCCAGCTCGTCCGCCGCCCGGCTCTGCGCCATCGAGAGCGCGATCCGGTCGGCGCCCACCAGCACGCCGCCGAGCACCGCGGCGGTGACGGCCACTTTGATCCAGGTCCGCATCGAGCACTCTCCCCGTCGGCGATCGTCTATCGCCGGTACGACGATCTGATGCGAACCATGGTTCCGAACACTGGCCGGCCGGTCCCGGCCGCCCCCGGCCGGTCGGTCTCAGCCGCGCTCGGCCGTTCTCAGCCGTTCTCAGCCCCGGTCAACCGCCGGCGAAGGGCGGCAGCACCTCGACCGTGCCGCCCTCGGTCAGCCGCACCAGCGCGCGGTCCCGCCCACCGACCGGCTCGCTGTCCACCAGGTAGGAGCAGATGTCCAGCAGGCGGACGAACTTCGGCCGCTCGGCGTGCCGCTCCTTGGCCTGCGCCAGCGCCTCGGCCAGCGTGGCCGCGCGGTACGGCTCCTCGGCCACGCCCGCCTCGGACTTGGCTGCCGCCCAGTAGCGGATGGTCCCGGTCGCCACGGCGGAGGGTTCAAAGGTCGCAGTCATGGCGCCCCCTTCTCGAGATCTCGAAGGTGTACACATATGTGTGCCGGTCAGTGCCGTGCTCCATGATGGCCCCAGCCGCCCGCAGACCGGGAACAATGCAGGCCAACAGGGTCGCACCCGGGGCGCACGCGGACCGACGCGAGGCGGATCACGTCGTTCCACCCCTTCGCCAACCGGGCGTGTTGGGCTATTCTCATGGCGTAAGGGATCCGGGCAGAGTCGCCCCCGGGTCCTTTTGTGCTTTCAGGACTCCGATACGGACGTCCTTGCGAGTGGTAACCCACCCGAGCCGACTGTCGCACAACGGAGTGCACCCAGCCGGACCGGGGAAAGAAGCGGACGGTTCGCGGATGAGCAGGGCTGCAGTGCACCGGCAGGGGTTGCGGGACCACTGTCGTGCGCCCCACCCAGTTCTGCGCGCCCACGAATCCTCCGCTGTCCCGCGAACGCGACGACCCGGAAAGGGGACGACCCGGGTATGAGTTCTCTCCTCCTGCTCACCAATGCACTGCAGCCGTCGGCGGAGGTGCTGCCGGCCCTCGGACTGCTGCTGCACCAGGTGCGGGTGGCCCCGGCCGAGGGATCGGCCCTGGTCGACACCCCCAGCGCCGACGTGATACTGGTCGACGGCCGCCGCGACCTGCCGCAGATCCGCTCGCTCTGCCAGCTGCTGCGCTCCACCGGCGTCAGCGCACCCCTGATCCTGGTCGTCACCGAGGGCGGCCTGGCCGCCGTCACCGCCGAGTGGGGCATCGACGACGTGCTGCTCGACACCGCGGGCCCCGCCGAGGTCGAGGCCCGGCTGCGGCTCGCGATGGGCCGCCAGCAGCACGCCGCGGTGGACGACAGCCCGATGGAGATCCGCAACGGCGACCTGTCGGTGGACGAGGCGACCTACTCCGCCAAGCTCAAGGGCCGGGTGCTCGACCTCACCTTCAAGGAGTTCGAGCTGCTCAAGTACCTCGCGCAGCACCCCGGCCGGGTCTTCACCCGGGCGCAGCTGCTGCAGGAGGTCTGGGGCTACGACTACTTCGGCGGCACCCGTACGGTCGATGTCCACGTCCGCCGGCTGCGGGCCAAACTCGGCGTCGAGCACGAGCAGTTGATCGGCACCGTGCGCAACGTCGGCTACCGGTTCGTGGTGCCCGCCCAGGGCGAGAAGAGCGAGCGCGCGGCGGCCGGTCAGCCGGCCGAGGAGCCCGTCGAGCAGCCGGTCGGCAGCCGCCACGAGGCCTGATGCCGCAGTGGCTCACTGGTCGGACCCAGGATGGTACCGGGCCCGACCAGTGAGCCGCTGGACAAACACGCGTAGACTCCACCTGTGGCCAAGGTGACGCGCGACGATGTAGCCCGACTGGCTGGGACCTCGACCGCGGTCGTCAGCTATGTCATCAACGACGGACCGCGCCCGGTCGCGCCCGCGACCAAGGAGAAGGTGCTCGCCGCGATCGAGCAGCTCGGCTACCGGCCGAACAGCGTCGCGCAGGCGATGGCCTCCCGGCGCACCAACCTGATCGGCATGATCCTGCCGGACGCCCGGCAGCCGTTCTTCGCCGAGATGGCGCACGCGGTCGAACGGGCCGCCTCGGACCGCGGCAAGCTGGTGCTGATCGGCAACTCCGACTACGTCGAAGACCGCGAGATGCACTACATCCAGGCCTTCCTCGGCATGCGGGTCTCCGGCCTGATCCTGGTCAGCCAGGGCGCGCCGCAGCGGGCCGCCAAGGAGTTCGCCGCCATGGAGGGCGCCAAGGTGGTGCTGCTGCACCGCCGGCCCGAGGCGATCGACGACGTCTCGGTGGTCACCGACGACATCGGCGGCGCCGAACTGGTGGTGCGCCACCTGCTCGAGGAGCACGGACACCCGTACGTGGCCTGCTTCGGCGGCCCGGTGGACACCCCCGCGCCCGGCGACCCGGTGATCGACCACGTCGAGGGCTGGCAGCGCGCCATGGAAGGCGCCGGCCTGCCCACCGACGACCACCTGGTGGACGCCCCCTTCCACCGCTACGGCGCCTACGAGGTCGCCCTCGAACTGCTGCGCTCGCCCAACCGGCCGCCGGCCGTCTTCTGCTCCACCGACGACCAGGCGCTCGGCGTGCTGCGGGCCGCCCGCGAGGTGGGCCTGCGGGTGCCGGAGGACCTCGCGGTGGCGGGCTTCGACGACATCCCCGAGGCGGCGCTGGCCGACCCGCCGCTGACCACGGTCGCCAGTGAGCGGGAGGCGATGGCGCGGGCCGCCGTCGACCTGGTGCTGGACGACTCGCTGATGGTGCCCGGCTCGGACACCGAGCGGGTGCGCAAGTTCCCGTCCCGGCTGGTGGTGCGGCGCTCCTGCGGCTGCCCGGCCCAGGGCGCCGGTTCGTCGGCAGGGTAGCGGGTCTTTATGAGAAGTGAACGGGCTTCTCTGGGCGTTCTGACCTGACTCTCATCGGATCCTCATCCGGCGGGCGGACGGTTTGGTCCATGAGCGACCAGCACCGCACCACCGCAGATGAGTCGGGGTACCCCCTCCCGCCGAAGCCGGCCGAGGCGCCCACCGCTCACATCGACCACACCACCGCCGGGCTCGCCGGTGAGGGCTCGCCCGGACCCGAAGCCCCAGGCCCCGAAGCCTCCGGACACGAAGCCCCGGGATCCGCGCACCAGGCCCGCAACGGCTTCCTGCGCGGCCGCCTCGCCCTGGTGACCGCCGTGGCCGCCGTCGCGGCCGTCCTGGGCGGCCTGGCCGGCGGCGCCGTGGCCGACACCCGGCACAACTCGACGAGCTCGGCGAGCTCCGGCACGGTCGTCAGCCCCGTCGCCGCCAAGTCCGACGGCACCGCCAACGTCTCCGCGATCGCCGCGGCCGTCTCCCCCAGCGTCGTCCAGATCACCGTCCAGACCAGCAGCGGCACCGCGACCGGCACCGGCGTGATCCTCACCGCCGGCGGCCAGATCCTGACCAACTACCACGTGATCTCCGGCGCGGTCAGCGAGCGCGGCACCGGCACCGTCACCTTCCAGAACGGCAACAAGGCCACCGCCACGGTGACCGGCACCGACAAGTCGCTGGACGTCGCGGTGATCACCGCGAGCGGCGTCTCCGGCCTGACCCCCGCCGCACTCGGCAGCTCCTCCTCGGTCGCGGTCGGCGACTCCGTGGTGGCCATCGGCAACCCCGAAGGCCTCACCGGCACCGTCACCTCGGGCATCATCAGCGCCAAGAACCGCCAGGTCACGGTGCAGGTGGACGAGGGCACCACGCGCGGCAACGGCGGCTTCGGCTTCCCGTCCTTCCCCGGGTACGGCGGATCGTCGTCCAGCTCCGGCGGGGACACCGCGGCCTACCGGGCCCTGCAGACCGACGCCGCACTCAACCCCGGAAACTCCGGCGGGCCGCTGATCAACGCCAACGGGCAGGTGATCGGCATCAACTCCGCCATGTACTCCGGTACCGGCGCCAGCTCCAGCGCCACCTCCAGCCAGGCCGGCAGCGTCGGCCTCGGCTTCGCCATCCCGATCGACTCCGTCAAGCAGGTGCTGCCGAAGCTGCAGGCCGGCCAGGAGCTCTAGCCGCCCGCCCCGCTTCACAGGTTTCTCCCAGGTATCGCACCGTTGCCCCGCTTCACCCGATTTTCCCCGCACAATGGCTAGACCCCTTCCGGCACCAGAGAGGGCCCACCGCCGATGACTCCCCCCGCCGACGACCGCACCCCTGCCGAGCAGCCGGCCGCACCCGCCCGCCTGCTCGTGGTCGACGACGAGCCCGCCCTGCGGGACGCCCTGGAGAGCAGCCTCGCCTTCGAGGGCTACGAGGTCACAACCGCCACCGACGGCTTCGAAGCGCTGGAGGCCGTGGAGCGCGACCAGCCCGACCTGGTGCTGCTCGACATCATGATGCCGCGGATGGACGGCCTCACCGCAGTGCGCCGGATGCGCTCGCGCGGGGACACCGCGCCCGTGCTGATGCTCACCGCCCGGGACGCGGTGGGCGACCGGGTCACCGGCCTCGACGTCGGCGCGGACGACTACCTGGCCAAGCCCTTCGAACTGGACGAACTGCTCGCCCGGGTGCGGGCCCTGCTGCGCCGCAACGCGCTGGCCGCGGAGGCGGCGGCGCGAGCCTCCGTGGTGGAGGACGAGTCCGAGGTGCTCGCCTTCGCCGACCTGCGGATGAACACGGCGACCCGGGAGGTGAGCCGGGACGGACGACCGGTCGAGCTCACCCGGACCGAGTTCATGCTGCTGGAGATGTTCCTGGCCCACCCCAGGCAGGTGCTGACCCGGGAGCAGATCCTCAAGGCGGTCTGGGGCTTCGACTTCGAGCCCTCCTCCAACTCGCTCGACGTGTACGTGATGTACCTGAGGAGGAAGACCGAGCAGGGCGGGATGCCGCGCCTGATCCAGACCGTGCGCGGGGTCGGCTACGCACTGCGCGCGCCTAGCGGGGCTGCGGCCTGAGGGTGATGAGTACGGGATTTGCCTCACGGGGACGGCTGTCGCGGTGGTACCACGATCGGTCGCTGCGGAGTCGGTTGGCGATGCTGACGGCGGCTGCGGTGGCGGTGGCGATCGCACTGTCGGCGTTGGCGAGCTGGTTTCTCGTCAAGCAGCGGCTGGACCAGCAGGTGAAGGACAACCTGGCGGCCAGCCCCACGGAGTTTCTCCTCATCAACTACCCGAACGGGTTGGCCGTCTGGCCCTCCGTTTCCTGCGGTTCCACACCGTCAGCGGCCCAGGCGGCCGCCGAGAAGGCGGCTACCCAACAGCGACAGAACCACCACCCCGGACTGCACCCCCCAGGTGGGCCACGCCCGGCGCAGGCCAGCTCCCAGGTCGTCTTCTCGGACGGCTCGGCATGTTTGATCCCTGGCTCGACCAAAGGCATCAACCCCGACCCTGACGACAAGTCAGCGCTTGGGTACAGCAGTGACCATGTGAGCTATCGACCTGGGACGTTCGCAGACGGCACTCCGGCCATGGTTCGGGTGAGCGTCACCTACAGCCCGATCAACCAGGAGCCCGCGGTCCTGCTCACCGCCTTGCCCACCAGGAGTGTTCAGGACTCCCTGGAGCAGCTCGCCTTCGTCCTGATCGGAGTCGCCGCTCTGGGGATCCTCGGTGCCGGCATCACCGGTCGCGTGGTCGCCCGCACCGCGCTCAAGCCTGTGGACCACCTCACCACAGCCGTCGAGCACATCGCCCGTACCGAGGAGGTCGGGACCACCATTCCCGTGCACGGGAACGACGAGATCGCCCGGCTCTCCAACTCCTTCAACTCCATGTCCACCGCCCTCGCCAACTCCCGGGAGCGGCAGACCCGGCTGATCGCCGACGCCGGGCATGAGCTCCGCACGCCGCTCACCTCGCTGCGCACCAATGTCGACCTGCTGATCCGCAGTGACGACACCGGCCGCCCGCTCCCGCCGGCCACCCGCACCAAGCTGCTCGCCTCGATGAAGGCGCAGATGCAGGAACTGACCGTGCTGATCGGGGACCTGCTGCAGCTCTCCCGGCCGGACACCCCGCGCCCGGGACAGAACGTGGCCATCATCCCGTTCCACGACATCGCCCAACGGGCCGTGGACCGCGCCAAGTTGCGCGGGCCTGGGCTCAACTACCAGATCGCACTGGAACCCTGGTACGTCCGTGCCGACCCGGCCGCGCTGGAGCGCGCGATCATGAATCTGCTGGACAACGCGGTGAAGTACAGTCCGCCGGCCGGTACGGTCGAAGTCGCGCTCCAGCACGGACGGTTGACCGTACGGGACCACGGCCCGGGGATTCCCGCGGACGAACTGCAGTACGTCTTCGACCGGTTCTGGCGCTCACCGTCCTCGCGTCAGCTCCCGGGGTCCGGGCTGGGACTGTCGATCGTCGCGCAGACCATCCAGGACGCCGGCGGCCAGGTCACACTCGGCCCGGCCCGGGACGGCGGACCGGGAGCGCTGGCGATCGTGCGGCTGCCGGGAGCACCCGAGTCGCCGCCCGAGTCGCCCGAGTAGGCGTATCGACCGCCCTGACCCCGCCCTCACACCTCCGGCTGGGCCTCCAACTGGCGCTCCGCGCGGATGCGTTCGGCCACCCCGTCCTCGGTCATCGCGCGGTCGGTGTAGACCAGCGGGCGTTCGGCCTCGGTGATGATGTGCTTGACCACCTGGACGTTGCCGTTGACGTCCCAGACGGCGATGCCCGGGGAGAGGGTCGGGATGATCTCCACCGCCCACCGGGGTAGGCCGAGCACCCGTCCGGTGGCCCGGGCCTCGTCGGCCTTCTGCATGTAGATGGTCCGGGTGGAGGCCATCTTGAGGATCGCCGAGGCCTCCTTGGCGGCGGCGCCGTCCACCACGTCGGAGAGGTGGTGGACCACGGCGACGAAGGACAGCCCCAGGCGGCGGCCGAACTTCAGCAGGCGCTGGAAGAGTTGGGCCACGAACGGGCTGTTGATGATGTGCCAGGCCTCCTCGACCAGGAAGATCCGCTTCTTCCGGTCGGGGCGGATCCAGGTGTGCTCCAGCCAGACGCCGACGATCGCCATCAGGATCGGCATCGCGATCGAGTTGCGGTCGATGTGCGAGAGGTCGAAGACGATCAGCGGGGCGTCCAGGTCGATGCCATCGGTGGTCGACCCGTCGAACATGCCGCGCAGGTCACCGTCGACCAGCCGGTCCAGCACCAGCGCGACGTCCAGGCCCCAGGACTGGACCTCCTCGGGATCCACCCCGAGCGACTCCACCGAGGACAGGTCGGGGCGGCGCAGCGTGTCGATGATGTCGCCGAGGATCGGCTGACGGTCCGTCACCGTCGCGCGGACATGGGCGTGCGCGGCCTTCAGTGCGAACCCGGCCCGCTCCTCCAGGCTGCGGCCCATGGCCACCTCGATGATGGTGCGCAGCAGCGAGAGCTGGCCGGTGGTGGTGATCGCCGGGTCCAGCGGGTTGAGCTTCACGCCGCCGTCACGGGCCGCCATCGGGTCCAGCCGGACGGACTTTATGCCCAGCGCGTTGGCGATCAGGTTCCACTCGCCGACCCCGTCCTCGCCCTGCGCGTCCAGCACCACCACCTGCCGGTCGCGGAAGCGCAACTGGCGCAGCACATACGTCTTCTCCAGCGCCGACTTGCCGTTGCCCGACTCGCCGAGCACCAGCCAGTGCGGGGCCGGGAGTTGCTGGCCGTAGAGCTGGAACGGGTCGTAGACGTACCCCTTGCCGCTGTACACCTCGCGGCCGATGATCACCCCGGAGTCGCCCAACCCCGGTGCGGCGGTGGGCAGGTAGACGGCCTGGGCCTGGCCGGTGGAGGTCCGCACCGGCAGCCGGGTGGTCTCCACCTTGCCGAACATCAGGCTGGTGAAGGCGTCGGAGAGATTGCCAATCGCCACAGAGGTCCCCAGGGTGTCAGCGGCGGATGCCGGTGGCGAACGGGAGGGTGTTCACGAACGCCCGGTGGTGCTCGCGGTCGCACCACTCCAGCTTCAGGTAGCTCTTGCCGGCCGAGGCCCGGATGGTCCGCTTGTCGCGGGCCAGCGCCTCGGGGTTGCGGGAGGAGACCGTGATGTAGCCGACCAGGTTGACCCCGGCGGCTCCGGAGGCCAGGTCGTCGCCGCGCTGGTCGACCCGGCCGGTGTGGGCCAGGTCGCGCGGGTCGACGGTGCGGTTCATCTTGGCCGCCCGACTGGCCTCGGCCTCGTCGTTGGTCTTCTCGGTGAGCATCCGCTCGATCGCCACGTCGGTGGGTTCGAGGTCCATGGTGACCGCCACCGTGCGGATCACGTCCGGGGTGTGGACCAGCAGCGGGGCCAGGAAGTTGACGCCCACCGGGGTGAGCGGCCACTCCTTGATCCAGGCGGTGGCGTGGCACCAGGGCTCCCGGGTCTGCGACTCCCGGGTCTTGGCCTGCAGGTACTGCGGGTGGGTGGCGTCCAGCTCGGCCGGCCAGGCGTTGCGCCGGCTCATCGCCTGGATGTGGTCGATCGGGTGGTCCGGGTCGTACATCGAGTGCAGCAGCGAGGAGAGCCGGGCCTGGCCCAGCGGCTGCCGCACCCGGATGTCGGCCTCCGCCAACCGGGCGCAGATGTCGGTGAGTTCGCGGGCCATCACGGCCGCCAGACCCTCGTCGTCACGGGCCCGCTCGCCGGTGGCGGTGCGGCCCATCGCGTGCGCCTCGGCGGCCAGGTCCCGGTTGTAGTGCATGCAGGCCACCAGGTAGGCCCGGTGCTGCTCGGAGGAAGTGGAGACCATCGACTGCAACTGGTCGTAGGAGTCCTGCAGCCAGCGCGGGGCGTCGTGGTCGCCGCGCCGCTCGACGTCCTTAGCGTGCGCGTCCGGATCGGCGGGCAGGGTGCGGGCCAGGATCTGCAGCCGGGTCACGAAGCCGTCCCCGTTGGCCACGTGCTTGAGCAGCGTGCCGAACCGGTCGACCAGCGCCTCCTGGTCCTCCGAGTCCCGCAGGCCGACGCCCGGGCCCTCGATCTCGATCGCGGCGGTGACCGTACGGCGCTCCAGGTGCATCAGCACCCCGACCTCGTCCGGGCCGAACGGCGCACTCAACCAGCGCAGCCGCCCCACCCCTGGCGGCGGACCGACCTCGATCTCGCGGCCGTCGAAACGGGTACCGGCGTCCATCGCGCTGGACTGCCAGACGGCCCGCCCACTGCGCAGCGTGCGCCGGTACGTGCGGTTGATCTCCACCCACTTGTAGAAGGTCCGGCGCCGGTACGGGACGTAGACCGCGGCGATGGCCAGCAACGGCAGGCCGACCAGCCCGGCGATCCGCAGCGGCAGGATCGGCATCAGCAGGCCCCAGAGCATGCCGAGGAAGGCACCGAAGATGATCAGCATGATCTCCCCGGACTCCCGGTTGCGCCCGATCGGGGCGTTCGGCCGGGCCTTGCCGATCAAGTAGGTGCGACGCTGGTGGACATACGGCTGGCCGTACTGGCCCCCGTACTGGCCGAGCGGTTCGCTCGTCATGGTGCGGTCAGCCTCCCTTCGCTGGGTTCTGGGCTGGGGTCGGGGCGGCCGGCTGGGCCGGTGGCGCGGGGGTGCGCGAGCCGTGCGCGGCGATGCCGGCCGCGGCCGAGCTGCCACCCGTGCCGCCGGACGCCGAGGCGGTCTCCGCGCCACCGCGCGAACCGTGCGTCGAGATGCCCTGCTTGACCAGGTTGGCCGGCCCGCTGATCATCGCCGAGCCGGCGCTGACCGCGCTCGCCCGGGCGTTGCGCAGCTGCAGCATCTCGTCCCCGAAGCCCGGGATGAAGCGGTAGATCGCCGTCGTCGCGAAGATCGACAGGAACAGGATCCCCAGACCCGCGAGCACCCGGGCGAAGTCGTCCGTGGCCCCGGCGCCGCCCGCCAACGCACTGGCCAGACCCAGGATGATCACGATCACCGGCTTGGCCAGATCGATCGCGGCCATCAGACCGGCCCAGCGGCGCACGTGCTTCCACAACTGCTTGTCCACCAGCCCCGCATACACCGCGGTGCCCAGCAGCGCGCCCACGTACAGCATCAACGTGCGGATCCACAGCTCGATCCAGAGCACCACCGCGGCCAGCACCGCGACCAACGAGACCAGCACCAGGATCAGCGGCCCACCGCCGATCGAGCCGTGCTCCAAGGTGTCCGCGAACCCGCCGAGGTAGGTACCGGTGTCCGACTTGGTCCCCGCCGCGATCGCCGTCGTCAAGCCGTCCGTCGCACCCACCAGGGTGTACAGGATCAGCGGAGTGAACGCCGAGGAGATGACGGTCAGCCAGAGGAACCCGATCGCCTCCGAGAACGCCTGCGTCAACGGCACCCCGCGCACCGCCCGCTTGGTGACGGCCAGCAGCCAGAGCACCAGCGTGAGCACGGTGGAAGCGGCGAACACGACGGAGTACTGCGCGAGGAAATCGGTATTGGTGAAGTCCACCTGAGTGGTCTTGTCGATCCCCCCGGAGAGGTTGCGCACCACCCAGGCGGCGGCCTGCGCACAGGACTTGGCGAGAGAGCCGAGGGGGTCGGTGACGGAGCCGACGGTGGAGGAGCCGGGGAGTGTGCTGCCGCCGCTGTTACTTCCACAGACCGTGTCGGCGCCCGGGAGCGGAAAGTCACATGGCTTCTGACTGGGGGTGGCCGACGGGCTCGCGCCGCCCGAGGGCGGGGCGCTCGGCGCCGCGAAGGCGCGCTGCGCCGCCAGCATCGCCCCGAGCTGCACCGTCGCCACCACCCCGCCGAGGGTCAGCGCGCGGCGGGCCGTCGCGGGCTGCGGTTCGTCAGCGGGCATAGCGGAAGCCTCCGAACTGCTGGACGGCGCCGGTGATCTCGTCGGCGGTGGCGGCCTGTTGGTCGGCGGGGACGGGGGCCGGCCCGCTCTGCCGACTGAAGTCGGTGATCTTCCAGTCGTCGCCGACCCAGTGCAGGGTCAGCGTCAGGGTGTTCCAGCTCTCCCGCACCGGCAGCGTCGACCCGCTGCCGGCCAGTCCGATCAGGCCCACGTACCAGACCATCGCCTTGGTGGTGTCGGCGGTGTAGCCCTCGGTCCTGGTCCCGATCGGCGTGCTGCGGCTGACGAAGGTCAGGCCGCTCGGCGCCTTGGCCTGCGCGTCCAGGCCCAGGTGGGCCAGGACGTCGGGGGTGATCGCCTGGTCGTAGCGGGCGCGAAGGCTGTCCGCCACCGCCGGGTCCGCGATCGCGGTCAGCACGGTGCGGCGCCCGTCGGCCCGGAACATGTCCGCACTGCCCAGCGCCACCGCGTAGTTGGCCGCGGCCGACTGGGCGCCCTGTTCGGTGTGCGGGTAGCCGGTGCCGATCCCGTTGCTGGTGGCGGTGACCGGTTGGTCGCCGCTGGGCGCGGTGGGTGCGGTCGCGCCCGGCGGTACGGCGGCGGCTGAGTGGCCGCCGCCCGCTACCGAGCCGGTCTTCTTGTCGCTGTTGGCGATCGAGATGGCCAACACCAACAGGGTGACCACCACCAGCACCGTCAGCAGGGTGCGCAGCGGGCGGGGCTGACGGCCCGGCGGCTGCGCGGAGGCCTGTTCGCCGACCGGCAGCCGCGTTCGGGTGTGCGGCTGGTCGTCGGGCAACGGCACGGCGGCCCTCCTGGGACGGGGAGCCGGTGGATGGGCTCCAGCATTACGATCCGGGTCGACTGTCTGATCGTCAGATGGCCATGCCGTACACAATGGTGAACAGAGTGCCCAGCGATCCGATGATGAACACGCCGGTCAGCCCGGCGATGATCAGCCCCTTGCCCTGTTCGGCGCTGAAGGTGTCGCGCATCGCGGTGGCGCCGATCCGTTGCTTGGCCGCACCCCAGACCGCGATCGCCAGGCAGGCCAGGATGGCGACCGCCATCACCACCTCCACCATGATCCGGGCCTCCGACCCGAGGGTGGCGAATGGCCCCCAATCCGGGGCGATCCCACCGATAATGGTGTCGATGTTGCCCTTCTTGGGCGGATCCGCGGCCAGCAGGCCGCCTGCGTATCCATTCACGGTGTTGCCCACACTGCTCACTGTGTCACCCACGTGCATTCCTGTCTCACCGCCCGATCAGGCAATTCAAGGCCCCTCACCTCAGGAGTGCGAAGGGCTGGGACCTATTCTTGGCCAGATCTGATGTCGACTTGGCTACTTCTGAAGGATTGGTCGCGAGGCATAGGACACGTACGCCAGGATGTCCACTGTACGAAGGATAGCGCTCACTCTTTGTATCTCCGATGATTGCGCTGAGCAACGCCTTGCAGCAGACTCGTGGAGGTGTCGGCCGATCGACCTGGCGCGTGCGGGGGGCATATGCGTTCCGACGCCGCGCCGGAGGCTCCCGGTCCAGGCCGCACGACCAAAAGCTCCTGGACCACAAGCACTCTGACACTGCATCGGGATGGTGCTGATGGTACTCCGGAATGGGTCTCGAGCGGCGGCCGCAGCGGGAGCTGTTGCAATCGGCTTCCTGCTGCTGGTGGGGGTCGGGACGTACGCGGCGAGCGGGGTCTCGCAGCAGTCGAACGGGGTGGGGTTGGCGCTCGCCCCCGGGACGGTGCCGGCGGCGTACCAGGGCCTGATCCAGCAGTGGGGCACCAAGTGCCCGGAGATCTCGCCGCCGATGCTGGCCGCCCAGCTCTACCAGGAGAGCGGCTTCAACCCGCTGGCCCGCAGCGGCGTCGGGGCCGAGGGCATCGCCCAGTTCATGCCCGCCACCTGGACCGAGAGCGGGGTGGACGGCAACGGCGACGGCAAGAAGGACCCGTGGGACCCGGCCGACGCCATCCCCAGCGCCGCGCTCTACGACTGCGCGATGGCCCGGGCCACCGTCGGCGTCCCGGGTGACCGGCAGGCCAACCTGCTCGCCGCCTACAACGCCGGCTCGGACTGGGTGCTCAAGTACCAGGGCGTCCCGCCCTTCGCCGAGACCCAGGGCTACGTCCGCTCGATCAAGTCCCTGGCGCAGAGCTTCACCGCCGCCACCGCACCGGTGGCGGTCTCTCAGCAGGCCTCCGGCGCCATCTACTTCGCCCAGACCAAGCTCGGCACCCCCTACGAGTGGGGCGGCACCGGCGAGGACGGCCGGTTCGACTGCTCCGGGCTCATGCAGGTGGCCTTCGCCTCGGTCGGCATCTCGCTGCCCCGGGTCGCCAACGACCAGTGGTACGCCGGCCAGCACCCCTCACGTGACCAACTGCGCCCGGGCGACCTGGTCTTCTTCGCCACCGACCTCAGCGACCCGCGCAGCATCCACCACGTCGGCATCTACGTCGGCGGCGGCTACATGATCGACGCCCCGCACACCGGCGCGGTGGTGCGCTACGACACCATCGACCAGAAGGACTACATCGGCGCCACCCGGGTCACCCAGGACGGCGCCGCCGCCCTCCCCAACCGGGCGCCCGACGGCACCATCACCGGCGGCTCGACACTGGACGGGCACGGCGGCTCGACCCTCAACACCACCGCCCCCAGCCCCACCCCCTCCTCCCCGGCGAAGTCCTGACGGCCAGCCAGTTCGTCCGCACCACGTCAAGTAGGCTGCTCCCGCGAAGGACCAGAAGGACCAGAAGCACCGGAAAGACCAACGGAGCACAGGAGGTACGGCGTGTCGATGCTGCTGGCCGACACCGGCAACCCCGACCTCGAACTGCTCTACACCGTCAACGGGTGGGCCAAGGCCGCCCCGAGCTGGCTGGACTCCCTGGTCTCCTGGGTCGGCGAGTACGGCATCCTGTTCGGCCTGCTGACCCTGTGCACGGTCGGCTGGCTGCGGGCCCGGCGCCGACCGGACGCGCCGGTGGCGGTGGCCGGGGTGCTCTGGGCCCCGCTCTCGGTGGTGGTGGCCGAGCTGGCCAACCTGCCGATCGCCTCGATCGTCGACCGCCCCCGCCCGTTCGTGAGCCACCCGGGGCTGGACGTCCTGGTGGCCGGCAAGGCCGGCACCCACTCCTTCGTCAGCGACCACTCGACCATGTCGATGGCGGTCGCGGTGGCACTCTTCCTGGTGAACCGGCGGCTCGGCGCGATCGCCGGCGTGCTGGCCCTGCTGCAGGGCTTCTGCCGGATGTTCATGGGCGTGCACTACCCGACCGACGTGCTCGGCGGCTACGCCCTGGCCGCCGCCGTGGTGCTGCTGCTGGCGCCGATCGCGATGGCGGTGCTGGTACCGCTCTGCCATGCGCTGACCCGCTCGGTGCTGGCCCCGCTGGTCACCGCCGCCCCGAAGCGGACCGCGCGCCGCGGCCGCAACCGCCGCCGCGAGGGGCACCCCGAGCAGCAGCCGGCTCCCGAGTCCGACCTCGCAGCCTGAAAAACCCCGCAACAGCCCGAACGAGAGCGACTTGCGCTAGAGCGGCCCGCAGATCCGCCGCCGTCAGCCGACCGGCTCCGCCAGGTGCGCGGCCGCGTCCCGCCTGGCCTTGTCCCGCGAACGACGGGCGGGCGCCGACCAGCCGCAGCTGCACAGCGCGAGAGCGAACGAGCCTCGCTCGGTGACCTCCACCCGGTGACCTGCGGCCGTGTCGGGTCCAGGCACCAGCGGACCGGGTTCGGGAGAGGTCACCCACACGCCGTCCACGGTACTGCACCGGCGCGCGTTCGCAGCCGCACGCCGGGTGGCGCGTAACTCGCCGCCCAGCCGGTCGTTCTGCCAGTACCGGCCCCGCCCGTCCAGAGGCGCGGCCCGTCGGCCGTCCGGCCCGAGGGGGTTGAGATCACCATGGGGGTTGAGTTCACCTTGAAGACGTCTGCCAGGACGGTCGCCGCCGCCACGCTGCTCGCGGCCGCGCTGTCCGCCTGCAGTGGCGCCTCCGGCGGCTCCTCGGACTCCGGCGCCGGTGACGGGGCCAGCCACAGCCCGGTCGCCGACAAGCTGGCCGACGACCCGCTGACCGCCGTGCGCAACGCTGCGGACATCACCGGGCGCAGCGGCTCCGCGAAGGCCGCCACCCAGCTGACCACCGAGTCCGGCGACAAGAAGGCCGCCTTCTCCGGCGGCGGCCCCTACGACTACGTCAAGCGGATCGGTCGGCTGGAGGTGCAGGTGCCGCCGGGCGCGGCCACCACCGGCAAGGTGGTCGAGGTGGTCGAGCCGGGCATCGTCTTCCTGCAGAACAGCGGCGCCAAGGTGCCCGCGGGCAAGTGGGTCAAGCTGGATGTCCGTCAGCTCGCCGACGGCAACCTGATCAGCAACGGCGCCACCGACCCGGCCACCGCCGCCGGCGCGCTGCGCGGCGCCCAGCAGGCCACCGAGGTCGGCGACGAGACGGTGGACGGGGTCCCGCTCAAGCACTACAAGGGCACCCTGGACCTGGCCAAGGCCGCCGACGCGACCGGCGGCCAGGCGGCGAACGGCCTGCGGATGGCGGCCACCACCTTCACCGTCAAGGAGGTGCCGTTCGAGGCCTGGCTGGACTCCCAGGGCCGACTGCACAAGGCCGTCGAGGTCTTCACCTTCGCCGGGGTGGCCGGTTCCAAGGACGCCAAGGACCTGGTCAAGGTGACCTCGATGCTGACGCTCAGTGAGTTCGGCGCCAAGGTCGAGGTGGCCGAGCCGGCCGCCGCCGACGTGGTCGAGATGAAGGACACCAGCTCGCCCAAGTGACCGGCCGCCCAAGTGGCCGGCCGGCGAGGTGACAGTCCGTCATGTCCATGCCTCTGACGGGCAGCCACCCGTTTGCGCGGCAGAGATGGCCCGTCCGTGCCATGGGGAGCGGGGCCGGCACTCCCTAGGCTGGGGGAGGGTGGCTGCCGCCCCGGTGTGCGGGCGCTGAAGGGGTGGTGCAGGGTGTCGTCCTCCGCGGATCGTACGGTCGGCCACGAGAGCGCGGCCTTGGACGAGATCGAGCTGACCGGCGAGCTGATGATCGCCGCCACCGACTCCCCCGCCGACCGACTGCCCACCGCCCGGATCGACGAGGTGCTGCTCAGCCAGTCCGGATCGGGAGCCGACCCGGCGGAACCGGCAGCACCCGACGAGAACGACGAGGACCGGATCAGCTCCGCAGCAGCCGACTGATCGCCGCCATCGCCTCGGCCACCTTCGCGTCCATCGCCTCGCCGCCCTCGTTGACGGCGTCCGCCACGCAGTGCTTGATGTGCTCCTCCAGCAGCGAGAGTGCGAAGGACTGCAGCGCCTTGGTGGTGGCCGAGACCTGGGTGAGGATGTCGATGCAGTAGACGTCCTCCTCGACCATCCGCTGCAGCCCGCGGGCCTGGCCCTCGATCCGGCGCAGCCGCTTGAGGTGGTCCGCCTTGTGCGAGCTGTAGCCGTGCGGCCCGTGGTGGCCGGCCGCACCCGCCGTGCCGGGCGTTCCCGCCGCCTCGGCCGCACCCGCCGTGCCAGCCGTGTCGGTGCTCTCGGTGGTGTCGGTGCTCATCGGCCTGCCCCGCTCTCGTCGTCGTCCGGCCGATCGCCGCCGGTGCTCCTAGTGTCCCGCACCGGGGCCGGCGCCCGGGTTCCCCCGTCCGGGGGCTGATCGGGATCCGGGCGCACCGGAGGGGGGTAATCGCGCCGGCCTTCCGTCAGACTTGTGCTCCGCACCCGGTACGCCGACGTACGAGGGACCAATGGATTCTGGTCAGCCTGTGACCGGAAGGGGAGCATCCGATTCCCTCTGTGTCCACGACGTGCTACCCCGTTGGGACAATCATGGAGCGGAACACCTAGCATCGTTCAGTCCGTCCCCCGCACATCGGAGATATCCGTGCGTTTTAGCCTGACCCCGAAGGAGACGAGCTTCTACGACATGTTCGCCGCCGCCGCGGAGAACCTCGTCGTCGGATCGAAGCTCCTGCTGGAACTGCTGGGCTCAGACGTGTCAGCCCGCGCGGAGATCGTCGAGCGCATGCGCGCCGCCGAGCACGCGGGCGACGACACCACTCATGCGATCTTCCACCAGCTCAACTCCTCCTTCATCACGCCCTTCGACCGCGAGGACATCTACAACCTGGCCTCCTCGCTGGACGACATCATGGATTACATGGAGGAGGCGGTCGACCTGGTCGTGCTCTACGACATCGAGACCCTCCCCAAGGGCGTCGAGCAGCAGATCGAGGTGCTGGCGCGGGCCGCCGAGCTGACCGCCGAGGCGATGCCGAACCTGCGCAGCATGTCGGGCCTGAACGAGTACTGGATCGAGGTCAACCGGCTGGAGAACCAGGCGGACCAGATCCACCGCAAGCTGCTCGCCCATCTGTTCAGCGGTCAGTACGAGGCGATCGAGGTGCTCAAGCTCAAGCAGGTGGTCGACGTTCTGGAGGAGGCCGCCGACGCCTTCGAGCACGTGGCCAACACGGTGGAGACCATCACCGTCAAGGAGTCCTGACCAGCGTGGACATGCCAGCCCTGATCGTCGTCCTCGGCGTGGCCTTTTTCTTCACCTACACCAACGGCTTCCACGACTCGGCGAACGCCATCGCCACCTCGGTCTCCACCCGGGCGCTGACTCCCAAGGCCGCCCTCGCGATGGCCGCCGTGATGAACCTGGCCGGCGCCTTCCTGGGCAGCGGGGTGGCGCAGACGGTCTCCAAGGGCCTGATCGAGACCCCGCACGGCAGCCAGGGCATGACCATCCTGTTCGGTGCGCTGGTCGGTGCGATCACCTGGAACCTCACCACCTGGTACTTCGGCCTGCCGTCCTCCTCCTCGCACGCGCTCTTCGGCGGGCTGGTCGGCGCGGCACTGGCCGGCGGCACCACGGTGATCTGGTCCGGCGTGATCGACAAGATCATCATTCCGATGATCGTCTCGCCGGTGGTCGGCCTGGTGGCCGGCTACCTGGTGATGCTGGCGATCCTGTGGATCTTCCGGCGGGCCAACCCGCACCGGGCCAAGCGCAACTTCCGGGTCGCGCAGACCGCCTCGGCCGCCGCGATGGCGCTGGCCCACGGTCTGCAGGACGCCCAGAAGACCATGGGCATCGTGGTGATGGCCCTGACCATTTCCGGTCACCAAACCGGCAACGGGATCCCGATCTGGGTCAAGATCTCCTGTGCCACCATGCTCTCCCTGGGCACCTACGCGGGCGGCTGGCGGATCATGCGCACCCTGGGCCGCAAGATCATCGAGCTGGACCCGCCGCAGGGCTTCGCGGCCGAGTCCACCGCCGCGACGATCATGTACATCACCTCGTACGTCTTCAAGGCCCCCATCTCCACCACCCACGTGATCACCTCTGCGATCATGGGCGTGGGCGCCACCAAGCGGGTCCGCGCGGTCCGCTGGGGCGTGGCCAAGAACATCGTGCTCGGCTGGTTCATCACCATGCCGGCCGCGGGCCTGGTCGCGGCGGCCGTCTACGGGATCACCCACCTGATCTTCGGTTAGCGGCAGCCGACGGACGGCAGAAACGAGTCAGGGCCCGCCCTCGCGTCCCGAGGGCGGGCCCTACTCATGCCCTGCGGCGGCACCGCCATGCAGCACCGAAGGGCAGCTTGCCATCGCCGTTTAGCCGAAGCGGCCGGAGATGTAGTCCTCGGTCGCCTGCACCGACGGGTTGGAGAAGATCCGCTGGGTGTCGTCCAGCTCGACCAGCTTCCCCGGCTGACCGACCCCGGCCAGGTTGAAGAAGGCGGTGCGGTCGCTGACCCGGGCCGCCTGCTGCATGTTGTGGGTCACGATGACGATGGTGAACTGCGACTTGAGCTCACCGATCAGGTCCTCGATGGCCAGCGTGGAGATCGGGTCCAGGGCCGAGCAGGGCTCGTCCATCAGCAGCACCTGCGGCTCCACCGCGATCGCCCGGGCGATGCACAGACGCTGCTGCTGACCGCCGGACAGGCCCGCACCCGGCTTGTTCAGCCGGTCCTTGACCTCGTTCCACAGGTTGGCGCCCTTGAGCGAGCTCTCCACCACGCCGTCCAGCACGGACTTCTTCTTGACGCCCGCCAGCTTGAGGCCGGCCACCACGTTCTCGTAGATGGACATGGTCGGGAACGGGTTCGGGCGCTGGAAGACCATCCCGACGGTGCGGCGCACCGCCACCGGGTCGACGTTGGAGGCGTACAGGTTCTCGTCGTCCAGCAGGACCTTGCCCTCGACCCGGGCGCCGGGGATCACCTCGTGCATCCGGTTGAGGGTGCGCAGGAAGGTGGACTTGCCGCAGCCGGAGGGGCCGATGAAGGCGGTCACCGAGCGGGGCTCGATGGTCATCGAGATGTCCTCGATGGCCTTGGTGCCACCGTAGAAGGCGGACAGTCCGCTGACGTCGATGCGCTTTGCCATGATCTTTCTTCTTCTCTCGTCTGTTTCTACGTCAGTCGGACGGTCAGTGGCCGGACTTGGGCGAGCGCCACCGGGCGATACCCCGGGCGAGGAGGTTGAGGCCCATCACGAAGGCGATCAGCACCAGCGCGGCACCCCAGGCGCGGGCGTACCCGTACTGGTTGTTGTACCCGTACTGCTGCCAGATGTAGACCGGGAGGTTCATCTGCGGACCGTTGAACGGGTCCGAGTTGATCGAGTCGGAGACGAACACCAGCATCAGCACCGGTGCGGTCTCGCCAGTGATTCGAGCCACCGCCAGCATCACACCGGTGGTGATGCCGCCGATCGCGGTCGGGAGCACGACCCGCAGAATCGTCTTCCACTTGGGCACGCCCAGGGCGTACGAGGCCTCGCGCAGCTCGTTCGGAACGAGCTTGAGCATCTCCTCGGTGGACCGCACCACGACCGGCATCATCAGGATGGCCAGCGCGAGGCTGCCCGAGAAGCCGGAGTAGTCGAAGCCCAGCGCCAGGTTCCAGACGGAGAGGATGAACAGACCGGCGACGATCGACGGGATACCCGTCATCACGTCGACGAAGAAGGTGACCACCGCGGCGAGTCGGCCACGGCCGTACTCCACCAGGTAGACGGCGGTCAGCAGACCGATCGGGGCGGCCATCGCGGTGGCCAGGCCGACCTGGAGCAGGGTGCCGAGCAGCGCGTGGTAGATGCCGCCGCCCGGTCCGGAGGAGAGCACCCCGCGCATCGAGTGACTCAGGAAGTTGCCGTCCACCACGGACGCGCCCTGCTGGATCGTGTAGATCAGCAGCGAGGCCAGCGGCACCACGGCCAGCACGAAGGCCATCCAGACCAGCGAGGTCGCGAAGCGGTCCTTGGCCTGCCGGGCGCCCTCGACCTTGGCCGCCACCACGTAGCTGATCGCCACGAAGAGCAGCCCGGCGATCAGGCCCCACTGCAGGTGGCTGGCCAGGCCGGCGCCGGCGCCGATCGCGCAGCCGAGCGCGATGGAGAGCACGGCGACGCCGGCCGGTGCCCAGCGGGGCAGCCGGGCGCTGGTCAGCCGGCGGTTGAGCTGCGGGACCGGGGAGCGGTCCGACACAGAGGTCGCGGTCGTCATGCGTTGGCCCCCGAGTACTCCTTGCGACGGGCGATGATGATCCGCGCCGCGCCGTTCACCAGCAGAGTGATCACGAACAGCACCAGGCCGGAGGCCATCAGCGCGTCCTTGCCGACCGAGCCGGCCTCACCGAACTTCAGCGCGATGTTCTGCGCGAAGGTGCCGCCACCCGCGTCCAGGATGTGCAGCGAGAGCACGTTGCTGGCGGACAGCACGGTGGCGACCGCGATGGTCTCGCCGAGCGCGCGGCCCAGGCCCAGCATCGAGGCCGAGATGACACCGGGGCGGCCGAACGGCAGCACCGCGGTGCGGACCATCTCCCAGCGGGTGGCGCCGAGCGCCAGCGCCGCCTCCTCGTGCATCCGCGGCACCTGGCGGAACACCTCGCGGCTGACCGCGGTGATGATCGGCAGGACCATGATCGCCAGCAGGATGCCGACGGTGAACAGGCTGCGCGCCGGGGCACCGTGGTGGCTGAGCTTGAAGATGTAGGTCCAGCCGAGGTACTCGTCCAGCCAGCTGTTCAGTCCGGCCATGTGCGGCACCAGGAAGAGCGCGCCCCAGAGGCCGTAGACGATGCTGGGCACGGCCGCCAGCAGGTCCACCAGGTAGGCGAACGGCTGGGCGATCCGGCGCGGCGCGTAGTGCGAGATGAACAGCGCGATCCCGATCGCCACCGGCACCGCTATCACCATCGCGATGGCCGCGGAGACCACCGTGCCGAACACCAGCACGGCGATGCCGAAGCTCGGCTTCAGCTGGTCCGGGCTCCACTCGAAGGTGGTGAAGAAGTTCGTCTGGTCCTTGCTGATCGCGATCCCGCTGCGGTAGATCAGGAAGCCGGCGATGGCGGCCATGATGACCAGCAGCAGGATGCCGGAGCCGGCGGAGGCCCCGAGGAAAATGCTGTCACCCCGACGGCTGTTCCCCTGCAGGGAGCTGCGACGCCTGGGTGAGTCGGTGGACGCTGGACTGCGGTCCCTGGAGGAGCCAGGGGGCGAGGAAGTCATGAAGTTCTACTCCGGTCTGGCGGCGCTGCCCCGGTGGGGGCGGCACCATGGCGGCGGTGCCCCGGACGAGTGGTGTGCGGACGAGAGATCCGGCGGGCGGTCCCGTTCCCCCTGAGCGGGACCGCCGGCCGGTGGTTCAGTTACTGCTGGTACTGCCGGTACTGCTGAGGTCAGGCGAGGGTCGGGATGACGGTCTTCACCTTGTCGGAGACCTCCTTGGGCAGCGGCACGTAGCCCTTGTCACCGATGGCCGCCTGGCCGCCGTCGCTGATCGTGTAGTTCAGGAACGACTTCAGGGTGTCGAGGGTCTCCGGCTTGTTGCCCTTGTCGCAGACGATCTCGTAGGTGACCAGGACGATCGGGTAGGCACCCTCGGTCTTGGTCGCGTAGTCCAGGCTCAGCGCCAGGTCGTTCGGGTTGCTGGCACCGGCCGACTTCGCGGTGGCGATCGTGGTGGCGGCGTTGGCGGCGGTCGCCTCGACCGGCTTGCTCGCACCGGTGGCGATCGCGGCGCTCTTCAGGCTGTTCTGCTGGGCGTAGGACAGCTCGGCGTAGCCGATCGAGTTCTTCACGGACTTGACCTGACCCGAGACGCCCGCGCTCTGCGCGGCCGACTGGCCACCCTTGCCCGCCCAGGTCTTGCTGGCCGGGTAGGCCCAGGCGCCGCCCGAGGCCTTGGCCAGGTACGCGGTCAGGTTCTGGGTGGTGCCCGAGTCGTCCGAGCGGTGGAAGGCCTGGATGTCGGCGGCCGGCAGGGTCACGCCCGGGTTCAGCGCGGCGATCGCCGGGTCGTTCCACTTGGTGATCTGCGAGTCGAAGATCTTGGCGATGGTCGGGGCGTCCAGGGTGAGCTTGTCGACGCCGTCCACGTTGAAGATGATCGAGACCAGGCCGCCGACCATCGGCAGGTCGATGCCCTGACCGCCGGTGCAGACCGCCTTGGAGGCGTCGATGTCGGCCTGCTTCAGCGCCGAGTCGGAGCCCGCGAAGGTGACCTTGCCCTGGTTGAACTGCTGGACACCGGCACCCGAGCCGCCACCGCTGTAGTTCAGGGTGCTGCCGGAGCAGGCCGCGCCGAAGGCGGTCTTCCACACGTCGATCGCGGTGCCCTGCGCGGTGGAACCAGCGGCCAGCATCGGGGCCTGCTTGTCGGCGCACTTGATCGCGGCGGCCGAGGTGCCGCCGCTGGGGGCCGCGGAGCCGCCGCCGCCGTTGGTGTTGTTGTCGGAGCCGCAGGCCGCGAGCGACAGCGAGCTGACGAGCGCCACGGCACCGATGGCGAGGGCCTTGGAGCGGCCGTTCCGCTGGAGCTTCACAGGGTGTCCCTTTCTTTGGCACAGTCCGCGTTGCCGACCGGGCTTGGCCTGGCGGGGCGGACGAGCTGTGGTCCGGGGCCTCTACGGCCCTCCGGTAGGACCGAAACTAAGCGGGGCAGGTGACGCGTCAGCCGGTCACAAATGAACGGAGAGTGAACCTCGAAAGGATGCCAGGAAACACCGGCCGGTAGTCACGGTTGCATCACGGCAAGGATTCGGCCAAGACACGCCGTCAGGTAACGCCAGGCCGTCACTGCGGCGAACAGCGCGGCTAACAGCCCAGGTGCTCCAACAGGGCGTCGATCAGCACCCGGTCCCGGTCATGGGTCAGCTTGGCGCGCGCCTTGGCGGGCTTGAGCCACTTCATCCGGTCCACCTCCCGGTTCGGCCGGAACTCCCCGCGCACCGGCACCGCCGCCCAGTACCGGACCTCCTTCGGCCGGCCCTGCGCCAGGTAGTGCTGCGCGGGCAGCGGGGCGACCAGCCGGCAGACCAGCCCGGTCTCCTCCTCCACCTCACGCAGCGCCGCCTGCCACGGCGTCTCCCCCGCCAGCAGCTTGCCCTTCGGCAGGCTCCAGTCGTCGTACTTGGGCCGGTGGATCAACGCGATCCGCGGCTTGCGCAGCCCACTGCCGTCCTTGCGCGGCTCGCCCGGCAGCCAGAGCACCGCCCCGGCCGCCAGCACCGTGCTGCCCTGACCACCCTTGCGGGCACTCGGCCGGTGCCCACCGGCCTTGGCCGCCGCACCGCGCCCCGGCCCCGTCCACAGCCCCTGCCGCTTCGCCTCGCGCAGCTGCTTGCGCACCAGCTGGCCGGCTCGCTCCCCCGCCTGGGCGGGACCCGCCGCGATCATCCGCGGACCGGGCTCCTGCCGACCGCCGCCTTGCTGGTACTGCTCGCCCATTCATGCCATCCGAGGTGCGGGGGACCCCTCCCAGCCGTCCAGGCCGAAGGAGAGGGAAGGCCACTGGCAGCCGAAGGCGTACCGTGCCGCCTCGACCTCCAGTCGCTGATCAGCATGCACCACGCCCAGCACATACGCCGTCGCGGGGGTGATCCGCGGGGTGCGCGCCGCCGTCGCGGCCGTCACCGCCGCGTCCGCCGCCTCCTGGTGCCGGTCCAGCACCTGGTCCAACCCCTCCAGCTCCCGGCCCGACCGCCCGCACACCTCCCCCGCGTACCTGGCCCGCTTCACCAGGATCCGCACCCGGTGCCACGGCGCGTCGTCGGCCGCCAGAGCACTGTCCGCGTCCCCAGCGCCCGCACCGCCCGCAACCGCCGACCGGCCCTGCGACGGCACCGGCGCGCCCGACGACTTCACCACCGCAGGGCCCAGCCGATGCAGCGCATCCCCCTGGTACGCGGTGGCCGCCCGCTGCAGCGGCAGCGCCTGCACCGCGCCCACCAGCGCGCCGAACGCCACCTCCGCCTGCGGCAGCAGCACCTCCGCCACCCGGCCACCCGCCGGCGCCAGCAACGGCGCCTCACCCACCAGCAGCGTCATCCGGTCCGCCAGCGCGTGCAGCCTCGCCGACCGCAGCTCCTGCAGCACCGCACTGTGCGCCCGGGTTCTGGCCAGCGTCAGCTGCCGGTCGAGCAGCGCCCGCGCCTTCGGCGCCCCCTGGTGCCCGGCCAGCATGCCCGGGCCCCCGGCCTCGCCCGCCCGGTCCGTCGCACTGAGCGTGTCCAAGGCCGTGAGCAGCCGCGCCGACCGCCGCAGCAAGGCCGGCTCCTGCGCCAGCAGGTTGAGCAGCCAGCGCAGCTCGGCCCGTGACTCCTCCGCCCAGGACGGGTCGAAGAGCGACCCGAAGGTGTGCAGCGCACCGCCGATCCGCCGCACCGCCCGCAGCAGCTCCCCGGTCCCGGCGGGCCCGGCTGACGGGCTCACCGCCGGCGAGTTCAGCGAGGGCAGGGTGCCGGGCCGGGCCCCCGCCTCGCCCACGGCCTGCGGCAGCGCGCGCAGGAAGTTGCCTGCCTGCTCGGTCAGATACCTGGAGAGGACCTCCCCGGCGGTCGCGGTGGACGCCGAGGCCGTCATGGGCGCGTCAGTCATGTCGTGGGTACTCCCCGTTCCCCCGTGTCCGGCCGTCCCCCGTGGACAGGCCGGATTCCCAGGGCAGGTGACGGATGGTCAGAGCGCGCCGGCAGGGCTCCGGCGCCGCTGGCGCGAGTCGATGAGCAGCTCCTGGATGTCCCGCAGACGGTGACCGTCCGCGTCCTGGCTCCGTCTGGACCACGCCCCGTCCGGACCCAGGTGCCAGGAGGCGGTCTCCTCCGCCATGCCGAGATCGATCAGCCCGGACAGCTCCGCACGGTGCGCCGGGTCGGCCACCCGGACCAGGGCCTCGATCCGCCGATCCAGGTTACGGTGCATCATATCCGCGCTGCCGAACCAGACTTCAGGATCTCCCGCATTGCCGAAGACGAAGATCCGGGAGTGCTCCAGGAAACGGCCGAGCACACTGCGGACCCGGACGTGCTCGCTCAGCCCGGCCACCCCGGGACGGATCGCGCAGATCCCGCGCACCCAGACGTCCACCGGCACACCCGCCTGCGAGGCCCGGTACAGCGCGTCGATCACGGTCTCGTCCACGATCGAGTTGACCTTGAGCTTCACGTACGCGGGCAGGCCGGCCTGGTGGTTGGTGATCTCGTTGTAAATCCGCGCGATCAGGCCGTCCCGCAGCCCGCGCGGCGCGGTCATCAGGCGACGGTAGGACTCCCGGCGCGAGTAGCCGGACAGCCGGTTGAACAGGTCCGACAGGTCCGCACCGACCTGCGGGTCCGAGGTCAGCAGACCCAGGTCCTCGTACAGCCGCGCCGTCTTGGGGTGGTAGTTGCCGGTCCCGACGTGCGCGTAGCGGCGCAGCGTCTCGCCCTCCTGGCGGACCACCAGGGACAGCTTGCAGTGCGTCTTCAGCCCGACCAGGCCGTACACCACATGGCAGCCGGCCTCCTCCAGCTTGCGGGCCCACTTGATGTTGGCCTGCTCGTCGAACCGCGCCTTGATCTCGACCAGCACCAGCACCTGCTTGCCGGACTCGGCCGCGTCGATCAGCGCGTCCACGATCGGCGAGTCGCCCGAGGTGCGGTACAGCGTCTGCTTGATCGCCAGCACGTGCGGGTCGGCGGCCGCCTGCTCCAGGAAGGCCTGCACCGAGGTGGAGAAGCTGTCGTACGGGTGGTGCAGCAGCACGTCGCGCTCGCGCATGGCCGCGAAGATGTCCGGCTGCGAGGCCGACTCGACATCGGTCAGCCCGCGCGCGGTGCCGGCCACGAACTTCGGGTACTTCAGCTCCGGCCGGTCCAGCCCGGCGATCCCGAACAGCCCGGTCAGGTCCAGCGGACCCGGCAGCGGGAACACCTCCGCCTGGGTGATGTTCAGCTCCCGCACCAGCAGGTCGAGGATGTAGGGGTCGATCGACTCCTCCACCTCCAGGCGCACCGGCGGGCCGAACCGGCGCCGCATCAGTTCCTTCTCCAGCGCCTTGAGGATGTTCTCGGTGTCGTCCTCCTCCACCTCCAGGTCCTCGTTGCGAGTGACCCGGAAGGCATGGTGGTCCAGCACCTCCATGCCGGGGAACAGCTCCTCCAGATGCGCCCCCATCACGTCCTCCAACGGGACGTAGCGCTGCGGGGAGGCCTCCAGGAAGCGCATCAGCGACTGCGGAACCTTCACCCGGGCGAAGTGCTTGTGCCCGGAGACCGGGTTGCGCACCACGACGGCCAGGTTCAGGCTCAGGCCCGATATGTACGGGAAGGGGTGCGCCGGGTCGACCGCCAGCGGGGTCAGCACCGGGAAGATCTGCTGCCGGAACAGGGTGTGCAGGCGGGCCTGCTCCTTGTCGGTCAGCTCCGCCCAGCGGACCAGCTCGATCCCCTCGGACGCCAGGTCCGGCAGCACGTCGTGCTGGAAGGTGGCCGCGTGCCGGGCCATCAACTCCCGCGATCTGGTCCAGATCTGGTCCAGCACCTCACGCGGCTGCAGACCGGAGGCACTGCGGGTGGCCACCCCGGTGGCGATCCGGCGCTTCAGACCCGCCACCCGGACCATGAAGAACTCGTCCAGGTTGCTGGCGAAGATCGCCAGGAACTTGGTCCGCTCCAGCAGCGGGACCTCCGGGTCCTCGGCCAGCTCCAGCACCCGCTCGTTGAACGCCAGCCAGCTGCGCTCGCGGTCCAGGAAGCGACCCTGGGGAAGCTCCTCGAGCTCACCTTCGTGGAGCTTGTCGAGCGAGAGGCCGAGCGCGTTGGTGATGCTCATGGGTTCCAGCTCCTCCGGCGTGAGGTCCGCGTGCTCGGCCTCCTCAGCTCCCGCCGACCGCTGCGGGTAGAGCCAACCGCCCGGTGCGGTCGTTATCCGACCGGACCGAGCAGCGTGACCCAAGCTGCGGGAGCGAGACACTACGGACGTCATCCTGTGATCTTCGCGGCGTCAATTGAATCCACGGTAAACACCGCATGGCCAGGAGGAAAGCTGAGGCGGTCGGCCCGGGCGGTCAGCCCCGAGCGGCCGGTCAGCCCGACTTGACCCGGTACATCAGGTCCACCTCGTGGATGGTGAACCCCACTCGTTCATATACCCGCACGGCGGCCGGGTTGTCGGCATCGACATAGAGCAGCACCGTCTCCAGCCCCCGATCGTCAGCCAGATGCCGCAGACCCGCCGCGGTCAGCGCCCGGCCCAGGCCGCTGCCCTGCTCGGCCGGGTCGACGCCGACCACGTAGACCTCGCCGAGCGCCGGCTCGGTGGCGGTGGCCGGGTGGACCTTGGTCCAGTGGAAGCCGACCAGCTGGTCGTTCCGGATGGCGAGGAAGAAGCCGTTCGGGTCGAACCACGGCTCGGCCAGCCGGTCGGCCAGGTCCTGCGCGGTCCAGGAGCCCTGCTCGGGGTGGTGGGCGAAGGCCAGTGCGTTGAGCCGGAGCCAGGCCTCGTCGTCCAGGCCCGGACGGAAGGTCCGCAGGGTCACACCCTCGGGGAGCGGCACCGCCGCCGGAGCCGGGCCGGTGCGGCGCATCTGCCGCAGCTCGCGGACCAGCTCGGCGCCGAACCGCTCGGCCAGGCGCCGGGCGGCCGGGTGGCCGCCGTGGGCCCAGAAGTCGACGGTACGGGCCGGGCCGGCCTCGGCGAGCACGGCCTCGACCAGGCTGCGGCCCAAGCCCTGGCCCCGCAGCCCGGGGTGGACGGCGAGCTCGGCGGTGGCGGTGGCTTCCCGGGCTTCCGGGGCTTCCAGCTGGGCGTAACCGGCGGGAGCGGACTCATGGGTCTGGATGAGGTGGTGGACGCCGGGCCTGGGGGCGTCGGCACGCAGCCGGAGGCGGCCGGCCTCGGAGACGGCCTCGCGACCGTCGGCGGCAATGGCGGCCGCAAGGACGGTGCGGGCGGTGGCGAGGTCCTCGGGGGTGAGAGTTTCGGTGCTGTGGATGGCCATGTCTGCGACCTTACGCCGCGTCAGCTGGGAGAACAGGCCCGGAACGCGAAGAAGCCCCTTTCCAGTCTCCTGGAAAGGGGCTCCTTCTGAATGATTGTTCGGCGGCGTCCTACTCTCCCACAGGGTCCCCCCTGCAGTACCATCGGCGCTGTAAGGCTTAGCTTCCGGGTTCGGAATGTAACCGGGCGTTTCCCTCACGCTATGACCACCGAAACACTATGAAACTGTCGCCGCACCATCCCCGCGACCAAACGGGATGGGGTCGTTGTTTCAGAACAACACAGTGGACGCGAGCAACTGAGGACAAGCCCTCGGCCTATTAGTACCGGTCAGCTCCACCCATTACTGGGCTTCCACATCCGGCCTATCAACCCAGTCGTCTACTGGGAGCCTTACCCTCTCAAGGAGGTGGGAGTGCTCATCTCGAAGCAGGCTTCCCGCTTAGATGCTTTCAGCGGTTATCCCTCCCGAACGTAGCCAACCAGCCATGCCCTTGGCAGGACAACTGGCACACCAGAGGTTCGTCCGTCCCGGTCCTCTCGTACTAGGGACAGCCCTTCTCAACACTCCTACGCGCACAGCGGATAGGGACCGAACTGTCTCACGACGTTCTAAACCCAGCTCGCGTACCGCTTTAATGGGCGAACAGCCCAACCCTTGGGACCTACTCCAGCCCCAGGATGCGACGAGCCGACATCGAGGTGCCAAACCATCCCGTCGATATGGACTCTTGGGGAAGATCAGCCTGTTATCCCCGGGGTACCTTTTATCCGTTGAGCGACGGCGCTTCCACAAGCCACCGCCGGATCACTAGTCCCTGCTTTCGCACCTGCTCGACCCGTCGGTCTCACAGTCAAGCTCCCTTGTGCACTTACACTCAACACCTGATTGCCAACCAGGCTGAGGGAACCTTTGGGCGCCTCCGTTACCCTTTAGGAGGCAACCGCCCCAGTTAAACTACCCACCAGACACTGTCCCTGATCCGGATCACGGACCCAGGTTAGACATCCAGCACGACCAGAGTGGTATTTCAACGACGACTCCACCAAGACTGGCGTCAAGGCTTCAAAGTCTCCCACCTATCCTACACAAGCCGAACCGAACACCAATATCAAGCTATAGTAAAGGTCCCGGGGTCTTTCCGTCCTGCTGCGCGAAACGAGCATCTTTACTCGTAATGCAATTTCACCGGGCCTATGGTTGAGACAGTCGAGAAGTCGTTACGCCATTCGTGCAGGTCGGAACTTACCCGACAAGGAATTTCGCTACCTTAGGATGGTTATAGTTACCACCGCCGTTTACTGGCGCTTAAGTTCTCAGCTTCGCCCGGACGAATCCAAGCTAACCGGTCCCCTTAACGTTCCAGCACCGGGCAGGCGTCAGTCCGTATACATCGCCTTACGGCTTCGCACGGACCTGTGTTTTTAGTAAACAGTCGCTTCTCGCTGGTCTCTGCGGCCGGCCCCAGCTCGGGCAGCAAGTGCCTCCACCAGTTCCGGCCCCCCTTCTCCCGAAGTTACGGGGGCATTTTGCCGAGTTCCTTAACCATAGTTCACCCGAACGCCTCGGTATTCTCTACCTGACCACCTGAGTCGGTTTGGGGTACGGGCCGCCATGAAACTCGCTAGAGGCTTTTCTCGACAGCATAGGATCATCCACTTCACCACAATCGGCTCGGCATCAGGTCTCAGCCTTAAAGAGTGGCGGATTTGCCTACCACTCGGCCTACACCCTTACCCCGGGACAACCACCGCCCGGGCTGGACTACCTTCCTGCGTCACCCCATCGCTCACCTAATACCCTGTCGGATCAGCGGCTCCACCACGTCCCTTTGTCCGAAGACTCCGGGCCGGCTTCACGGCCTTAGCATTCAGAGGTTCAGCGTTGGCGCTTCAAAGCGGGTACGGGAATATCAACCCGTTGTCCATCGACTACGCCTGTCGGCCTCGCCTTAGGTCCCGACTTACCCTGGGCAGATCAGCTTGACCCAGGAACCCTTGGTCAATCGGCGCAAGAGTTTCCCACTCTTGTATCGCTACTCATGCCTGCATTCTCACTCGTATCCCGTCCACGACTCGATTCCTCGGCCGCTTCACCCGGAACACGACGCTCCCCTACCCATCCACAGCGTCGTTGGACGTATTCTGTGAATGACACGACTTCGGTGGTGTGCTTGAGCCCCGCTACATTGTCGGCGCGGAATCACTTGACCAGTGAGCTATTACGCACTCTTTCAAGGGTGGCTGCTTCTAAGCCAACCTCCTGGTTGTCTCTGCGACTCCACATCCTTTCCCACTTAGCACACGCTTAGGGACCTTAGTCGGTGTTCTGGGCTGTTTCCCTCTCGACCATGGAGCTTATCCCCCACAGTCTCACTGCCACGCTCTCACTTACCGGCATTCGGAGTTTGGCTAAGGTCAGTAACCCGGTGAGGCCCATCGCCTATCCAGTGCTCTACCTCCGGCAAGAAACACGTGACGCTGCACCTAAATGCATTTCGGGGAGAACCAGCTATCACGGAGTTTGATTGGCCTTTCACCCCTAACCACAGGTCATCCCCCAGGTTTTCAACCCTGGTGGGTTCGGTCCTCCACACGGTCTTACCCGCGCTTCAACCTGCCCATGGCTAGATCACTCCGCTTCGGGTCTTGGGCATGCAACTCAAACGCCCTATTCGGACTCGCTTTCGCTACGGCTACCCCACACGGGTTAACCTCGCTACACACCGCAAACTCGCAGGCTCATTCTTCAAAAGGCACGCAGTCACGGCTGGTCCGAAGACCAACGACGCTCCCACGGCTTGTAGGCACACGGTTTCAGGTACTATTTCACTCCGCTCCCGCGGTACTTTTCACCATTCCCTCACGGTACTATCCGCTATCGGTCACCAGGGAATATTTAGGCTTAGCGGGTGGTCCCGCCAGATTCACACGGAATTTCTCGGGCTCCGTGCTACTTGGGAGAAGCTCAAGTGAGCCGCTAATGTTTCGTCTACGGGGGTCTTACCCTCTACGCCGGACCTTTCGCATGTCCTTCGACTACACCAACGGTTTCTGACTCACCCAGCCGCCGGCAGACGACTGAAGAACTTTCCCACGACCCCGTATCGGCAACCCCTGCCGGGTCTCACACCAATACGGTTTAGCCTCATCCGGTTTCGCTCGCCACTACTCCCGGAATCACGGTTGTTTTCTCTTCCTGCGGGTACTGAGATGTTTCACTTCCCCGCGTTCCCTCCACGCACCCTATGTGTTCAGGTGCGGGTGACAGCCCATGACGACTGCCGGGTTTCCCCATTCGGACACCCCCGGATCAAAGCTCGGTTGACAGCTCCCCGGGGCCTATCGCGGCCTCCCACGTCCTTCATCGGTTCCTGGTGCCAAGGCATCCACCGTGCGCCCTTAAAAACTTGGCCACAGATGCTCGCGTCCACTGTGCAGTTCTCAAACAACGACCAGACACCCACCTACACCACCCGAAAACGAGTACTGTCCGTGGGACCGGCATCCTCGAGGTTCAGACCATACGGCCGTTCCCTCAGGACCCAACAACGTGCCCGACACACCAGACTCAAGAACGCTTTCCACGCCGAAGCAGTACTCACGAACCATCACCCAGTGTGCCGAATAGTCAACGTTCCACCCATGAGCAACCACTCGAAGGCATTCGCTCCGAGCTGGCTATGTGCTCCTTAGAAAGGAGGTGATCCAGCCGCACCTTCCGGTACGGCTACCTTGTTACGACTTCGTCCCAATCGCTGGTCCCACCTTCGACGGCTCCCTCCCAAGGGTTAGGCCACCGGCTTCGGGTGTTACCGACTTTCGTGACGTGACGGGCGGTGTGTACAAGGCCCGGGAACGTATTCACCGCAGCATGCTGATCTGCGATTACTAGCAACTCCAACTTCATGGGGTCGAGTTGCAGACCCCAATCCGAACTGAGGCCGGCTTTTTGGGATTCGCTCCGCCTCGCGGCATCGCAGCCCTTTGTACCGACCATTGTAGCACGTGTGCAGCCCAAGACATAAGGGGCATGATGATTTGACGTCGTCCCCACCTTCCTCCGAGTTGACCCCGGCAGTCTCCTGTGAGTCCCCACCACCCCGAAAGGCGTGCTGGCAACACAGAACAAGGGTTGCGCTCGTTGCGGGACTTAACCCAACATCTCACGACACGAGCTGACGACAACCATGCACCACCTGTATACCGACCACAAGGGGGCGACTATCTCTAGCCGTTTCCGATATATGTCAAGCCTTGGTAAGGTTCTTCGCGTTGCGTCGAATTAAGCCACATGCTCCGCTGCTTGTGCGGGCCCCCGTCAATTCCTTTGAGTTTTAGCCTTGCGGCCGTACTCCCCAGGCGGGGAACTTAATGCGTTAGCTGCGGCACCGACGACGTGGAATGTCGCCAACACCTAGTTCCCAACGTTTACGGCGTGGACTACCAGGGTATCTAATCCTGTTCGCTCCCCACGCTTTCGCTCCTCAGCGTCAGTAATGGCCCAGAGATCCGCCTTCGCCACCGGTGTTCCTCCTGATATCTGCGCATTTCACCGCTACACCAGGAATTCCGATCTCCCCTACCACACTCTAGCCTGCCCGTATCGAATGCAGACCCGGGGTTAAGCCCCGGGCTTTCACATCCGACGCGACAGGCCGCCTACGAGCTCTTTACGCCCAATAATTCCGGACAACGCTCGCACCCTACGTATTACCGCGGCTGCTGGCACGTAGTTAGCCGGTGCTTCTTCTGCAGGTACCGTCACTTGCGCTTCTTCCCTGCTGAAAGAGGTTTACAACCCGAAGGCCGTCATCCCTCACGCGGCGTCGCTGCATCAGGCTTTCGCCCATTGTGCAATATTCCCCACTGCTGCCTCCCGTAGGAGTCTGGGCCGTGTCTCAGTCCCAGTGTGGCCGGTCGCCCTCTCAGGCCGGCTACCCGTCGTCGCCTTGGTAGGCCATTACCCCACCAACAAGCTGATAGGCCGCGGGCTCATCCTGCACCGCCGGAGCTTTACACCCAGAACCATGCGGTCCCAGGTCATATCCGGTATTAGACCCCGTTTCCAGGGCTTGTCCCAGAGTGCAGGGCAGATTGCCCACGTGTTACTCACCCGTTCGCCACTGATCCACCCCGAAGGGCTTCACCGTTCGACTTGCATGTGTTAAGCACGCCGCCAGCGTTCGTCCTGAGCCAGGATCAAACTCTCCGTGAATGTTTTCCCGTAATCGGGTCGACACCCGCGCAGAGCGGCACGACAATCAGCGGAATAGGCCGACCCCGTGCACTGCGTCCTCGCTAGTGTTTTACTTCAAAAGGAATCTCCAACCCGAACCAGAAGGTTCAGGCCGGGGATGTCAACATATCTGGCGTTGACTTTTGGCACGCTGTTGAGTTCTCAAGGAACGGAGACTTCCTTCGAATTCGCTCTCGCGTTTTCTCCGGGCCCTTCGTTCTTACTTCGTAAAGCTTATCAGATGATTTCCGCTCCGTTTTCCGGACCGAATTTCCTTCCGCTTTGCTTTCCGCCTTTCGGCGCTCCCGAACTCTATCAGAGTTTCTCGGGCTGTTTTCCCCGCTCGAACTGAATTCGAAGCAGTGGCCTGACGGCCGTGGGGCAACTCGGAGAACATTACGCACCGAGCTGCCCCACGTCAAATCAGACCTCGGCGACCATCAGACCTCGACGACCACCGGCAGGATCATCGGCCGGCGGCGGTAGTTGTCCGCCACCCACTTGCCGATCGTGCGGCGCACCAGCTGCTGGACCTGGCGCACCTCGAGCACGCCGTTGTCGGCGGACTTGCGCAGCGCCTCCTCCAGCTTCTGCACCACCGGCGTGAAGGCGGAGTCGTCGATGCCGGAGCCGCGGGCCTGGATGGTCGGGCCGCTGACGATCTTGCCGCTGGACGAGTCGACCACCACGAAGACCGAGATGAAGCCCTCTTCACCGAGGATCCGACGGTCCTTCAGCGAGGACTCGGTGATGTCGCCGACCGACGAGCCGTCGACGTACACGTACCCGGCCTGCACCTTGCCGACGATCTTGGCGACGCCGTTCTCCAGGTCGACCACCACGCCGTCCTCGGCGATGACCGTGCGGTTCTTCGGCACACCGGTCTTGATGCCGAGTTCGGCGCAGGCGCGCAGGTGGCGCCACTCGCCGTGCACCGGCATCAGGTTCTTCGGGCGGCAGATGTTGAAGAAGTACAGCAGCTCGCCGGCCGAGGCGTGCCCGGAGACGTGCACCTTGGCGTTGCCCTTGTGGACGACGTTGGCGCCCCAGCGGGTCAGGCCGTTGATGACCCGGTAGATCGCGGTCTCGTTGCCGGGGATCAGCGAGGAGGCCAGGATCACGGTGTCGCCCTCGACGATCCGGATCTGGTGGTCGCGGTTGGCCATCCGGGAGAGCGCGGCCATCGGCTCGCCCTGCGAGCCGGTGCAGACCAGCACGACCTCCTTGTCCGGCAGGTCGTCCAGCTGCTTCACGTCCACGATCAGGTTGCCGGGGACCTTCAGGTAGCCGAGGTCGCGGGCGATGCCCATGTTGCGGACCATCGAGCGGCCGACGAAGGCGACCTTCCGCTTGTACTCGTGCGCGGCGTCCAGCACCTGCTGGATGCGGTGCACGTGGCTGGCGAAGGAGGCCACGATGATGCGCTTGTCGGCGTTGGCGAAGACGTTGCGCAGCGCCGCGGAGATGTCCCGCTCGTGCGGGATGAAGCCGGGGACCTCGGCGTTGGTGGAGTCCACCAGCAGCAGGTCCATGCCCTCCTCGGCCAGCTTGGCGAAGGCCGGCAGGTCGGTGAGGCGGCCGTCCAGCGGCAGCTGGTCCATCTTGAAGTCGCCGGTGGCGACCACCATGCCCGCCGGGGTGCGCACGGCGACCGCGAGGGCGTCGGGGATGGAGTGGTTGACGGCGATGAACTCGCAGTCGAACGGGCCGATCAGCTCGCGCTCGCCCTCCGCCACCTCCAGCACGTAGGGCCGGATCCGGTGCTCGGCGAGCTTGGCCTCGATCAGCGCCAGGGTCAGCTTCGAGCCGATCAGCGGGATGTCCGGGTTCTCCCGGAGCAGGTAGGGGACGGCGCCGATGTGGTCCTCGTGACCATGGGTCAGCACGATGCCGTCGACCTTGTCGAGGCGGTCCCGGATCGAGGAGAAGTCCGGCAGGATCAGGTCGATGCCGGGCTGCTCGTCCTCGGGGAAGAGCACGCCGCAGTCGATGATCAGCAGCCGGCCCGCGTACTCCAGCAGCGTCATGTTGCGACCGATCTCCCCGAGGCCGCCCAGCGGGGTGATCCGGATCGCGTTCGGCGCGAGTGCGGGGGGCGCGCCGAGTTCAGGGTGAGGATGGCTCAAAAGACTCTCCGTTCACGCAGCGCGCCATATGCCGCAGGGGTTTCCTCCCTCGTCGACATATGGCGCGCGGCTTCGTAGTACCTGTCAGTTCGGTCCGCTCGTCACCGAGCGGCTCGTTGTTGTGCCTCGCGCCGTCTCCGGTTCGGCGACAGGTCCCCGATGGCGGCTTGGGGACCCGGCGATCCGGGGCGCGCACGTCTCTGTCTGACTACAGGTGTACCCCGCCCGCGGCGAGATCCTCCTTCAGTCGGGCGATCTCCTCCGGCGTGGCGTCGACCAGCGGCAACCGGACCGGACCGGCCGGCTGGCCGCTGAGGCCGAGCGCGGCCTTGGTGAGGATCAGGCCCTGGGTACGGAACATACCGGTGTAGACCGGGAGCAGGCTCTGGTGGATGGCCGTGGCATCGGCGTTCCGGCCGGCGCCGTACGCCTCGACCAGCTCGCGCAGCCGGTCGGCGACCAGGTGGCCGACCACGCTGACCATACCGACGGCTCCGACCGAGAGCAGCGGCAGGTTGAGGATGTCGTCGCCGGAGTACCAGGCCAGGCCGGAGCGGGCGATCGCCCAGGAGGCGGCGCCGAGATCGCCCTTGGCGTCCTTGTTGGCGACGATCCGCGGGTGCTCGCCGAGCCGGACCAGCGTCTCGTGGCTGAGCGCGACGCCGCTGCGGCCGGGGATGTCGTAGAGCATCACCGGCAGCTCGGTGGCGTCGGCGATGGCGACGCTGTGCCGGTAGAGCCCCTCCTGCGGGGGCTTGCTGTAGTAGGGGGTGACGACCAGCAGGCCGTGCGCACCGGCGGCCTCGGCCTGGCGGGCCAGCTCGATGCTGTGCGCGGTGTCGTTGGTGCCGCAGCCCGCGACCACGTGCGCCCTGTCCCCCACCGCCTCGACGACGGCGCGCACCAGCTGCGCCTTCTCGGCGTCGCTGGTGGTCGGGGACTCGCCGGTGGTGCCGTTCAGCACCAGGCCGTCGTTGCCCAGGTCGACCAGGTGGGCGGCCAGGCGCTGGGCGCCATCGAGGTCGAGTCCGCCGTCGGCGGTGAACGGGGTCACCATCGCGGTCAGGACCCGGCCGAAGGGAGCTTGCGGTGTGGAGGTCGGAGCCATGGGTCCAAAAATACTCGTAGCTGTTGTGGAAGCCGGTGGTCCGGTCCACGCCTCGGACATCGGGCGGCCTGACAGGGAGCCAGGAACCGGACAAACCATAGGATTCCGGTGCTACCTGCTCGGGGGTTCAAGCAGCACCGGAATCCGTGTCCTGAGCCTAGGGAGCACCCGAATCCGTCGCAATCCAGACATGCCGGACCGATGCGCCCATATGCCTATCGCTCCAGGTCAGGGTGCGACCCGACCGTGCGCGTTGAACGCCGCATGGGTGAGCGGCATCAGGGTGGCCCACTGGGCCTCCATCTGCTCGGCCACCATCTCGATCTCGCGCTGCGGGAAGGAGGGCACGGTGGCCCGCTCGTCCTTGGTGCGAAGCGAGAGGAAGTGCATCAGCGAGCGGGCGTTGCAGGTGGCGTACATCGAGGAGAACAGGCCCACCGGGAGCACCGCGCGGGCCACCTCGCGGGCCACGCCGGCGGCCAGCATCTCCTGGTACTCGGCATAGGCCTGCCGGTACGCCCGCTCCATCGAGTCGGTCACCTGCTTGTACTGCTCGGCGGTCCCCTCGTGGAACTCGTACTTGCCGGGACGGCCGACCTGAACGAGCTTGCGCTCCTCGCCCGGGACGTAGAAGACCGGCTGCAGCTCGCGGTAGCGGCCGCTCTCCTCGTTGTAGGACCAGCCGGCCCGGTGCCGGTGGAACTCGCGGAACACGAAGATCGGCGCACTGACGAAGAAGGTCATCGAGTTGTGCTCGAAGGGCGTGCCGTGCCGGTCCCGCATCAGGAAGTTGATCAGCCCCTTGGACTTCTCCGGGTCCTGCTGGAGCGCCTCCAGGGACTGCTCGCCGGCGGTGGAGACCCGGGCGGCCCACAGCACGTCGGTGTCGGTGGCCGCGCTGCGGACCAGCTCCACCGTGACATCGCTGCGGAACGTGGGGGTGGCCCCCTGTGCGTCGGTCACGCGTTACTCCTCTTTCTGAACCATCCTCGCGGACAGCCTAGGGGGCTACCAGGACTCCGTTGGTAGTCACTGGCAGTACCTGGCTTCAACCGCGCAGCTTGATGGCGTGGTGCATGGTCTTGCGGGCGCGCGGCGTGTCGCCCGCGTCCGCGTAGGCGACGGCGAGGCGGAACCAGACCCGCCAGTCGCCCGGCTCGGCCTCGGCCTCGGCCTGACGCTTGGCGAAGACCTCGTCGGCCGAGGCCCGGTCGATCCGCCCGCCGGAGGTGCGGCGCAGTTCGTCCACCGGCAGGCCGCCCTCGGCCGCCAGCTCGCGCGACATCGCCTCGGTGGTACGGCCGAACCGGATGGTCTGGCGCAGGAACCAGACGCCGATGGCCGGGATGACGAAAGCGCAGACGCCGATGCCGATGCCGGCCGGCTTGCCGGTGGCGATCAGCTGGACGCCCTCCAGCACGCAGACCAGGGCGACGAAGAACAGCACCCCGGCCAGCACGAAGAACCCGCTGCGCGAGGTCATCACAGATCCAGGAAGTGTTCGAGGCCGACGGTGAGCCCCGGCGTCTGCACCACCTTGCGCACGCCGAGCAGGATGCCCGGCATGAAGCAGCTGTGGTGCAGCGAGTCGTGACGGATCGTCAGGGTCTCGCCGGTGTCGCCGAGGAGCACCTCCTGGTGGGCCAGCAGGCCGCGCAGGCGCACCGCGTGCACCGGCACCCCGTCCACGTCGGCGCCGCGGGCGCCGGGCAGGCCGTGCGTGGTGGCGTCCGACTGGCGGGGCAGGCCGGCCGCCTCGCGCGCCTTGGCGATCAGCTGGGCGGTGCGGGTGGCGGTGCCGGAGGGGGCGTCGGCCTTGCGGTCGTGGTGCAGCTCGACGACCTCGACGGACTCGAAGTACTTGGCGGCCTGCTGGGCGAACTGCATGGCGAGCACCGCGCCGATCGAGAAGTTCGGCGCGATCAGCACGCCGAGCTCGGGGCTCTGCGCGAGCCATCCCTCGACCTGGGCCAGCCGCTGCGCGTCCCAGCCGGTGGTGCCGGTGACCACGTGGATGTCGTTGTGCAGGCAGTAGTCGAGGTTGCCCATCACCGAGTCGGGGTGGGTCAGCTCGACGGCGACCTGGGCCCCGGCCGCGGTCAGCTCGGACAGCTCGGACTTGCGGCCGAGGGTGGCGACCAGCTCCAGGCCGTCGGCGGCCTCGACCGCCTTGACGGCCTCGGAGCCGATCCGTCCGGTGGCGCCGATGACGGCGACGCGCAGAGTCATGCGAGATCCTTTCAGGCCAGGTAGTCGGCGAGCTTGGCGGCGCGCTTGTCGGCGATCGGGCCGATCAGCGCCAGCGAGGGCCGGTGCGCCCCCAGCACATCACGGGCCACCGCGTGCACGTCGCCCAGGGTGACGCCGGCGATCTTCCCCAGCATCTCGTCCACCGAGAGGTGGTGGCCGTAGGCGAGCTCGGCCTTGCCGATCCGGTTCATCAGCGAGCCGGTGTCCTCCATGCCGAGCACGGTGGAGCCGGAGATCTGGCCGATCGCGCGGCTCAGCTCCTCCTCGGTGATGCCCTCGGCGACCACCTTGTCCAGCTCCTCGCGGCAGATCCGCAGCACCTCCTCGACCCGCTTGGGCTGGCAGCCGGCGTAGATGCCGAACAGGCCGCTGTCGGCGTAGGAGGAGGAGTAGGAGTAGACGGAGTAGGCGAGTCCGCGCTTCTCCCGGACCTCCTGGAAGAGCCGCGAGCTCATCCCGCCGCCGAGCGCCGAGTTGAGCACGCCCATCGCCCAGCGCCGCTCGTCGTGCCGGGGCAGGCCGGGCACGCCGAGCACCAGGTGGGCCTGCTCGGTGGGGCGGTTGAGCACCTCCAGCCGGCCGGCGCTGCGCAGCGTCCGCTCGCCCCGGCGGGCGGCGGCGGGCGCGGCTTCGGACTTGGCGAGCAGGCCGGCGAACGCGGCCTCGACCTGCTTGACCACGGCGCGGTGGTCCAGGTTGCCGGCGGCCGCGACGACCAGGTGCTCGGGCTTGTAGCGGCGCTTGAAGAAGCCGGCGATCTGGTCCCTGCTCAGGCCGTTGACGGTCTCCTGGGTGCCCAGGATCGGTCGGCCGAGCGGGGCGTCGCCGTAGATCACCTTGGCGAACAGGTCGTGCACCACGTCGCCCGGGTCGTCCTCGGCCATCGCCATCTCCTCGAGGATGACGCCGCGTTCGGCCTCCACGTCCTCGGGGCGGATCAGCGAGCCGGTGAGCATGTCGCAGACCACGTCGATGGCCACCGGCAGGTCGGTGTCGAGCACCCGCGCGTAGTAGCAGGTGTTCTCCTTGGCGGTGAAGGCGTTCATCTCGCCGCCGACCGCGTCCAGGGCGGCCGAGATCTCCAGGGCGGAGCGCTTGGCGGTGCCCTTGAAGAGCAGGTGCTCCAGGTAGTGCGTGGCGCCGTTGAGCACCGGGGTCTCGTCCCGGGAGCCGACGCCGACCCAGATCCCGAAGGTCGCCGAGCGGACCGTCGGCAGGGTTTCGGTGACGACCCGCAGGCCGCCCGGGAGCACGGTGCGGCGGACCGTACCCGCCCCGTCCACGCCCTTGAGCAGGGTGCGGGTGGTGCCGGGGCGCTGCTTCGCCGCCGAGGCCTGGGCCACGAATGTTCCTCTCGTGCGATGAAACGGTCGAGCTGGCACTGTCGAGCAGTGACAACGGGGTGCGGCCCGTACGCCGCGAGGGGCGTACGGGCCGCAGGGACTACTGGGGCTGCGTCACTCCGACGCGGCCTCGCCGCCCTCTTCGCCCTCGATGACCGGGATCAGCGAGAGCTTGCCGCGCGGGTCGATCTCGGCGATCTCGACCTGCACCTTGGCGCCGACGCCGAGCACGTCCTCGACGTTCTCCACGCGCTTGCCACCGGCGAGCTTGCGGATCTGCGAGATGTGCAGCAGGCCGTCCTTGCCCGGCATGAGCGACACGAACGCGCCGAACGTCGTGGTCTTCACCACGGTGCCCAGGTAGCGCTCGCCGACCTCCGGCATGGTCGGGTTGGCGATCTGGTTGATCGTCGTACGGGCAGCCTCCGCCGAGGGACCGTCGACCGCACCGATGTAGATGGTGCCGTCGTCCTCGATGGTGATGTCCGCGCCGGTGTCCTCCTGGATCTGGTTGATCATCTTGCCCTTCGGGCCGATGACCTCACCGATCTTGTCCACCGGGATCTTGATGGTGATGATGCGCGGTGCGTTCGGCGACATCTCGTCCGGAGTGTCGATCGCCTCGTTCATCACGTCGAGGATGTGCAGACGCGCGTCCTTGGCCTGCTTCAGCGCGGCGGCCAGCACCGAGGCCGGGATGCCGTTGAGCTTGGTGTCCAGCTGCAGCGCGGTGATGAAGTTGCGGGTACCGGCGACCTTGAAGTCCATGTCGCCGTACGCGTCCTCGGCGCCCAGGATGTCGGTCAGCGCGACGTAGTGCGTCTCGCCGTCGATCTCCTGCGAGATCAGGCCCATGGCGATACCGGCGACGGCGGCCTTCAGCGGCACACCGGCGTTCAGCAGCGACATGGTGGAGGCGCAGACCGAGCCCATCGAGGTGGAGCCGTTGGAGCCCAGCGCCTCGGAGACCTGGCGGATCGCGTAGGGGAACTCCTCGCGGGTCGGCAGCACGGGCAGGATCGCCCGCTCGGCCAGCGCGCCGTGGCCGATCTCGCGGCGCTTGGGCGAACCCACGCGGCCGGTCTCGCCGACCGAGTACGGCGGGAAGTTGTAGTTGTGCATGTAGCGGCGACGCGTCTCCGGGGAGAGCGTGTCGAGCTGCTGCTCCATCCGGAGCATGTTGAGGGTGGTGACGCCCAGGATCTGGGTCTCGCCGCGCTCGAACAGGGCCGAGCCGTGCACCCGCGGGATGGCCTCGACCTCGGCGGCCAGGGTGCGGATGTCCGTCACGCCACGGCCGTCGATGCGGACCTTGTCCTTGATGACGCGCTCGCGCACGATCTTCTTGGTCAGCGCGTTGTAGGCGGCGCTGATCTCCTTCTCGCGGCCCTCGAACTCCGGGAGCAGCTTCTCGGCGGCGACCGCCTTGACCCGGTCCAGCTCGTTCTGGCGCTCCTGCTTGCCGGCGATGGTCAGCGCCTTGGCCAGCTCGTCCTTGACGGCGGCGGTCAGCGCGGCCAGCACGTCGTCCTGGTAGTCCAGGAAGACCGGGAACTCGCCGGTCGGCTTGGCGGCCTGGGCGGCGAGCTTGGACTGCGCGGCGCAGAGCACCTTGATGAACGGCTTCGCGGCGTCCAGACCGGAGGCGACGACCTCCTCGGAGGGCGCCTCGGCGCCGCCCGCGACCAGCTTGATGGTCTTGTCGGTGGCCTCGGCCTCGACCATCATGATCGCGACATCGCCGTCCGGCAGCACCCGGCCGGCGACGACCATGTCGAACACGGCCTCCTCCAGCTCGGAGTGGGTCGGGAAGGCCACCCACTGGCCGCGGATCAGCGCGACGCGGACGCCGCCGATCGGGCCGGAGAACGGCAGACCCGCCAGCTGGGTGGAGGCGGAGGCGGCGTTGATCGCGACCACGTCGTACAGGTGGTCGGGGTTGAGCGCCATCACGGTGACGACGACCTGGACCTCGTTGCGCAGGCCCTTGACGAAGGACGGGCGCAGCGGGCGGTCGATCAGGCGGCAGGTCAGGATGGCGTCCTCGGAGGGGCGGCCCTCGCGACGGAAGAACGAGCCGGGGATCCGGCCCGCGGCGTACATCCGCTCCTCGACGTCCACCGTCAGCGGGAAGAAGTCGAAGTGCTCCTTCGGCTGCTTGGAGGCGCTGGTGGCCGACAGCACCATGGTGTCGTCGTCCAGGTAGGCCACGGCGGAGCCGGCGGCCTGACGGGCCAGTCGGCCGGTCTCGAAGCGGATGGTACGGGTGCCGAAGGAACCGTTGTCGATCACGGCCTCGGCGTAGAACACGTTCTCTTCCACCTGGAAGATCTCCTCTTTCGTACGTCTCCTGGAGAGCGCCCCCGCGCTTGCCTGCCGATGGCCCTGACCTGCCGGGCCGGTCTTCGATCGAAGCCCCCGGGCACTCCCGCTTCGGTCTGCGGGACTCCCGGCGGCCACTACCGAGGACCGGCGCCTCTCGGCGGTACGGCCTGGTCGGCGGCGGGCGTCTGGACGCTCTCCTGGATGCGGGCGGCTTCCGTTTGAAGCCTGCGGCCCGCTCTGGGGTTGTGGTGCCGTTGGGGTGGGGCGCGTCGCGCCCACCACCCGGCATGCCCACAACCCTACGGTGCGAATCTCGGCCACCTCGGGAGGCGAACCGGAAAAATCTGCGTCGGGTACGCGCGAGGGGCGGCTCCCCCGTGTGGGGAGCCGCCCCAGGCAGCGGTCTTAGCGGGCGCCGCCGGCGGCACCGCGACGGATGCCCAGACGGTCGACGAGCGCACGGAAGCGCTCGATGTCCTTCTTGGCCAGGTACTGCAGCAGGCGACGGCGCTGACCGACGAGGATCAGCAGGCCGCGACGGCTGTGGTGGTCGTGCTTGTGGAACTTGAGGTGCTCGGTCAGGTCCGAGATGCGGCGGGAGAGCATGGCCACCTGAACCTCGGGAGAGCCGGTGTCGCCCTCCTTCTGGCCGAACTCGGCGATGATCTGCTTCTTGACGTCGGCGGCGAGAGCCACGCTTACTCCTTCATGTCCTTGCCGAGTGATCCTGGTCTACGTCACAGGATCTGCGACTACTCGGCGAGCCAAGGGTATCAGTCAGCTGGTGGCGCCACGGACCTGGGCGTAGATGTCCAGCACCGCCAGCGCCAGCGGCACCAGCGACATCAGCAGCAGGCTGTCCACCAGGTCCAGGATCCGGCCCCAGAACGGCGAGACGCCGAGCCGCGGCACCACCAGGGCGATCGCGATCAGCAGGGCCGCGCCGATCGCGATCGAGCCGCCCAGCCAGATGGTGCGCAGGTCGACGGCGGTGGAGCTGGCGGCCTTGATGATGAACAGCGGGGTGTGCAGCGACAGCCCCAGGATCAGCAGTCCCAGGCCCAGCAGGCCGGCGATGGTCAGGCTGAAGACCTGGGCGGTGTAGCGGAACAGCCGGGCCCGCAGCATCGTCGAGATGCCCAGTGCCAGGGCCAGCACCTGCGGGAAGACCGCGTCGGTGAAGCCCAGCACGGTGCAGGCGCCGACGATCACCGCGGCCGAGCCGCCGACCAGGCCGACCAGCACCTCGTGGCCGCGCCGGGCCTGGTGGGCGATCCGCTCGTACTGCACGGCCTCGGCCCGGGTGGTCTCCTCGCCGGAGCGGCTGGACCGGGTGCGGGTCTGGCCGGGTGCGCTGAAGCCGACCGGCAGCCGGGCGAACCGGGCGGACAGGGCCGGCAGGAAGCCGACCGCGGCGACCGCCGCGACACCGGCGACGGCGGCGATGTGGTTGGCGGGCGTGCCGGGCAGCAGGACGGCGGCGAAGGTGGCCAGGGTGCCGGCGGCGGACAGGAAGGCGGCGGCCACGAAGACCGAGTCCTTCTCCGGCAGCAGGGCGACCAGCAGCACCGAGACCACCAGCATGGTCACGCAGCCGACCAGGAACTGCAGTCGGCCGGGACCGTCGCCCAGGTGGCGGACCGCGATCACGCCGGTGCCGGCGATCAGCGCGTGCGGCAGTGCGCCGATGCCCAGGGCCAGCGCGGCGGCGTGGTCCTGGTAGACCCGGGCGCGCACCCCGGCGAAGGCGACCAGCACCACGGCGGTGACGCCGGACAGCACGCCGGGCAGGCCGTGCATGTCGTGGCGCAGGTCGGCGAACCAGAGCGCGAAGCCGAGCAGCACGATCAGCAGGCCGGCGCCGATCAGGCCGAAGGCCCGCATCAGGTCCGGGCTCCAGAACCGGCGGTCGGCCTCGACGGCGCTGGCGATCGCGTCGGCCACGTCGTCGTAGACGGCCGGGGGCAGCGACTCGGCGAACGGGCGCAGGCTCAGCAGGTCGCCGTCGCGCACCTGCTGGTCGGCCAGCGGCAGGCCGCTGTCCAGCACGGTGCCGTCGCGGCGCACCAGGTGGAAGCCGGTGGGGGCGCCGTCGGCCTGCGTCTGGCCGGAGAGCCTGAGCACCTCGGGGTAGACGTCCGCGAGCGGGACGTCCTCCGGCAGCGCCACGTCGATCCGGCTGTCCGTTGCCACGACGGTGACGCGGCAGAATCCGGTCGCTGCGTTCGAACTCACCCGTTCTCCCCCTTGTTGCTTCCACTGACCCTGAGTTGGCGCTGCGTCACCCTACCGCCCCGGCGGCGCCCGACTCGGGGGCGGGTGCTGCGAGCCGCGAGTCGGGGCTGGGTAGGATCAGCCCCCTGCGCGGGCGGGGGCATGGCAGTCACAGGGGAGCCCCCTCCAAGACCCGTCGAGTCGCGTGAGGGCGGTAGATGAGTGTCGTAACGGTCAAGCGGCCTGCCCGGGCCTATCCCCCGGTGGTGCCGGACGAGCCGGTGGAGCTGGTCTCCCCGCCCGAACTGGCCCGTGGCGGCGGCGACGACTGGATGATGAGCCTGCTGCCGCTGCTCGGAATGGGCGGCTCGGCGGCGTTCTTCTTCATGCCCGGATCGGCGCCGATGATGAAGATCATGGGCGTGCTGATGGTGGCCTCCACCGCCGGCATGGGTGTGGCCCAGTTGGTCCGGGCCCGCAAGGGCGGCGGCGCCGGACTGGCCGACGAGCGGCGTGACTACCTCAAGTACCTGCAGCAGATGCGCCGTCAGGTCCGCCGGACCGCCGAGCGCCAGCGCGGTGCGCAGCTGTACCTGCACCCGGAGCCGGACCAGCTCTGGTCGATCGTGGCCGAGGGCCGTCGGCTCTGGGAACGGCGCCCGAGCGACCCGGACTTCGCGCAGATCCGGCTCGGTCGTGGCCCGCAGCAGCTGAACACCCCGCTGGTGGCTCCGCAGACCGCGCCGATGGACGAGCTGGAGCCGCTGGCGGCGGACGCCATGCGCACCTTCCTGCAGGCCCACGGCACCCTCCAGGACCTGCCGCTGGCGGTCTCGCTGCGCGCCTTCTACCACATCACGGTGTGCGGCGACCCGGACACCGTGTACGGCAATGTCCGGGCGATGATCGCCCAGTTGACCACCCTGCACTCGCCGGACGACCTGCTGCTCGGCGTGGCCGCCGCGCCGGGTGCGCTGGACGAGTGGGAGTGGGTGAAGTGGCTGCCGCACACCCAGCACCGCAAGGAGAACGACGGTGCCGGGTCCCGGCGGCTGATCGCGGCGGGCCTGGGCGAGCTGGAGCAGCTGCTGGCCGACGAGCTGTCGGGCCGTCAGCGGTTCGTCCGCGACGCCCAGCCGATGCCGGAGCAGCCGCACCTGGTGGTGGTGCTGGACGGTGCCTCGATCCCGCACGACTCGGTGCTGGCCGGCGCCGACGGCGTGCACGGGGTGACCGTGATCGAGGTGGTCCCGGGCGAGTTGGACGAGCCGACCGGGCACCTACTGGTCACCGTCTCGCCGAAGGAGCTGCTGCTGCAGTCGGCTTCCGGCGCCTCCTACACCGGCACGCCCGACACCCTGTCGGCCTGGCAGTCCGAGGCGCTGGCCCGCCAGCTCGCCCCGTACCGGATCTCGGCCGGTGGCGACGACGAACCGCTGCTCTCCAACCTGGACTTCACCGACCTGATGGGTGTCGGCGACGCCGGCTCGGTGGACGTCTCGCGCACCTGGCGCCCGCGCGCCCAGCACGAGAAGCTGCGGGTGCCGATCGGGGTGGGCGCCAACGGCGAGCTGGTCCACCTGGACATCAAGGAGGCCGCGCTGGAGGGCATGGGCCCGCACGGCCTGTGCGTCGGCGCGACCGGTTCCGGCAAGTCGGAGCTGCTGCGCACCCTGGTGCTGGGTCTGGCGATGACCCACTCCTCGGAGACCCTCAACTTCGTGCTCGCCGACTTCAAGGGTGGTGCGACCTTCGCGGGGATGGCGGACATGCCGCACACCTCCGCGGTGATCACCAACCTGGAGGGCGAGCTCACCCTGGTCGACCGCATGCGCGACGCGATCGAGGGCGAGCTGAACCGCCGTCAGGAGCTGCTGCGTTCGGCCGGCAACTACGCCAACCTCAACGAGTACGAGCGGGCCCGGGCGGCCGGCGCGGCGCTGGATCCGCTGCCCTCGCTGGTGCTGATCATCGACGAGTTCTCCGAACTGCTCACCGCCAAGCCGGACTTCATCGACATGTTCATCCAGATCGGCCGGATCGGCCGTTCGCTGGGTGTGCACCTGCTGCTGGCCTCGCAGCGCCTGGAGGAGGGCAAGCTGCGCGGCCTGGACACCTTCCTCTCCTACCGGATCGGTCTGCGCACCTTCTCGGCCGCCGAGTCGCGGGCCGCGATCGGTGTCCCGGACGCCTACCACCTGCCGCCGGTCCCCGGTGTCGGGTACCTGAAGTTCGGCACCGACGTGATGGACCGGTTCAAGGCGGCCTACGTCTCCGGTCCGTACCGGGCGCCGGGCCAGCAGCGCTCCAGCGGCCGGGTCTCCGGCGCCCGCCCGGTGCTCTTCACCGCGGCCGAGGTGCCGGTGCTGGAGCCGGTGGTGCAGGAGGTGGAGCCGGAGCCGGAGCAGCTGGACGACGCGCTGGTGGACACCGTGCTGGACGTGATCGTGCACCGGATGGTCGGCCAGGGCCCGGCGGCGCACCAGGTCTGGCTGCCGCCGCTGGAGGAGGCGCCCAGCATGGACCAGCTGGTCCCGCCGCTGGTGGCCACCCCCGAGCGCGGGCTGACCTCGCCGGAGTTCGGGGCGCTGGGCCGACTGGTGGTGCCGGTCGGCATCGTGGACCGGCCGCGCGACCAGCGCCGCGACGTGCTCTACCAGGACTTCTCGGGTGCGGCCGGCCACGGTCTGGTGGTCGGTGGTCCGCGCTCCGGCAAGTCGACGATGATCCGCACCATGGTGGCGGGCTTCGCGCTCACCCACACCCCGGTGGAGGCCCAGTTCTACCTGCTGGACTTCGGCGGTGGCGGTTTCCAGTCGCTGCAGGAGCTGCCGCACGTCGGCGGGTTCGCGGGTCGCCTCGACTCGGACAAGGTGCGCCGCATGGTCAGTGAGGTGCACGGGGTGCTGAACCGGCGCGAGGAGCTGTTCCGCTCCGCCGGGATCGACTCGATCGGCACCTACCGCACCCGCCGGGCCGCCGGGCAGCTGCCGGACGAGCAGTTCGGCGACGTCTTCCTGGTGGTCGACGGCTGGCTGACCTTCCGCCAGGAGTTCGAGATCCTGGAGCCGGTGGTGAACGACATCGCGCAGCGCGGTCTCGGCTACGGCGTCCACCTGGTGCTGACCGCCTCCCGGTACGCCGAGGTCCGCCCGGCGCTGAAGGACCTGCTGCAGAACCGCACCGAGCTGCGACTGGGCGATCCGATGGAGTCCGAGGTCGACCGGAAGATCGCGCAGAACGTGCCGGCCGGTGCGCCCGGTCGCGGTCTGACCGCCGGCAAGCTGCACTTCCTGGGCGGTCTGCCCCGGCTGGACGGCTCCTCCACAACCGAGGACCTGGTCACCGGTGTGGCCGGGCTGGTCGAGGCGGTCAACTCCGCCTGGACCGGGCCGCGGGCCCCGCAGGTGCGGATGCTGCCGAGCGTGCTGGACGGCAACGCGCTGCCCAAGGGCTTCGAGCACCCCGAGCGCGGTGTCGCCTTCGGTGTGGACGAGGTCGAGATGGCGCCGGTCTTCGTCAACTTCGAGACCGACCCGCTCTTCATCGTCTTCGGTGAGAGCGAGTCGGGTAAGTCGGCGCTGCTGCGGATGCTGATCAAGCAGATCACCGAGCGGTACACCCCGGACCAGGCCGGCATCGTGGTCGGCGACTACCGGCGCGCGCTGCTGGGCACGGTGCCGCCGGAGTACCTGGTGGAGTACGCTGCCGCGCAGCCCGCGATGACCGCGATCGTGGACATGCTGCGCGGGGCCTGCGCCCGCCGGCTGCCCGGTCCGGACGTGACGGCCGAGCAGCTGCGCAACCGCAGTTGGTACAGCGGCAAGGACATGTTCGTGATCGTGGACGACTACGAGCTGGTCGCCACCGCCTCCGGCAACCCGATGTCGCCGCTGGCCGAGTTCCTGCCGTTCGCCCGGGACATCGGCCTGCGGGTGATCATCGCCCGCAGCGCGGGTGGCGCCGGCCGCTCGCTCTTCGAGCCGGTGATGCAGCGGATGCGCGAGCTGGGCGGGCAGGGCGTGCTGCTCTCCGGCACCAAGGACGAAGGGGTGCTGCTGGGCACGGTCAAGCCGCAGCCGCTGCCGCCGGGCCGGGGTGTCTTCGTCTCGCGGCGGATCACCGGCGGGCAGATGGTCCAGACCGGCTGGCTGCCGCAGCAGTAGCCGAGAGTGACCACGAGGGGCCGGGTGCGCGCGTCGCACCCGGCCCCTTCGTCGTCCGCGGGGTGCACCGGTGTCCAATGGCCGGAATGTTATCGAGCAGTTTTCCGCTGCGGGCTGCGGATGTCGTCGCGCGGCCGGTGCGACGGGCGGGGTTCCCTGGCCCTTCCGACGCGCCTGGGCCACTGCATACGGTTGCCCTGGGAAACCTTCGATCCTATGGCCAGGCGACCGAATTCACCTTTGATTCACACTCCGTTGGCCAAAGTCGGCAAGTCGGACATCAATCCTCGTGACCCAAAGTGATCATCGGATCGGATGACTATGCGGGCTACCGCAACGGATTCCGAAGGTCAACCGACATTGACGCAAGCAATACGCCCCCGCACCATTGGCCACTCGGGAGCGACAGCAGCAGAACCCCCAGCCGACCCCCTCCGGAGGCGATACCGCTCCCCACCCCCAGCACCGCACAGACCGCGCACAGCCGCGCTGAGCCGATCGGACCCTCCCCCCATGACCGACACGCTTCGCCCGCCCGCCACCGCCCCCACGGTGACGGTCAGTGCCACCGAAGCCCCGCGCAAGCTCAACCGTTCGCTCGGCATCGTGGGCGGAACGCTGCTCACGCTCTCCTGCGTCACCCCGGCCTCCTCGCTCTTCGTGCTGGTACCGACGCTCTTCAACACGCTCGGCAGCGCGACGGCACTGACCATCGGGATCGGCTCGATCATCTGCGTCGCGGTGGCCTTCGCCTACTCGGAGCTCGGCACCCTGATCCCCAGTGCCGGCGGCGAGTACGCCATGGTCGGCACGCTGGCCGGACGGTTCGCCGGCTGGCTGGTCTTCATCCAGTCACTGCTGGTGGTGATGATCGTCCCGGCGGTCATCGCGATCGGCACTGCGGCCTACCTGGCCCCGATCGTGCACGTCAGCGGCCCGGTGGCCGGCGCCGCGGTGATGCTCGCGGCGACCGTGGCCGGCCTGCTGGACCTGCGCGCCAACGCCTGGATCACCGGCATCTTCCTGGTGCTGGAGGTGATCGCGGCCGGCGTCGTCTCGGTGCTGGGCTTCGCGCACAGCCAGCGCGGCCTGGGCAGCCTCCTGCACGGCGCGACGGCCGACGCCACCGGCGCGACCAGCCCGGTCGGCCTGACCGCCATGCTCGGCGCGATGGGTGTCGCGCTCTTCGTCACCCAGGGCTTCTCCACCGCGATCTACCTCTCCGAGGAGCTGGAGAACCCGCGCCGCAACGTGGCCCGCACGGTGCTCTGGACGCTGGGCCTGTCCTGCGTGGTCATCCTGGTCCCGGTGATCGCGATCACCCTGGGCGCCCCGGACCTGGCCACCCTGACCGGCGGCGACATCTCCTCGATGGTGGCCGGCTGGAGCGACTCCGCGCTCGGCACCTTCATCAGCCTGTGCATCGCGCTGGCGATCATCAACGCCGGCATCGTGATGGTCATCCAGAACTCCCGGGTGCTCTTCTCCTCCGGCCGTGACAAGGCCTGGCCCGAGCCGGTCAACAAGGCCTTCGGCACTCTGAACCGGTTCAACGCCCCCTGGGTGTCCACCCTGGCCGTGGGAGTGCCCGGCGCGGCGCTCTGCTTCGCCAAGCTCGACCTGCTGATGAACATCACCGGCGTCTCGGTCGCCGCGCTCTACCTGCTGGTCGCCGTGGCCGCGCTGTTCTCCCGCCGCGGCGCCCACAAGGACGCCCCCGCCTGGCGCCAGCCGCTGTGGCCGGTACTGCCCGCGCTGCTGGCGGGCGTGCTGATCTACACGATGACCCAGCTGGACATCACCGCGCTGATCTGGACCGGCGTCATCACCGCGGTCGCCTCCCTCTACTGGGTCTTCTACCTGCGCCCGCGCCAGGACACCCGCTGGGTGATCACCCTGCCGGAGGACGAGCAGGTCTGACCGACCCGCCGCTGATCCACGCGAACGGCCCGGACGCCCCGCTGGGGGGTGACCGGGCCGTTCGCGTGCCACGCGGGGGACCCGGCTAGCCGTGCAACTTCCAGCGCGGACTGGTGGCGATCGTCGTGAGCTGCTCCACGGTGAGCGCGGGCTTGCTGCGGGTGGCGTCGTTCGCGATCTCCGAACTGTTCAGCGCCGACACCACGACCCGGATGCCGTCCTTGCGCAGCACCTCCACCTGCCACATCAGGCTGCCCCGCCCGCGCTCGCCACCCGGGTCGGCATCGGTGTCGACCGCCACCTTGCTGCCGTCGGGCAGCACCTGGGCGTGACCGAAGATCTTCAGCACCATCTCGCTGTCGGCGGCCACCATCGCGCTCCAGTCCTGCACGTTCACCTGGACCAGGCTCGCCCCCTTGCCGTCGTCGACGATCAGCCTCGTGTAGCCGGCGTCGGCGGGGTTCGAGTCCCCGCCGCTGCCGGAGGTCGTCAGGCCGGCCGGGAGCAGCTGTTCCAAGGTCGTCCGCAGCTCCTTGCCGTCGACCCTCGGCGGGGCGGCCGGGTGCGTCGGATAGGGCGCGGCGCCGGCCCGGACCGGGGCCCAGGCCTGCTGGTTGGTGACGATCGCGCCGAGCTGGGCCAGGCTCAGCGGGGGGTCGGGCCGGGAGGCCTCGGTCGGCTGCTCGGCGGGCGCGTTCCACTCGTTCGCCATGATCAGCCAGCCGGCGGGATCCAGCAGGGTGGCCTGCCAGAGCTTGGTGGTGCGCTTGCCGGGGTCGAGGTATCCCTGCAGCAGAGTCAGGGTGGAACCATCGGGCGTCGTCTCACTCGTGCATCCCTCGACCGGTTCGGACTGCGGGTCCGGACAGCGGGTCATGTTGAGCACGGACGTCGGGATCACCCGGCCGAGCTGGACCCGGAACCGCGCCTTGCCGTGACCGTCGTCGAAGTCCATGGTCGCGCTCGCCGCGTCGCGCGGCGCGCTGCCGGCTTCGGCGGTGCCCTCGCCCACCTCCAGGCTGGTCCGACCGGGCGGCAGCAGTGACTTGACGATCGCCAGCATCTGTTCCTTGGTCGTCCCGGGCGCCGCGTCAGGGCTCTGCGAGCCGCTGGGGTCGGGCATGCTCGGCGAGGCGGCCGTCACCGTCTCGGTGTGACGGCTGGGGCTGCCCGGGGTGCCGACCAGCACCCCCACCACCCCGACCGCCGCCAGCGCGGTGACGCCGCCGGTCAGCGCCACGGCGCGGCGGCGGCGCAGCGAACGGCCCCGGGTCAGTCCACCGGTCACCAGCGGGTCGGTCTCGGTGGCGAACTGCCGGCCGGCACTCCCGAGGGCATCGATCAGGTCATGGAAGTCGTCGTCTGCGGGCACGAGTGATCACCGTCTCTCGGAAGAGTCTGCAAGGCTTCAGGCGGTTTCGACCAGCGAGTCGCCGAGGACGGCGCGCAGCCGGGTCAGCGCACGGCTGCTCTGGGTGCGGACCGCGCCGGAATTCGAGCGCAGCGCCTCGGCGGTCTCCTCGACGCTGCGGTCCTCCCAGTAGCGGAGCACCAGCACGGCCCGGTCCCGGGCGGAGAGTTGGGCCAGCGCCTCCAGCAGGGTGACCCGCAGTTCGGGGTCGCTCGCCCGGGCCGGCGCGTCCGGCAGCTCCACGGTGGGGCGCTCGGTACTGCTGCGGCGACGCTGGTGGGTCAGGAAGGCGCGGACCAGGACGGTGTGCGCGTAGGCGGCGGGGTTCTCGATCCGCTGTCCGCCGGTCGACCATCTGCTGCGCCGCCACAGCGCGTACATCCGCCCGAGCGCCTCCTGCACCAGGTCCTCGGCGAGGTGGGTGTCCCCGCCGGTCAGCAGGCAGGCCGAGCGGTAGAGGTGGCCGGAGCGGGCGACGGCGAACTCCAGGTACTCCGCCTCGCGCGCCGTACTCTGCTGGCCCACCGCTACTCCCCCGCTCGCACCGCCCCGACACTCTGATGACGCGGCGGCGGGCCCGGGCTGTTACAGGGTGTCGGTGCCTTTCGAGCGGCGGCGGGCGTCGCGCAGCACGACCGAGCCGCCGAACAGCAGGGCGACCATCAGCGCGGCCGTGACCAGGACGTACGTGGCGGTGCGGCGGTCGCGGTCGGCCTGGGTCTCGCCGAGGCCGAGCGGCTGCGGCACGATCGGCGCGTCGGCCAGCCTGACCTGCGGGTCGGGGACCGGGTCGTTGGCCGGCGGGTCGGTGTCGGTGACCGCCTTGACCGGGTCGACCACACCCCAGCCGATGTACTTGTTGGGCCCGCGCTCGGTGCGCTGCGCGGTCTGCTCGATCCGGGCCCGGATCTGCCGGGCCGTCCAGTCCTTGTGCTGGCCGCGCAGCAGGGCGGCCACCCCGGCCACATAGGGGGAGGCGAAGCTGGTGCCGTTGTCCACGCACTGGCCGCCGCCGGGGACGGTGGAGAGCATGTCGACGCCGGGCGCGGCGACCTTGACGAAGTTGCCGTACTCGGAGAAGGTGGCGCGCTCGTTGTTGCGGTCGGAGGCGCCCACCGCGAGCACGGTGTCGAAGGCGGCCGGGTAGGTGTTGCCCTCCTGGCCGTCGTTGCCGGAGGCCGCGACCACCACCACGTTGGCCGCCTCGGCCGCGTCCACCGCGCGCTTGAGCACGTCGCTGCCGCCGAAGGCACTTCCGGTGGTGCCGCGCACGTCCTGCGAAATGTTGATCACCTTGGCGCCCCGGGTGACCGCCTCGTTGATCGCCTGGGCCAGCGTGCCGACGTCGCCGTTGCCCGCGTCGTCGTTCTGCCGGATCGCCAGGATCTGTGCGTCGGGGGCGAGTCCGACGAAGCCGACGCCGTCGCGGTGAGCCGCCGCGATGATCCCGGCCACCTTGGTGCCGTGGCCCACCGGGTCGGTCTTGGAACCCCCGTCGGTCAGCTTGGGCGGGTTCTGGCTCTTGTCCATCAGCAGGTTGGGGCCCTCTTGGACCTTGCCCTTCAGCTGCTCGTTGCGGTCGTCCACACCGGTGTCGATCACCGCGACCAGCACGTCCTTGCCGGTGACCGCGCCCTTCTGCCAGAGCTGGTCGAGCAACACCCGCTGCAGCGCCCACGGGGTGGCGGGGACGTCCTTTTCGCCGAACTTGCAGTTGCCGGCGGCGGAGATGCTCAACGGCGACCAGTGCACCCCCGGCGGGTCGGCGGCGTACGCCGGGGCGACGGCCGAGCCGGCCAGCACGCCCAGGACCACCGCGGCCGCCGCAGCGCGGCCCAGCCTTCGCCTCAACACCACTTCGCACCCCTCGACTTGCCGCAACAGCCGGAGCGGGCGCCCGGCTCGGGACGCCCGCTCCTCGACACGATCAGCACCAGGCCCCCGTGCGGGGGCGAGGGCTCAGCCCGCCCAGATCGCCTTGTTGGAGTTCTCCGTGGCGGTGTAGCTCTGGTGCGCGTTGTCCAGCGCCGCGGCGATCTGGTTCAGCGTGGTGTGCAGGTCGGCCGCCTTCTGGTCCCAGATGGCCTGGCGGGCCTGGTAGCCCTCCTGCGCCGCGCCGGTCCAGGAAGCGGCGATCTTCTGAACGCCGGCCTTGAGGTCGTCCAGCTGCGACTGGATCGTGTTCGCGGTCTGGCGAACCGTGGTGCCCGCGTTCTCGATCGTGGCAAATGTGACCTTGATGCTGCCGTCAGCCATGGTGACTCCTTACGAGGAAGAGGTGGACCGGGGACGACCCATCCGAGGCTGCCCCCTCCGAACTACGCTGCGTTGACCCGAACGGGTCAGGCGCCCTGGACGCCGCTGATCGACGAGCGCTGCTGGTCCTCCGTCGTGGAGTACTGCTTGGTGGTGGTGTCGATCGCCTGGCGGATCTCGTCCAGCACCTTGTTCAGCGCGTTGGCGTCGTCGTTCCACTTCTCCTGGAGCTGGTGGTAAGCCGTCGCGGCGTCACCGGACCAGCCACCGGCCACCTCGCCGATCAGCGAGTTGAGCTTCGAGATCTCGCCCTGGATCTGCGAGTTCACCTCGGTGATCCGGGCCGAGAAGGCACGCATCTCCTCAGCGGTCGTCGTGAACTGACCAGCCATCTTGCACCGTCCCCCATGAGACAGACCATCGTCGGACCCCCTGGTCACCCAGCCCGCCCGACGGACATCACGGTGTGATGCCTGGCAGCACTGTAGTCGCCGGTGGGGACAGGCCCAACACCGGGCGCCGTTTGGTTACCAAGCCATGACGTTGTGACAGCCGCGAGCTGACCAAGTGTCAGGAGTTCTGCTCCTGCACGGCGGTCTTGGTGTTGAGCGCCGAGCCCACGGGCACCAGGTCCGACCACGCCTTGGGCACCGGCACCGGCACGTCGTCCTTGTAACCGAGCCGTGCCTGGGCCTCATTCGGTACCGGCTGCCCGGGCTGGGCGCCGGCCTGCGCCCCGGCCGCCTGCTGGGCCGCGCCGGCGGACGCACCGGCGCTGGGCGAAGCCGGCACCTGCCCCTCGCTGTAGGTCGGCACCGAGTAGCGCAGCCCGGTCTCGGTGATCAGGTAGTCACTGCCCGAGGCCTGCGGGTCGTTGTCCATCGCCCGGTAGAACAGCCCGTGGCCCGGGCTGACATGGGCGGTCGCGGCGCCGAGGGTGAAGGTGGCGGGGAACTCCGTCCAGGCCCAGACGGAGCGCTGCACGTCCCCGCCGGGGGTCATCCCGTCGAAGGTCGAGCAGATCACCTGACGGGTGCCCGAGCCGGTGCTGTTGACCGGGCCACCCAGCTTGGCGGACGGCCAGTCGGTCACCTTGGCCATCGGTCCGCTGGTTTCGTAGTCGCGGGTGTTCTGGGCGTTGTCGGTCGGGGTGATGGTGTCCCATTGCACCGTCTCACCGCGGTCGTAGGCGACCTGGGTCTGCGGGTTCTTCAGGATCAGCTGGGCGGTGAACTGGGTGACCTGGTAGAGCCGATTGAGGCCCACCACGTAGTAGGCGTCCCCCGAGGTGACCACCCGGCCGACGAACTGCTCCTTCGGGTCGGAGAGCGGGACGGTGGAGTGCGTCCTGGTGGCGGTCAGGCCGGGGACGCTCGGGAAGGTGATGGCGGTGCCGTCCGCCAGCGTGTCCAGCCACTGCTGGGTGACATGTTCCGGCTTGGGTTGGGTGCCGAAGACCGCGATCCGCAGCGCCGTCATGTCGGCGTCGCTCATGCCCTGCTGGCCCAGCACGTGCTTGCGCCCCTGCGAGTCCACCAGGTACTGCGTGCCGTCCGCACCGTTCTTGCGCGGCGCCTGGACGTAGAGCGACTGGCCGTCACCCAGCAGCCGGTCCTTGCGGGCCAGGGTGGCCGCCTCCGGACCGGCCGCCACGAAGACGCCCTGGTTGGGGTGGTCGTCATCGGCACCGGGCAGGTCGCAGACCGACCACTTCTTGGCCTGCTGGGCGTCCTGCGCGCTGGGCAGCTTGTCCGGCGCGTACGGGATGCCGATGGTCGCGCCGTGCGTCTTGTAGTTGTCCAGCACCGAGTCGGCGACGAAGACCACCTTGGAGTCGGCCGGCAGCACCAGCTTCGCCGAGGCCATGTTGAGCACCGGGTGCAGCACCTTGGTGCCGTTCGGGCCCGGCAGCACCACGTAACGGGTCGTCGAGTCCTTGCCGACGATGACGTTCTTGCCGTCGTCCCAGCCCTGCTGCGCCGTGGGCTTGATCATCCCCCACAGCCCGAACCCGGCCATCACCAGCGCGCCCACCACCAACGAGGGCACCACCGCGCGGATCGGCCGCGGCGCGTCCTCGTCGCTGCCTCCGCCGCCGGGCTGCAGGAACGCGCCCACCGTGCGCTTGCGCGCGAAGGTGTAGGCGTTCAGCTCGTCGCGCCGTGATGCCATCTGTCCTCGTCTCCCCTGTTCAAGCGCCCCGCTCGCCAATTCGCCGCCCGCCGGGCCCGGTGTGCGGCCCAACCCTCTACGATGCGGCAGACGGTGAGTACGGTACGGGTACTGTTCAGCGCCCGGCCAACCGGGCTGTGACAGCCAATCAGAGAGGGTCACGCGGGGGATGCCAAGCCAGACCGCTCCAGGGCGACGCAGGACGGCACAGCGCAGTGCGGAGAGTCCGGTCCAGGTCACCGGGCCGACACCGGTGCCGATCAAGGTGCACCCGCGGCCCGGGCTGCTGGGCAGCCGGCTGCGCCTGCAGCAACTGGTCCTGATCGAGGTCGCGGTGGCACTGGTCGCCGTCGGCTGGACGATCAACAAGATGGTGGCCGGGGCGTTCGCCGTCCCCGCCGTGCTGCTGCTGGTGCTCGCCCTGGTCCCGATCCGCGGCCGCACCCTGCCGGAGGCGCTGCGGATCCGCTCCGCGCAGCGCGTGCGCCGCCGCGAGGCACCGGGCAGCGTGCCGCCGGGCACCGACCCCGGCCTGGCGCCCGCCCTCGAGCTGGACCCGGCGCTGCGCACCTGCACCCACGCCACCGAGATCGACCTCGGCGCCGGCCGCCCGGTCCGCCGCGAGACCGGCATGATCGGCGACGGCACCTTCCTCACCTCGGTCCTGCTGGTGCAGGCCAAGGACCAGCCGCTGCGGCCGATGCGCACCGCGCTGCCGCTGCCGCTGGACGTGATCTGCTCGGCGCTGCGGGTGGACGACATCAGCCTGGAGTCGGTGCAGCTGGTCCAGCACACCCAGCCCGCCCCGGCCCCGCACCTGCCCGAGCAGGCCCTGGCCACCCGCGCCTACCAGCAGCTGCCGGACGGTCTGACCACCCCGGCGCTGCGGCTGACCTGGGTCGCGCTCAAGCTCGACCCGGAGCGGGCGGCCACCGCCGTGCTGGCCCGCGGCGGCGGCGAGGAGGGCGCCCGCAAGGCGCTGCAGCGGGTCACCGACCAGCTGGCCGGCCGGCTGAACGGCGCCGGGTTCAGCGCCACCGCGCTGGACGAGCGCGAGCTGATCGCCGCGCTGTCCATCGCCACCTGCGCCAACCCGCTGGCCACGGCCGGCCGGCAGGGCTCCGGCAGCGGCGGCGGGGTGACCCGGCGCACCCAGGAGAGCAGCCGGTTCTGGCGGGTCGACGACCGCTTCCACACCACCTACTGGATCTCCAAGTGGCCCCAACTGAGCCGCCCGGGCGGCGCGGCGGGCCGGATCTCGGCCCCTGACCTGGTCAACCTGGTCACCGGCACACCCGCGCTGGCCAGCGCGTTCAGCCTGACCGCCCGGCCCGGTACCGGCGACGCGGTGGCGATCAGCGGCCACGTCCGGGTGGTGGCCCGCAGCGAGCACGACGTCGCGCAGTTCGGCCGACTGCTGGAGCAGCGCGCGCAGAGCGTGGGCCTGGGGCTGTCCCGGCTCGACCAGGAGCAGGCGCCCGGTCTGCTCGCCACGCTGCCCCTGGGAGGGACTTCCTGATGGCCTACCAGACCTACTCCGGCCAGTCGGCGCACCCCGGCCCCGAGCGGCCGCGACCCGTGGCCCGGATCCGGGCCGGCTTCGGCCTGCGCGGCCCGCGCCGGGAGCAGCACGTGCTGGAGCCCGCCGACCTGGCGGCGCTCGCCTTCCCGGTCGGCGACGACGGGGTGCTGATCGGCGAGGACCCGGAGCGCCGGCCCGCCGTGCTCGGCCTGTTCCGGCCCACCGCGTACGACGTGGTGCTGGTCGGCGGTGTGTGGACGGCTCAGCTGGTGGCGCTGCGCGCGGCCGCCACCGGTGCCCGGGTCGCGGTGGAGACCGCCCGGCCGCAGATCTGGGCGCCGCTGGCGCAGGCCGCGGGCGGCGGGCAGCCGTGCGTGACGGTCCACCAGATCGGCCGACTCGGCGCCCAGGGCGCCTCGGTGGCCGCGCCGGTGCTGGTGGTGCGTGACCTCGGGCCGCGGCCGCCGCGCAGCCGGCTCTCCGCCTCGCCCTGGCAGTCCACCCTGACCGTGCTGCCGTTCCTGGGCCCGAACGCGGCCCGGGTGCTGAACGCCGCCGACCTGGTGGGCGTGCAGCGGGTCTCGCCGCAGGAGGCCGAGCTGGTCGGGCGGGTGCTGACGCTGAGCGGGCCGGACGTTGCGGCGCTGCCCACCCTGGGCGAGGACATCACGCTCTGGGCCACCCGGATCCGCCGTCAGTACGTCCGCACCGAACCGGGGCAGGCCGAGCACCAGCTGCTGGGACCGGCCCGCCGGGTCGACTGAGCCGGACCGCCAGGACCGACCACCGGGACGGACCACGGACGGGGTCGGCGGTCACTCTGACGAGTGCCCGACGGCCCGTCAGGACCGACCAGACCTGACGGTGCAGTGAACCCGGCTGGGACAAGGTTCTAGTCTTGTGCCTACGGCACCGCGACCAGCGGCGGCGAACACGAGGGAGCCCAAGGTGAGCAGCGATCGGGACGGCGTCTACGTCGGCGACAACGCGGCGGAGGACGACGACGACTGGTCCGACGCGCCTGACTACACTCCCCCGTCCTGGTACACCCAGGGCGAGTCGGCGTCGGGGGGCGGGACGGCCACGCCGGCCGCTGCTCCCGCCGAGTCGGCGGCTCCGGCCGCTGCGGCTGCCGTGGACGGGACCGCTTCGACTGCCGTAGCCGCCGCGCCCGCGCCGGTGCCCGGGCAGGGGCAGCCGGTGCACGAGCAGGCCGCGCCGGCGCCGACCGCCGCTGCGGCCCCCGCGGCCGGGCCGGCTCCGACGCCGGTGCCCACTCCGGTGCCGGCCCCCGCGCCGCCGGTCGGCGAACAGCCGCCGACCGCTCAGCCGCAGCCCGTCGCCCCGGTGGCCCCCGCGCCGAACGTGCCCGGGCCCGGGGCCGCACCGGTGGCCGCGCCCGGCTGGCCTGCCGCCGAGCAGGGCCCGTACCAGGTCGCGCCGCCACAGCCAGGCCAGCCCCAATCCCCCCAGCCGCAGCCCGCTCAGCCCCAGCCCGGCTACCCCGGCAGCGCCTACCCGCCCGGCGCGTACCCCCCGCACCTGCAGCCGAACGCCCCCCAGCCTGGTCAGCCCCAGCCCGGTCAGCCCCAGCCGCTGGCGCCGCAGCCCGGCCCCGGTGGGCCCTGGGCCCCGCAGCCGGGTCAGCCCGGCCAGCCGGTCCAGCCGATGCAGCCGGGTCAGCCCGGTGTGCCGCAGGCCGGACAGCCCGGACACCCGCAGCCGGGCCCGGTCCAGCCGGTCGACCCGCGCCAGGGCGGTTGGCCGCACCAGCAGCAGGCCGGCTACCCCGGACCGGTCCAGCCGGGCCCTGCCCAGGGCGCCCCCGCACCGGTCCCCGGCCAGGTCCAGGGCCAGATCCCCGGCCAGCAGCCCTACCCGGCGCCGGTCGGCTACCCGCAGCAGCAGGGCGTCCCGCAGGCCCCGGCCGCCTTCCAGCAGCCCGGCAACCAGCAGCCGACCGCGCTCGGCGCCCCGCTCGGCTACACCGCCGCGGTCGAGCTCAACTCCGACCGACTGCTGCGCAACCAGCCCAAGCAGCAGCGCCAGACCCCGCGGATCAAGTTCGGCGGCAAGGCCGCGGCGGCCGAGCGCGAGCGCAAGCTGAGCATCATCCGCACCCCTGTGATGAGCTGCTACCGGATCGCGGTGATCAGCCTCAAGGGCGGCGTCGGCAAGACCACGACCACCACCTCGCTCGGGGCCACCCTGGCCAGTGAGCGCCAGGACAAGGTGATCGCGATCGACGCCAACCCGGACGCCGGCACGCTGGGCCGCCGGATCAAGCGTCAGACCGGCGCGACCATCCGCGACCTGGTGACCGCCATCCCGCACCTGCGCAGCTACATGGACATCCGCCAGTTCACCTCGCAGGACCTCAACTCCGGTCTGGAGATCCTGGCCAACGACGTCGACCCGGCGGTCTCCACCACCTTCAACGACTCGGACTACCGCCAGGTGATCGACGTGCTGGGCCGCCAGTACCCGATCATCCTGACCGACTCCGGCACCGGCCTGCTGTACAGCGCGATGCGCGGCGTCCTCGACCTGGCCGACCAGCTGATCATCGTCGCCACGCCGAGCGTGGACGGCGCCAGCAGCGCCAGCACCACGCTGGACTGGCTGGCCGCGCACGGCTACGCCGACCTGGTGCAGCGCAGCATCACGGTGGTCTCCGGGGTCCGCGAGACCAGCAAGATGATCCGGATCGAGGACATCGTCGCGCACTTCCAGACCCGCTGCCGCGGCGTCGTGGTGGTGCCCTTCGACGAGAGCCTGGCGGCCGGCGCCGAGGTCAACCTGGAGATGATGCGGCCCAAGGTCCGCGAGGCGTACTTCGACCTGGCCACCCTGGTCGGCGAGGACATCCTCCGGGCGCAGCAGGCCCAGCAGGCCGCCGGCGGCTGGCAGCAGCAGGCCGCCGCCGGGCAGCAGCAGTGGGCAGGGCAGCCGCAGAGCTACGGCTACCCGCAGCAGGAGGCCCAGCCCTGGGGTGCTCCGCCGGCCGGCCAGCCCTGGGCGCAGCAGCCGGGCCAGCCCGCTCCCGGGCAGCCGCCGCAGGGCTACGGCTACCCGCCGGCCGGGCCCGCAGCCCCGCAGCAGCAGGCGCTGCCGCAGGACTGGACGCACCCGCCGCAGCAGCCCGACCCGGCCCAGCCCCCGCAGGGCTACGGCTACCCGCCGCCGCCCCCGCAGCAGTAGGCAGCAATGCGAACGGCGCCCCTTCGACCGGGGCGCCGTTCGCGTTCTGAGGAATCGTCAGACCTACTCGGTCAGCTCCCTGGCCTGCTTGACGTCGTCCGCCATCCGGTCGAGCAGCGCCTCGATGGTGTCGAACTTCTCCATCCCGCGCAGGTAGGCGAGGAAGTCGACCGCCACGTGCAGTCCGTACAGGTCCAGGCCGACCCGGTCGATCGCATAGGCCTCGACGGTGCGGGTGGTGCCGTTGAAGGTCGGGTTGGTGCCCACCGAGATCGCCGCCGGCATCCTCCCTCCTTGCCCGGCATCGGGCAGGAGGGGCCCAGGCCGGCCGAGCACCGTCAGCCATCCCGCGTACACCCCGTCGGCCGGGACGGCACTGTGCGGCACGGTGTCCACGTTGGCGGTCGGGTAGCCGAGGTCGCGCCCGCGCTGCGCACCGCGCACCACGACGCCCTCGACCCGGTGCGGGCGGCCCAGCACCTCGGCCGCGCCCGCCACATCGCCCTCGGCGACCAGCCGGCGGGTCAGCGTGGAGGAGAACGGCTCGCCGCCACCGGCCGCGCCTCGCACCTGCAGGTCGACCACCTCGACCTCGAAGTCCGCCGCCCGGCCGAGCTCGGCCAGCAGCGCGACATCGCCGGCCGCCTTGTGGCCGAACCGGAAGTTCGGCCCCTCGATCACCAGCCGCGCGTGCAGCGCGTCCACCAGCACCTGCTGCACGAAGGTCTGCGGCGACTCCTGGGAGAACTCCGTGGTGAAGGGCAGCACCAGCACCGCGTCCACCCCGAGTTCGGCCAGCAGCTCGGCCCGGCGCGGGTGCGGGGCCAGCAGCGGCGGGTGGCTGCCCGGCCGGACCACCTCGCTCGGGTGCGGGTCGAAGGTCACCACCACGGCCTGGACGCCCAGTTCACGGGCCCGGGCGACGGCCCGGTTGACGATCAGCTGGTGCCCCAGGTGCACACCGTCGAAGGAACCGATGGTGACGACGCTACGTCCCCAGTCGCCGGGAATCTCCTCCAGGCCACGCCAGCGCTGCACCCTGACCGCTCCTTCTCTACTTGGGGTCTCGCTCCGAGCTCCCGCTCCCGGGTGCTCAAACGCTCGAACTCGAACCCCTATAGCGTGCCATGCGCCCGCTGGCGCCCCGGCACCGGAACACCTGCTGCGCGCGGCGGCACCGCGATGACGGGGCGCACCGGGGCCCGCTCGGCCTCCGCGGCCGCGTACTGCGGGTCGGCACCGCGCGCCACCTGGGCCCGCATCCGCTCCAACAGCGGGCCGCCGGCCGGCGGGCGGGCGTCCGACGGCCAGTCGGCGAGCAGCAGGGCGAAGCCGGCCGTACGGCCCGCGCAGCGCACCAACAGGGCGTCCAGCCGCTCGATCCCGCCCTCGCCGTGGGCCCAGGCGTCCGCGATCCGGCGCACCACCGCGCGGGCCCGGTCCGGATCGCGCCGGTCCACGGTGGTGGCCACCCGCTCCAGCACCGGGGCCAGCACCGCCGGGTCCCGCTCGGTGGCCAGCAGCCGGTCCAGGAACTGTCGGCGCAGTTCCTCGTCGCCCGGTCCCGGGGTGGCCAGCACCAGGGCGAAGGTCTGCCGGAGGGCGGCCGGGCGGTCCACCGGTCCGGCGCCGAGCAGGGCGGTCAGGTCGCCCGGGCCCGCCGTGCCGAGGGCGAGTCGCCGGTTGAGGTACTCGGCGACCAGCTCGGCCCGCTCCGGACGCTCCCGCAGCAGCCGCCCGGCCAGCCGGGTGGCGGGGTCGGGCAGTGTGCCCGGCGCCCGCGTGTCGGCGGGCAGGGCGTCGGCGAGCACCCGGAGCACGGCCGCCGCGCCGGCGCCGGGCCGCTCGAGTCGGGCCTCGAAGGCGGCCAGCACGGCGGCCTGGTCGGTGTCGAGCGCGGTGCCGAGGATCTCCGGGGTGACGAACGAGTCGTCCGCGGCGTAGGCGTCGAGGGCGGCCTGCAGGTGCTTCGGACGGGTCCGCCGGTCGCGGACCAGCAGGGCCAGGGCGGCGCCGTGCAGGCCGGGTTCGGTCTCCCGGGCGAGCAGCGTCAGGGCGGTGAAGCGCAGCAGGTCCAGGCCCGGGCCGCTCGCGTACGGCGCGGTGCGCAGCGCGTGCACGGCGGCGGCCACATGGCGCTCGGCGCGCGGGTCGTGGCTCCACCGGTCGACGGCGCGGCAGAGCGCGGAGGGCTCCTCGACGGCCAGCACGGTGAGCAGCGCGTCCGCCCTCGGGTGCGCTGCGGCCACCAGCGCCTCGGTCAACTCGTCGACGGCGAAGGCGCGGTGGGCGTAGAGCAGGTCCTGGGCGAGGTCGGCGACGGTGGCGCCCGGGCGGGCCGGCAGGCCGCGGCCGTCCTCGAACCAGCCGCAGAGCAGCGGGAACACCGCTGCCCCGCCGGCCCGCAGCCAGGCCGCCGCGGCGCCGAGGAAGCCCTGCTCCGGACCGTCCGCCCGGACCAGGATGCGCAGCAGGGCCCAGCGGGTGGCCGGCGGGAGGTCGAGCGCGTCCCAGAAGCCGGGGCCGAACAGACCGAGGCCCGCGGTGTCCGGCTCCCCCGACGGACCGTCAACCGGCAGGCCGTGAACCGGCGGACCGTCAACCGGCGGCCCCTCCGGTACCGGTGAGCCGGCCGCACTCTCGGCCGCCGCACGCCCCGGCGCACCCGCTCGCTCGCCCGGCCCCCGTCTTCCGCCGCCTCCCGCGCCCCCTGCCCCGGCGCGCCACCGGCGGTCGGTCTGCGCCGGGTGGCCGGTCGCGGGCCCTCGCGCAGCGCCGCGAACCCGCCCGTCCCCGCCGTCGCCTGCGCGATCCGCTCGGCCAACCGCTCCAGCAGCTCCCGGTGCGCTCCGGGCGCCGGGCTCGCCCGCAGGCCCGCCGCGAGCAGCCGGGACGCCCACCAGCGGGCCTCCGGTCCGGTCCCCGGGTCCGCCAGGGCCTGCCAGAGCCGGTCCAGCCACCCGTTCAGCGTGGCCTCCCCCCAAGTCTCCCCGACCGTGCGCAGGGCGGCCTCCACCGTGCCCACCCGGTGCCGGGGCACCCCGCGCCGCTCCCCGGCGGCGAGCAGCTGGCACAGGGCCGCCTCCAGGTCCAGGTGCAGCCCGAGCAGCCAGTCGGCGATCTCCTCGTGCGCCAACCGGTAACCGTCGCCCGCCGGGACGAAGAGCCCCTCCGCGAGCACCGCCCGCGCCCAGCCGCCGCTGACCGGGAACAGCTCCTCGAAGGCCGCCCGTCCCAGGCCGCCCTGCCCGGGCCCGAGCATCCGCCGCGCCGCCTCGTGCAACCGTCCGGCCACCGTGGCCGCCAACCGCCGCACCCGCCCGGGCGACACCGGCACGGCCGGCCGGCCCACCGCGCCCTTGCGGTGCGAGGCGGGTCGCGGGCCCTCCTCGGCCAGCCGCTGGGCGATCCGCAGACAGCACAGGTCGAGCCACCCGCCGTACAGCTCGGCGCGGCCCGCCCCCGACGCCCCCGCCACCCCCGCCGCCCGCAGTTCTCCCGCCAGCCGCAGTACCAGCGGAGCGGTCGCCGCCTCCGGCGCCGTGACCCCGTACCGCCGGGCCGCCCGCTCCAGCGCCGATCCGCGCAGCGGGCCCAGCCGGTGCAACCGGACCTGGGCGACACCGTGCTCCACGTCCCAGCGCCCCGATTCCCAGCGCCCCGGCTCCCAGCTCTCCGGCCGGCAGGCCACCAGCAGCCGCGCCCCGCTCTCGCCCAGCCAGCGCAGCGTCCGCTCCCACCAGGGCGCGCCGAGGACGGCCGGCGCCTCCTCGGGACCGTCCAGCAGCACCAGCAGCGGCCGCCCGCCCGCCGCGCAGACCTGGGCCGCGGCCGCCGCCGTCACATCGGGCGCCAGGGCCCGTCCGACGGCATCCGTCACCGAGGAGTCGCCGCTCCACAGGTCGGCCCCGCGCAGCCAGAGCGTGGGCAGCGCCCGGGGGCCGCCCGCTCGGCGCACGGCGAGCGCGGCCAGCTCGGTGGTCCGGCCGCTGCCCGGTTCGCCGACCAGCACGGTGAGCGGGGCTTCCGGCTCCTCGCCGGCCAGCCCGTCGGCCCGCTCGACCCGGTCGGCGGCGAGGTCGGTGACCCGGCCCGGACCCGCCACGGCGGCCGCCAGCTGGCGGGAGGCCAGTTGGAGCATCCCGCCGAGGTTGAGCGCGGGCCCGTACGCCGGGGCGTCGACGGCGTTGCGGGCCAGCAGCTCGGCGAGTTCGGGCGGGAGCTCCGGGTGGCCGGTGATCGGGACGGCCGGTGTCAGGCCGGCCGGCAGGCCGCGCAGCCCGGGGGCGAGCAGGCCGAGCACCGCTCCGGTCGCCGGATCCAGGACCGGCAGCCCGGCCGGCAGCGCGGTGCCCGGGGCGGCTGCTCCCGGCAGCTCGAGCAGCAGGATCCCGGGCAGCAGCCGGACCGGACCGGGCCAGGCACTGAGTGCGGTGCCGGTGCCCAGCAGTGTGCCCAGCAGCGGCGGCGCGCCCTCGCGCGGCACGGCGACCGGCCGGCCCGGCTCGGCGAGCGCACCGAGCAGCACCGGGAGCGGCCGCGCTACGGCCGGTTGATCGACCGTCAGCAGTGCCAGGCCCAGCTCGGGGCACCGGGTCAGGCCGCGCACCACGGCATCACCGGCGCGCACCGGCGGAACGTCACCGAGATCGGCGACCGTCTGGTACGCCGTCAGCAGCGTGCCGCGGGCGTCCGCCGGGAACCCGTAGCCCAGCTCGCGCCCGGCGCTGTCGGACAGTCGTACCAGCGACCCGTTGGGGTCGGTGTCCGCGAGGCCACCCGTCATTGTGCTGCCCTCCCCGGCGGCCCGGGCGGGCTCCCGTCGGGCCCGTCACCGCTGCCGTGCTCGCCGCGATGAGCCTGCCCACGGGACGGGCCGAGCGACCCCGGCCGCTCCGTTCACCACGGCCGTTCACCTCGCGCGCTCGCCCATCCGAGTGAGCCCCGGCTGCCGGGGAGGGCACCAACTACCAAGGGAGGGCCCCGACGACCGGGGCGGAGCTGCTACCCGACGAAAACCGCCACCGGCCTGGCCTGGCCGCCCTGCTCCTCGACCAGCGCCAGGAAGGTCCCGTCCGGTCCGAAGACCGCGATCGGCCCGTCCACCCCGAGACCGGGCGCCTTCAGCCTGATCCCGGTGGAGAGCCGCTTAGCGTCCTCCTCGCCGATGTCCCAGCGCGGGAACGCGGCCGCCGCGGCCTCGGCGATCGGCAGCACGCTGAGCTGCTCCTCCAGCTGCTCCAGCGTGTGCGCGGACGAGACCTCGTACGGGCCGACCTTGGTGCGCCGCAGCGCGGTCAGATGCCCGCCGACGCCGAGCGCGGCGCCCAGGTCCCGGGCCAGCGCGCGGATGTACGTACCGGAGGAGCACTCGACGGTGACGTCCAGGTCGAGCACCGCCGTGCCGTCCTCGGCGACCGCCTCGCGCAGCTCGTGCACGGTGAAGGAGTGGACCGTGGTCGGCCGCGCGGGGATCTCGAAGTCCTCGCCCTCGCGGACCCGGTGGTAGGACCGCTTCCCGTCGATCTTGATCGCGCTGACCTTGGAGGGCACCTGCATGATCTCGCCGGTCAGCTTGACGATCTCGGCGTCGATCGCCTCCCGGCTGACACCGGTGACCGGGGTGGACTCGGTGACCTCGCCCTCGCGGTCGTCGGTGATCGTGGTCTGGCCGAGCCGGATGGTCGCCGTGTAGGTCTTGGCGGTCAGCATCAGGTGCCCGAGCAGCCGGGTGGCCCGCTCCACACCGATCACCAGCACGCCGGTGGCCATCGGGTCCAGGGTGCCGGCGTGGCCGACCTTCCTGGTCCCCGCCAGCCGCCGCATCCGGGCGACCACCCCGTGCGAGGTGATGCCTTCGGGCTTGTCCACGATGACCAGACCGTCGGGGCCGGTGCCTTTGCGCTTCATCGGTACTTTCTTGAGAGTGAAATGATCAGCCGAGCGCGGACCGGAACCGCGCCACGGTGCTCGGCACGTCCTCGCGCACCGAGAACCCGGCCGCGTACACATGCCCGCCCCCGCCCAACTCCTGGCAGGCCGCCGCCACGTCGACCGCACCCTTCGAGCGGCAGGAGCCGCGCAGCGTGCCGTCCGGGTCCTGCTTGAGCACCAGCGCCACCTCGGCCTCGGCCGGGCGGCGCAGGATGTCGATCAGGCCCTCGATCTCCTCGACGGTGACGCTGTACAGCGCCAGGTCCTGGTAGGGCACCCAGGTCCACACCAGCCCGCGCCCGTCGACCGCCTCGGGCTCGTAGACCGCCCGGTCCAGCGCGGCGGCCAGCACCTTCAGGTAGCCGAAGGAGGAGGTGTCCCAGAGCTGGCGGGAGATCAGGTCGTGCCGGATCCCGGTGGCCAGCAGCCGCCCGGCCAGCTCATGGGTCTGCGGCGTGGTGGCCGCGTACTTGAACGACCCGGTGTCGGTGGCGACCCCCGTGTACAGGCAGGTGGCCAGCTCCTGGTCGAGCCGCACCCCGAGCCGGCGCAGCAGCTCGTCCACCAGCACGGCAGTGGCCGGCGCGCTCGGGTCGATCAGCCGGTGCGTCCCGAAGCCCGGGTTGGAGGCGTGGTGGTCGATCACCACCAGGGTGCGCGCCGCGAAGGCCTTCTGGTGCAGCAGGCCGAGCCGTCCTTCGGAGGCCACGTCGAAGCAGAGCACCAGGTCCGGCTGGGCCGGCACCTCCGCGGCCGGCACGATCAGCTCCTGCCCGGGCAGGAAGGAGAGCGACTCGGGGATGATCTGCGGATCGTCGCCGAAGGAGACCCGGACCCGGTGCCCGAGCGCCCGCAGCGCCAGTCCGGCGGCCAGCGCCGAGCCGAGCGCGTCCCCGTCGGGGACGATGTGGCAGATCAGGTCGATCTCGGTGGCCCGCCCGATGTCCGCGAGCACCTGCTCCCAGACCGCGTCGAAGCCGCCCGGGCACGGCTCGAAGCCGCCCGGTGACTGCGCGCGCTGCCCCGGAAGCACCGCGAGGGCGTCCGCCACCTCAGTGGTGCCGGACGCCCTCGCCGAACCGGCCGCCGCCGGCTCAACTGCCATGACTACTCGTCCTCGTCCGCGTCGTCGCGGGCCGGCGCCTTGTAGGGGTCGGCCTCACCGGCGTACTGCGCCCCGGCGGCGGCGGTGCGCACCGCCGCGTCCGAGACCCGCACCTTGTCGAGCAGGTCGTCGATCTGTCGGGCGTTGTCCGGCAGCGCGTCCGCGACGAAGGTCAGCGACGGGGTGAAGCGCACCCCGGTCTGCTTGCCGACCTCGGACCGGAGCACGCCCTTGGCGCTCTCCAGCGCGGCCGCCGTGGCCTCCCGCTCGGTCTCGTCGCCGAAGACCGTGTAGAAGACCGTGGCCTCCCGCAGGTCGCCGGTGACGCGGGTGTCGGTGATGGTCACGAAGCCCAGCCGCGGATCCTTGATGCGCCGCTCCAGGGTCTGGGCGACGACCACCTGGATACGGTCGGCGAGCTTGCGCGCCCTTGCGGTGTCGGTCACGTTGCCTCCTCGTGCAGTGGGCACGGTACTCCGGGTGATCGCTCACCCCTCGGGGCCCAAGCCCCAAAGTACCGGCCCGCGCCCAGCCTTGTGGGCGCTCTCGGTCCTCGTCGGTGTGACGGTGGCGACGTTGCGCCCCCGCTCCCGATCTCAATCATCCTCGTCGCCGTAGTAGCGCCTCCTCGCGGAGAGCAACTGCACTTCGGGGCGGCCGGCGACCAGCCGCTCACAGCTGTCCAGGATCTCGGTGACGAACCGGTGTTCGCCCGAGACGACCGCGAGGCCGATCTCGGCCCGGCGGTGCAGATCCTGGTTCCCGACTTCTGCGGCGCACACGCTGTACTTGCGCTGCAGTTCGGCCACGATGGGCCGCACGATCGATCGCTTCTCCTTCAACGAGTGAACGTCGCCGAGGAGCAGGTCGAAGGTGAGTGTTCCCACGAACATGTATGACAGGTCTCGCCGACCTGAAGGCCTCGTAGTAACCCCCGGACGAATCGGGGGCTGATGTCGAGGACCCTACACAGCGAGACCGGGGCCGGTCGACGGGAAATTTCCCGCCGACCGGCCCCGGTACGAGCACCCGTTACGAGCGCGGCTTCTCGCGCATCTCGAAGGTCTCGATGATGTCGTCCACCTTGATGTCGTTGAACGACCCCAGGGTGACACCGGCCTCGAAGCCCTCGCGGACCTCGGTCGCGTCGTCCTTGAAGCGGCGCAGACCCTCGATGGTGAGGCTCTCCGACACGACCTTGCCGTCGCGGATGAGGCGGGCCTTGGCGTTGCGGCGCAGCAAGCCCTCGCGGACGATGACACCCGCGATGTTGCCGAACTTGGAGCTGCGGAACACCTCGCGGATCTCCGCGGAGCCGAGGCGCACCTCCTCGTACTCGGGCTTGAGCAGGCCCTTGAGCGCGGCCTCGATCTCCTCGATCGCCTGGTAGATGACCGAGTAGTACCGGACGTCGACGCCCTCGCGCTCGGCGGCCGTGCGAGCACGGCCCTCGGCGCGGACGTTGAAGCCGATGATGATCGCTTCCGAGCCCATCGCCAGGTCCACGTCGGACTCGGTGATGGCACCCACACCGCGGTGCAGGATCCGGAGCTCGACCTCGTCGCCCACGTCGAGCTTGACGAGGGCGTCCTCGAGGGCTTCCACCGAACCGGAGACGTCGCCCTTGATGATGAGGTTGAGCTGCTGGATACCGCCGGCCGCGATCGCCTGGTCCAGGTTCTCCAGGGAGATCCGCATCGGACGCTTGGCGAACATGGCGTTGCGGTCACGGGCCGAACGCTTCTCGGCGATCTGGCGCGCGGTGCGGTCGTCGTCGACGACGATGAAGCTGTCGCCGGCGCGCGGCACCGAGGTCAGACCGAGCAGCAGGACCGGACGGGACGGACCCGCCTCCTCGACGTTCTTGCCGTTCTCGTCGAGCATGGCGCGGACACGGCCGTGCGCGTCGCCGACGGCGATCGAGTCGCCGACCCGCAGCGTTCCACGCTGGACCAGGACGGTCGCCATGGCGCCGCGACCCTTGTCCAGGTGCGCCTCGATGGCGATACCCTGCGCGTCCTGCTCCGGGTTGGCCCGCAGGTCCAGCGAGGCGTCCGCGGTCAGGACCACGGCCTCCAGCAGCTGGTCGATGTGCAGGCCCTGGCGAGCCGAGATGTCGACGAACATGGTGTCGCCGCCGTACTCCTCCGCCACCAGACCGAACTCGGTCAGCTGACCGCGGACCTTGGTCGGGTCGGCGCCCTCGACGTCGATCTTGTTGACGGCGACCACGATCGGCACACCCGCGGCCTTGGCGTGGTTCAACGCCTCAACCGTCTGCGGCATGACACCGTCGTTGGCCGCGACCACCAGGATCGCGATGTCGGTGGACTTGGCACCACGGGCACGCATGGCGGAGAACGCCTCGTGACCCGGGGTGTCGAGGAAGGTGATCTTCCGGTCCTCGCCGTTGACGTCGGCCGTGACCTGGTAGGCACCGATGTGCTGGGTGATGCCACCGGCCTCGCCCGCGACCACGTTGGACTTGCGGATCGCGTCGAGCAGTCGGGTCTTACCGTGGTCGACGTGACCCATGACGGTCACCACCGGCGGACGGGCGACCAGCATGTCCTCGTCGCCCTCGTCGGCACCGAAGTCGATGTCGAAGGACTCGAGCAGCTCGCGGTCCTCGTCGTCACGGCTGACGATCTCCAGCACGAAGCCCATCTCGCCGGCCAGCAGCTCGAGGGTGGCGTCGGAGACCGACTGGGTCGCGGTGACCATCTCGCCGAGGTTGAACATCACCGAGACCAGCGACGCCGGGTTGGCGTTGATCTTCTCCGCGAAGTCCATCAGCGAGGCGCCGCGCGACAGCCGGACAGTCTGTCCGTTGCCGCGGGGCAGCATCACGCCACCCATGGACGGGGCCTGCATGGCCTCGTACTCCTGGCGCTTCGCCCGCTTCGACTTGCGACCGCGCGCCGGGCGACCACCCGGGCCACGACCGAAGGCACCCTGCGTGCCACCACGGGCACCCGGGCCGCCGGGACGACCGCCGAAGCCACCGGGACGCGGGCCGAAGCCACCGCCGCCACCGGCGCCGCCACCCGGACGGGGCCGCCGAAGCCGCCACCGCCACCACCGGCCGGGCGCGAGCCCGGACCGGCCGGACGACCGGCGAAGCCGGGACGGGCGCCGCCGCCGGCACCCGGACCACCCGGACGGCCGCCGGGGCCACCGGGACCACGGCCACCGGGGCCCGGACGCGGGCCAGTGCCCGGGCCGGGACGCTGCGGCATCATGCCCGGGTTCGGGCGCGGCATGCCGGACGGGCTGGGAGCACCCGGACGCGGGCCGGCCGGACGCGGCATCCCGTCGGGACGCGGCGCGCCGCCGGGACCACCCGGACGGGCCGGGCGGGCACCGCCAGGGCCGTCGGAACGCTGTGCACCGGCACCGGGACCACCCGGACGGGCCGGGCGGGCACCGCCAGGGCCGTCGGAACGCTGTGCACCAGCGCCGGGACCACCCGGACGGGCCGGGCGGGCACCGCCAGGGCCGTCTGAACGCTGTGCACCGGCGCCGGGACCACCCGGACGGGCCGGACGCTCGCCCGGCGCGGCCGGACGACGGTCACCGGGACGGGCCATGCCCGTGGCGCTGCCGGAGGTGAAGGGGTTGTTGCCCGGACGCGGACCGGCCGGACGCGGGCCCGGACGGGCGCCACCGGCGGCGGGGCCGGCCGCACGCGGGGCCGGCGAAGCCGGACGCGCTGCGGGGGCGGGGGCGTCGCCGGCCGGAGCCGGCGAGGAGAACTCGGCCGCCGGAGCAGCCGGGGCCGCCGGAGCGGCGGGACGTGCGGCCGGACGCGGGCCCGGAGTCGGCGCACCCGGACGCGAGGCGGCGGGAGCCGCCGGCGCCGCGGGGGCGGCCGGAGCGGCAGCAGCCGGGGCGGCGGCTGCCGGAGTCGGACGGGGGCCGGGGGCCGCGGTGGGACGCGGACCCGGCGTGGGGGCACCCGGCTTGGGTGCAGCGCCACCGGCACCGCCGGCGGGCTGGGGCGCCGCGGGCTTCCGCGGGCCAGGCTTGGCGGAGCCGCCACCGGACGGCGGCGTCGCTCCCAAAGCATCAGTCAACTTGCGCACAACCGGCGCCTCGATCGTCGAGGACGCCGAACGGACGAACTCACCCAGCTCGGTCAGCTTGGCCATGACGGCCTTGCTCTCCAAGCCGAGTTCCTTGGCGAGTTCGTAAACCCGGACCTTAGCCACTTCGCTCCTGTCTATAAGTCCGGGGTCGTTGTCCGCCGGACCGTCGCTACTTCATGGGCGTACTCATCGCGTACTCATCGAGTGCTCATCGCAATCTCGACCTACTTCCATCTCGCGAGGTACCTGACTGGTGGCGCGGTGCACCGTGGTGCGCGCGCCGTTGCTCTGTACGGTGGTTCGTCCCCAGGGTCCTCAGGACGCCGGGGTGCTGTCTGCCCTGGCCTCGACGTGCTCACGCAGCGCCTCCGTGTCGAGCGCGCCCTGGAGCCGGAAGGCTCTCGGGAACGCCCGGCGGCGGACTGCCAGGTCGAGACAGGCCGGGTCGGGGTGCAGGTACGCTCCCCGGCCAGGCTGCGAATTGCCGGGATCGGGGGCGCAGACGCCCTCGACCGCCGTGACTCGCAACAGCTCGTGCTTGGCCGCTCGCTTGCGGCAGCCCACGCAGGTGCGTTCAGGGCATGCGCGGACATGCGTCCGGCCGGACACCTTCAAGTCTACCCCTCCGCAGGGACTGACCGCGGCCCCGCCGATCAGGGCAGGGCCGCGACTATCCGATTTCAACGCGATTACTCCGGGCGGGATTCCCCGCTGCGGCCCGCATCGGAGCCCTCACCCGAGGTGTCGGTGTCCGGCCGGATGTCGATCCGCCATCCGGTGAGGCGAGCCGCCAGACGGGCGTTCTGCCCCTCCTTGCCGATCGCCAGCGAGAGCTGGTAGTCCGGCACGATCACCCGAGCGGAGCGCTGCTGCAGGTCCACGATCTCGACCTTGGTCACCCGGGCGGGGGACAGCGCGTTCGCCACCATCTCGGCCGGATCGTCCGACCAGTCGACGATGTCGATCTTCTCGCCGTGCAGCTCGGCCATCACATTGCGCACCCGGCCGCCCATCGGGCCGATGCAGGCGCCCTTGGCGTTCAGACCGGCCCGGCGCGAGTGCACGGCGATCTTGGTGCGGTGGCCGGCCTCGCGGGCGATCGCGGCGATCTCGACGCTGCCGTCGGCGATCTCCGGGACCTCCAGCGCGAACAGCTTCTTCACCAGGTTGGGGTGGGTGCGCGAGAGCGTCACCGAGGCGCCGCGGACACCGCGACGGACCGCCACCACGTAGCTGCGCAGGCGGGTGCCGTGCTTGTACTCCTCGCCGGGGACCTGCTCCTGCGGGGGCAGGATCGCCTCCAGCTTGCCGATGTCCACCAGCACGTTCTTCGGGTCGTTGCCCTGCTGGACGACACCCATCACGATGTCGCCCTCCTTGCCCGCGTACTCGCCGAAGGTCTGGTCGTCGGCGGCGTCGCGCAGGCGCTGCAGGATCACCTGCTTCGCGGTGCTGGCGGCGATCCGGCCGAAGCCGCTCGGGGTGTCGTCGAACTCGCGGGGCTCGGCGCCCTCCTCCAGCTCGCTCGCGTCCTCCAGCGCCCACACCGTCACGTGGCCGGTCTTGCGGTTCAGCTCGACCCGGGCCCGACGGCGCGAGCCCTCGGTCCGGTGGTACGCGATGAGGAGCGCCGACTCGATCGACTCGACCAGCAGGTCGAACGGGATGTTCTTCTCGGTCACCAGCCCACGCAGGGCACTCATGTCGATGTCCACGGCTACGCCTCCTCTTCTTCCTCGGAGAGCGGCTGCTCGTCCTCTTCTTCTTCGGACAGCAGTTGCTCGTCCTCCTTGCGGTTGAACTCCACCTGGATCCGCGCCTTGGCCACCTCGGCGAACTCCAGGCGGCGCTCCTTGGCCCGGCCGCGGCCCTTCACCGGCTGCACCTCGACCAGCGCGCCGTCCTCGTCGGTCTCCAGGATGCGCGCGACGATCTCGCCGCCCTCGGTCAGCTGGATCTTCACCAGTCGGCCGGTGTTGCGGCGCCAGTGGCGGGGTTCGGTGAGCGGGCGGTCCACGCCCGGGGAGCCGACCTCCAGGACGTAGGCGGAGCTGCCCAGCAGGTCGCTCTCGTCCAGGGCCTGGCCGACCTCGCGGCTGAACTCGGCGATCGCATCCAGGTCCACGCCGCCGTCTGCGTCCACATCGATCTGCACCTGGCGGCGGCTGCCGGCCTGGGTCACCTTGACGTCCTCAAGGTCCAGGCCCGCCCGCTCGGCCAGCGGCTCCAACAGGGCACGCAACCGATCGGTGGGGGTGGTGCTCATCCGGGTGACTCCTCGGCCGCGTCTGCTGTTGTCAGTGGTCGTAACTCGGCCAAAGCCTATCGGGTCGACCCCCCAACCGCCGATTCCGGTGGTCCCGCGCGGTGCCCGGTGTCCGCCGCACCGCCCCGCCCTATGCTCCGCGCGAGGCGGACGGTACGGTCCAACCGGGCGGGCACAACTCTTTCACGTTCTCGTTCACCACCAGTCACGATCGCGGGGGCGTCAGCGGCTCCCGCACGAGTTCTCGGGAGCACGTCGATGCAGTCCACCGGCCGGCGGACTTTCCTGGCCACCGGGGCGCTGGCCGCCGCCGGGCTGCTGGCCGCCTGCACCTCCGGATCCGGGAGCGGTTCCGGCTCACCGGGGTCGGGCGGCAAGGGGAAACCCGACCCGGACCTGCCGCTGCGCACCCGGGCGGTGGCCGCGACCGACGCGCTGCTGGCCCAGTACGCGGCGCTGCCGGCAGGCAGCGCCGGCGGTGCACCGGTGGCGGAGCTGCAGGCGGAGCTGGTCAAGCAGCGGGCGGCGCTGGCGAGCGGACTGCCCGCGTCCAGTGCTCCCAGCGCCGCTGCCGCCAGTTCCCCAGCCACGGCGGCTGCCTCGACGGCTGCCTCCGGATCGCCGGCGGGCGGCACGGTGGCCGCGTTGGCCGGCGCCGAGCGGAGCACCGCGCAGGCCAGGCTGGCCGATCTCGCCGCCGCCTCGCCGGAGCTGGCCCGGCTGCTGGCCTCGGCCGCTGCGGCCGGTGCGCTGCACGCGGTGCGGCTGGGCGACCAGACCCCGCTGACGGTTCCCGCCGACACCCCCTCAGCAGGTGCACCGTCAGCAGGTGCACCGTCAGCTGACGGCGGATCACCCAGCTCCTCCCCCAGCACCCCTAACCCGCCATCAGCCGGTGCCACCGCCGCACTCCAGGCCGCGCTGGCCGCCGAGCACGCCGCCGTGTACGCCTTCGGGGTGGTCGGCGCCAAGGTCCCGCCGGGCCCCAAGCGCGACGAGGCCCGGGCCGGCTACGCCGCCCACCAGGCCCGCCGGGACGCCTGGCAGCGAATACTGGCCGCGGCCGGCGCGACGCCGGCCGCAGCCGCTCCCGGGTACCAGTTGCCGTTCGCCGTCCCGGACCCGGCGGCCGCCGGACGACTGGCCGCCGAGGTCGAGTCCCGACTGACCGCCGTCTACGCCGACCTGGTCGCCGCCGGCTCCGGCGGGCTGCGGATGACCGCGGCCACGGCGCTGCGCGAGTGCGTGCTGCAGTGCGCGCACTGGGGTGGCGCCTCGACCGCACTGCCGGGCCTCGCGGAGCCCGCCGCCTCGCCGTCGGCGGGCTCCGCGAGCGCCTCCGGCTCCCCCCGGTAGACCCACCACCGGCCCCCGATATGGCGCTGACCAGCGCGGCTGTCCGGCCGGGGCGGGGTGGATGGCCGACAATGGACGGGTAGTACCACGGGGGCAGCACCAGACGGAAGGTCGGCATGTCGTCAGCAGCAGGGCAGATCACCGTCCCCGACCGGCTCCGCGACGGCGTGCTGGCCCGCCAGGGCCAGACCGGGGAGCGTTGGCTGGCCGCCCTCCAGGACCGGGTGACCCGTCAGCTGGCCCGCTGGGACCTGATCCTGGACCGGATCGCCGACCCGGGCGGGCGGTTGAGCCTGATCGGGTACGTCCGCCGGGGTGACAACTCCCCCGCCGTGCTCAAGACCGGACTGGTCACCCCCGAGACCGCCCAGGAACACGCGGCACTCACCCACTGGGCCGGACGCGGCGCCGTGCTGCTGCTGGACGCCGAGCCCGCCGAGGGGTTCCTGCTGCTGGAGCGTCTGCACGGGGACATCCCGCTGCGCTCACTGGCCGAGGCGAAGGCGATGCTGGAGGCGACCAGCCTGCTGCGGCGGTTGTGGACCGAGCCCCCGACGGGCCATCAGTTCACCTCGGTGGCCGAACAGGTCGAGCTGCGGATCGGCTGGCTGCGCGAGCACCGGGCGCTGGCCGAGCGGCTGGACGCGCTGCGGCTGCTCGACGAGGCGACCGAGATCGCGGCGGGACTGCTGAGCTCCATTCCCGAGCAGTTCCTGCTGCACGGCGACTTCCACCACGGCAACGTGATGGCCGCCGACCGCTCCCCGTGGCTGGCCATCGACCCGCAGCCGCTGGTCGGCGAGCGCGCCTACGACCTGGCCTGGCTGGCCCAGGACCGCAAGGAGACGCTGGCCGCGGCCCCCGGCCCGCAGGGCGCCGCCCGCCGCCGGCTGCACCAGCTCGCCGAGGCGGTGGAGGTGGATCGGGACCGCCTGCGCGGCTGGACCCTGTTCCGCACCGTCGCCGCCGGCCTGACCGCCCTGGCCGCCGGCGAACGCAGCAACGCGGAGCTCTACCTGGAGTTCGCGGACGGGTTGTAGGACCGGTCCAGCAGGGGCAGCCGGGCGCCCATCACCGCGTACGGGCGGTCGGTGGCGGGAAAGCGGACGGCGCGGGCCAGGTCGCGGTAGCCCAGGGAGCGGTAGAGGCGGCGGGCCGGGGTCTCGGCGTCGATCGCGGAGAGGATGCTGCGCGGCAGCCCGGAGCGCTCGCACAGGGTGCGGATCAGGGTGCTGCCCAGGCCCCGCCCCTGATACTCGGGCAGCACGTGCAGTTCGGTGACGGCGAAGACGTTGTCCAGCCAGTCCCCGTGGCCGTGCGCCTCCAGGTGCGGCTGGATGACGGTGCTCCACCAGTGCGAGCGCTGGTTCGGCATGCCGTAGCCGAAGCCGACCAGCCGACCGCCGCTGAGCGCGCCGAGCGCGATCACCCCGGGCTGCAGCGCGTGCCGCCCGACGATGTGCAGCCGTACCGCCACCTCTTCGGCGGAGAGCCCGAAGGCGGCCGCCTGCACCTCGAGCGCATACGGCGCCCAGGCGGCCAAGTCGATCGGCTGAACGGTGATCTCGGTGAGCTGCTCCATGCCGGGGACGTTACTCCACCGGGTGGGGTGCCGACAGGAGATCACCGCCCCGAGCGCGGGCGACTAACAGTCAGAAAAGTACCGACATGAAGGCGCCGACCTCACGGAATCCCACCCGGTGGTACGCGGCCCGGGCGGGCAGGTTGTAGTCGTTCACGTAGAGGCTGACCACCGGGGCCACCTCGCGCAGCGCGATCTCCAGCACCGCGGCCATGCCCGCCTCGGAGAGCCGCCGGCCGCGGTGGGCGGGGGCCACCCAGACGCCCTGGATCTGGCAGGCGCCCTGGGTGACGGCGCCGATCTCGGCCTTGAAGACGACCTCGCCCTGCTCCGAGATCCGGGCGAACGAGCGTCCGCCGCTGACCAGTTCGGCGACCCTTGCCTGGTAGAGCAGGCCACCGTCGCCGGCCAGCGGGGAGATCCCGACCTCCTCGGTGAACATCGCCACGCAGGCCGGCATCAGCAGCTCGAGCTCGTCCCGGCGGACCCGGCGGACCAGCGGGTCGGGCGCGACCTCGGTGGCGGGTTCGGTGGTGGCCATCAGCGGCTGGTGGCCCCGGACCTCGCGGGCCGGGCCCCAGCTGCGCTCCAGCAGCGCCCACAGCTCGGCGGTGGGTTCGGCGGGGCCGACGATCGAGGAACAGCGGCGGCCCTGCCGGCGGGCCCGCTCGGCGAAGGCCCGGACGGCCTGCGGGCCGGCGTTGATCGGCACCAGGTTGGCGCCGGCGTAGCAGAGCGACTCCAGCCGGCCGTCCTGGTCGTGCCAGCCCCACATCTCGCCGCCGAGCCGCCACGGGTCGAGGCCGACCGCCTCGACCCGGGTGGCGACGAAGGCGTTGGCGACCGGGTCGCGGTGCAGCACCGCCAGGGTGTCGGCCAGGTCCGCGCCGTCCAGCACCCGGGTGGCAGCCAGGCTGCGGGCAGCCTGCAGGGAGCCGGGGAGCATCACACCTCGATCGAGCACTGTGCCTCACTCACCGTCAGTCGGCGGCGATCACGGTCGGGCTGCCGGACTCCACGCCGTCGGCCTGCATCTGCTCGGCCAGCTTGAGGGCCTCCTCGATCAGGGTCTCGACGATCTTGGACTCGGGCACCGTCTTGATCACCTCGCCCTTGACGAAGATCTGCCCCTTGCCGTTGCCCGAGGCCACCCCGAGGTCGGCCTCGCGGGCCTCGCCCGGACCGTTGACGACGCAGCCCATGACCGCGACGCGCAGCGGCACCTCCATGCCCTCCAGGCCGGCGGTGACCTCCTCGGCGAGCTTGTAGACGTCCACCTGGGCGCGGCCGCAGGACGGGCAGGAGACGATCTCCAGACCCCGCTGACGCAGGCCGAGCGACTCCAGGATCTGGTTGCCGACCTTGATCTCCTCGGCCGGAGGCGCGGACAGCGAGACCCGGATGGTGTCGCCGATGCCCTCGGCCAGCAGCGCGCCGAAAGCGACGGCCGACTTGATGGTGCCCTGGAAGGCCGGGCCCGCCTCGGTGACACCGAGGTGCAGCGGGTAGTCGCAGGCCGCCGCGAGCTGCCGGTAGGCGTTGATCATCACGACCGGGTCGTTGTGCTTGACCGAGATCTTGATGTCGCGGAAGTCGTGCTCCTCGAAGAGCGAGCACTCCCACAGCGCGGACTCCACGAGCGCCTCGGGGGTGGCCCGGCCGTACTTCTCCAGCAGCCGCTTGTCCAGCGAGCCGGCGTTGACGCCGATCCGGATCGGGGTCCCGGCGGCCTTGGCCGCCTTGGCGATCTCGCCGACCTTGTCGTCGAAGGCCTTGATGTTGCCCGGGTTCACGCGCACGGCCGCGCAGCCGGCGTCGATCGCCGCGAACACGTACTTCGGCTGGAAGTGGATGTCGGCGATCACCGGGATCTGCGACTTCCTCGCGATGATCGGCAGCGCGTCCGCGTCGTCCTGGGAGGGCACGGCGACCCGGACGATCTGGCAGCCGGAGGCGGTGAGCTGCGCGATCTGCTGCAGCGTCGCGTTGATGTCCGAGGTCAGCGTGGTGGTCATCGACTGCACCGAGACCGGGGCGTCGCCGCCGACCGGAACGTTGCCGACCATGATCTGACGCGAGTAGCGGCGCTTGGCGAGCGGCTTGAGCGGCAGGGACGGAATACCGAGCGAGATCGCGGTCATGTGCGCAGGGTTCCCCGGAGTAGAGGTGACGGACGCCGGGTGCGCGGTGATCGCACACCCGGCGTCCAACGGTACGGCACCCGCGAGGGCCCCCGCGCACGCCCCCTGAGCGGTCGGCTAGCTGATCTTGACCGGGTTGATCACGTCGGCGATCAGCACCAGCAGGGTGAAGCCGATGAAGATGCTGGCCACCACGTAGGCCACCGGCATCAGCTTGGCGACGTCGAACGGACCCGGGTCGGGGCGCTTGAAGAGCCTGGCGGCGTGACGCCGGATCGACTCCCAGAGCGCGCCGGCCACATGGCCGCCGTCCAGCGGGAGCAGCGGCAGCATGTTGAAGAGGAAGAGCGAGAGGTTGATGCCGGCCAGCAGACTGATCATGATGGCGACCCGCTGGGTGGCGGGCACGTGGTTGTTCGAGAAGACCTGGCCGCCGACCCGGGCCGCGCCGACCATGCCGACCGGGGAGTCGGCCTGCCGCGGGGTGCCCTTGACCACCGAGTCCCACAGCGCCGGGATCTTGCCGGGCAGCGCGAGCAGCGAGTGCACCCCGGTGTCGGCCATCTCGGACATCCTGTCGACGCTCGCGCCGAAGCTGAGCCGGACCACACCGGAGGTGGGGGTGATGCCCAGGAAGCCGGTCACCGTCTCGGTGCCCGGGATCGGGTCGCCGTTCTTGTCCAGCTTGGCCAGGGTGTTCTTCTGGATCGTGGCGGTCAACGTGACCTGCTGGCCGCCGCGCTTGACCACCACCGGCACGGTCTTCTCGGCGGACTGGCGGATGTCCGCGGAGAGCTGCTTGTAGTTGCTGATCCGGTGGCCGTCGAAGGAGACGATGGTGTCGCCCTGCTGGATCCCGGCCGCCCCGGCCGGCGAGGGCAGGGCGTCCTTCGGGCAGGCCTCCTTGGCCTGGCTGACCGGGACGACGCAGGGCGAGACCGAGTCGACGGTCGGCAGCGACATCGGGGTGCCGAAGCCCATCATCGCCACCAGGAAGAGCGCGAAGGCCAGGATCAGGTTCATGAACGGCCCGGCGAACATCACGATGACGCGCTTCCACGGCTTGCGGGTGTAGAAGAGCCGGTCCTCGTCGCCGGGCTGCAGCTCCTCGTACGAGGCCTCGCGGGCGTCCTCGATCATCGAGCGCCAGGGCGAGCTGCTGCGCTTGGTGATCCGGCCGTCCTCGCCCGGCGGGAACATCCCGATCATCCGGATGTAGCCGCCCAGCGGGATCGCCTTGACGCCGTACTCGGTCTCGCCCTTCTTGCGGGACCAGATGGTCGGGCCGAAGCCGACCATGTACTGCGGCACCCGGATCTTGAAGAGCTTGGCCGTGGACAGGTGGCCCAGCTCGTGCCAGGCGATCGAGAAGAGCAGCCCGACGAAAAAGACCACGATGCCCAGCACCGTCATCACTGCAGTCACCGCTGGTCCTCCGTCATGTCGCTCCCACTGGCCATCTTGCACCCGGCTGCCACGCCCCGTAACGCCACCGTGTCAGCCGGCTGCCAGCTCACGGGCCCGAGCTCGCGCCCAGCCCTCCGCATCCAGGACGTCCTCGATGGTCAGCGAAGTTCCCGAGCGCGGGGTGCCGTGCTCGGCGACCACCTTGGCGACCGTGTCCACGATGCCGGTGAAGGCCAGGCCGCCGTTGAGGAAGGCGTCCACACACTCCTCGTTGGCGGCGTTGAAGACGGCCGGCGCGGTTCCGCCGAGCGTACCGACCTCGCGGGCCAGCGCCACGGCCGGGAAGGCCTCGTCGTCCAGCGGGAAGAACTCCCAGGTGGCGGCCTTGGTCCAGTCGCAGCCCGGGGCGGCGTCGGGCACCCGGTCGGGCCAGCCGAGGCCGAGCGCGATCGGCATCCGCATGTCCGGCGGGCTGGCCTGGGCCAGCGTGGAGCCGTCGGTGAACTCCACCATCGAGTGCACCACCGACTGCGGATGGACCACCACGTCGATCCGGTCGAACGGGATGTCGTAGAGCAGGTGGGCCTCGATCACCTCCAGGCCCTTGTTGACCAGGGTGGCCGAGTTGATCGTCACCACCGGGCCCATCGCCCAGGTCGGGTGGGCCAGCGCGTCCTTCGGGGTGACGCCGGCCAGCTGCTCACGGCTGCGGCCGCGGAACGGCCCGCCGCTGGCGGTGACCACCAGGCGGCGGACCTCACCCGGGGTGCCGGCGGTCAGCGCCTGGAAGAGCGCGGCGTGCTCGGAGTCCACCGGGACGATCTGACCGGGCGCGGCCACCGCCTTGACCAGCGGGCCGCCGACGATCAGCGACTCCTTGTTGGCCAGCACCAGCACCCGGCCGGCCCGCAGCGCGGCCAGTGTGGGGGCCAGGCCGATCGAGCCGGTGATGCCGTTCAGCACCGAGTGGCAGGGCAGCCCGGCCAACTCGGTGGCGGCGTCCGGTCCGGCCAGCACGGTGGGCAGCGGCCGTCCGGCGGCCCGCTCGGCCAGCGCGGCGCGCAGCGCCGCCTCGGCCTCGGGCCTGGCCACCGCGACGGTGTGCACGCCCAGTTGGAACGCCTGCTCGGCCAGCAGCTCGACCTGCCCGCCCGCCGCCGACAGCGCGACCACCCTGAACCGGTCCGGGTTGCGCAGCACGATGTCGATGGCCTGGGTGCCGATCGAGCCGGTGGATCCGAGGATCACCAGCTCGCGCGGGCCTGAGGGGTCGTCGACGACCGGGGTGAAACGCAGCTGGGGATGGGCGAGCGAGTTCATGGGGACCATTGTGGCCCGAGTGGACCGCCCGCCGTACCCGCTCCAGCGGTCTGCGTTACTTCCAGGCCCACAGCTTTCCGGTCGTCGTGCCGGCGCTGTCCGTCTCGAACTCGAAGACGCCGGCGACGCCGCGCAGACCCGCGAAGGCCGGCGAGTCGCTGCTGTAGATGATCGAGCCGCGCCAGCTGACGCCGCCGTCGCCGGTGAACTGGCCGACGCCTTGGCCGGACCAGCTGGCGTGCGAGCCGTCCGGGCTCATCAGGATGCCCTGGCCGGAGCCGGCCAGCGTGCCGTCGGGGCGCAATCGGGCGGTGTAGCTCCCCATGTCGTTGACCGCGACGCCGAGCAGCGTGCCGGCTGCCCGGAAGGTGGTCTCGACGGCCGGCGGCAGGCCGTGCTCCTCCGCGAGGACCCGCTGCACTATGACCTGGCCCTGCTCCTCACCGATCAGATCGCCGAGCATGATCCGTCTCCTCTCCGTTGCCCCCTGCCTTCCGGACTACGCCGGTGCACCAGGGGTGTCAACGCGGGGAGTCGGCGGGGCATCAGCGGACCACGACGGTCACCGCCCAGTCGTGCCCGGTGCCGTCCTGGCTGGTCAGTCGGGCGGTGCCGGCGGCGGTGGCACCGAACAGCGCCGGGGTGACGCCGATCGGCGCGGTCAGCGGTGCCTTGGCCGGGGCCAGCACCTGCGGGTCGGAGCTGCTGACCGCGGACCAGTGGGCGGAGCCGGTGGCGGTCAGGAAGACGCTGAGCTGCTGGCCGGGCGCCAGGCAGAAGGAGCCGCTGTCGGTCTCGGCCAGGGTGCCCGCGGTGTGCGGCAGCACGGCCTCGGCCGGGGACTGGCAGGCAGCGGCGGGGGGCTGGGCCGTCGGGGCGCCGCAGGCGGTGAGCAGCAGCGCCAGGGGCGCGAGGACGCGCAGTCGCACGGGGATGCCTTCCGGTCGTCCGGCGGTGGCCCGCCGCACCGTGGAGTGCCGGTGCGGCGGGCCACCTGTGACGGTTCGTCAGTGCTGGTTGGTGGCGCTGGTGTAGGAGATCGCGCAACCGCCGGCGTTGCTGTTGAAGTTGTTGCTCCACAGCGACTGCACGGCGAAGTCGGCACCGTTCATGCTGACGATCGCGGAGGCGCCCTGGCCGCTGGAGACCCAGGCGCACTTGTCGCCGTTCTCCGCGCCGCCGCCGTCCACCCAACCGCTGGACGGTGCCGGGTCGGTGACCGTCTCGGCGTACTCGTGGCCGCCGACGATGGTGACGCCCTCGGTGGCCCCGTTCACGCCGCCGCTGGTGGCCACGAAGTTGGCGCCGCAGCCGGCGCCGGCGTCCGGCACGTACGGCATGTTGGTGTACGGCAGGTCGGCGCCGTTCACGGTGGTGTGGTCGTGCCAGGCGCAGTACTGGGTCTTGAAGCCCTGCGGGACCACGCCGTGCGGGGCGTCCACGATGATCTGGACGTTGTCGCCGGAGACGCCGAAGTGCGCGGCGGCCTTCTGCGCCTCGGCGGCGATGGCCGTCTGGCCCGGCTTGCTCGGCGCCTTGACCGAGCTGTCCAACCAGGTGCCGGCCACCGGGTTGCCGGTCGGGTGGCCGACGTGGGTGCCGGAGCTGCCGCACTGGGTGGTGCCGACGGCGACGCCCTGGCAGTACTGGGTCACCGAGTTGGACCAGGTGTCGCCGCTGCCGTAGGCGTGCTGGAAGAAGGAGAGCTGGAGCGCGGCCTCGCCCGACGGGTCGTTGGTGACGGTGGAGCCGGTGCCCCACTGGTTACCCCAGTAGACGATGTAGATCTTCGGGCTGGTGACGATGTTGCCGCCACCGTAGGCGAGGTTGTTGCCGCTCGCGGTGGTGGCGTTGGAGCGGGTGTGCAGCGCGTGGGTCGCGGCCTCCGGCACCTGGGCGCCGGCTGGGGCGGCGACGAGCAGGGCGGCGGCGGTCAGCGCGGCGGCGATGCCGGCGGTGTGCTTGATCGAGCGCAGCAAGGTGATGCCCTTCGATGAGGGTGGTCGATGGGGAGCCCTGCAGTGCGGCCGGGGCCCGTCAGGGTGGGACGGGCATGCCAGGGGCGGCCGCGCCTGTGGGGTGGCGCCGATCCGTGGGGGGTGGGGCCCGGCTGGGGTGCCTGGCCGCCGCGAGCGTAGCCAGCTGACCGGAACGGGTCAAGAGGACCAACGAGTAACGAAATCTTGGGACTTGGCCGTTTGCCGGACAGCAGGAACCCCCGCCTCCGCAGTGCGGAGACGGGGGTTCCGGGGGCACCTGTCAGAGGTCGAGACCGGTCAGCACCAGGACCCGCTCGTAGGTGAAGTCGTCCATCGCGTACTTGACGCCCTCGCGGCCCACGCCGGAGTCCTTGACGCCGCCGTACGGCATCTGGTCGGCGCGGTAGGACGGCGCGTCACCGATGATCACACCGCCGACCTGCAGCTCGCGGTGGGCCCGGAAGGCGGTCTGCACGTCGTGCGTGAATACGCCCGCCTGCAGGCCGAACTTGGAGTCGTTGACCGCCGCGAAGGCCTCCTCGGTGGAGTCCACCTTGTGCAGCGACAGCACCGGGCCGAAGACCTCGGCGGTGGCCAGGATCGCGTCGGCGGGCAGCTCGGCCAGCACGGTGGGCGCGTAGCTCGCACCGTCCCGGCTGCCGCCGGTGAGCACCTTGGCGCCCTTGGCGACGGCGTCCTCGACCCACTCCTGCACGCGCTTGGCGGCGTTCTCGTCCACCAGCGGGCCGACGTCGGTGGCGTCGGCGGCCGGGTCACCGGTGACCTGGGCCTGCACCTTGGTCACCAGCTTCTCCACCAGCGCGTCGTAGACGGTGGCGTCGGCGATCACCCGCTGCACCGAGATGCAGGACTGGCCGCCCTGGTAGTTGGCGAACATCGCGATCCGGGTGGCGGCCCACTCGAGGTCGGCCTCGGAGGACCAGTCGCCCAGCACCACGGCCGCGGCGTTGCCGCCGAGCTCCAGGGTGACGTGCTTGCGCGGCACCGAGTCCATGATCTGGTAGCCGACCCTGTCCGAACCGGTGAAGGAGATCACCGGCAGGCGGTCGTCCTGGACCAGCGCGGGCATCTTCTCGTTCGCCACCGGCAGCACGCTCCACGAGCCGGCCGGCAGCTCGGTCTCGGCCAGCAGCTCACCCAGCAGCAGGGCGGAGAGCGGGGTGGCCGGGGCCGGCTTGAGGATGATCGGGGCGCCGACCGCGATCGCCGGAGCGACCTTGTGGGCCACCAGGTTGAGCGGGAAGTTGAACGGCGCGATGCCCAGCACCACGCCCTTGGGGAACCTGCGGACCACCGCGAAACGGCCCACGCCGCCCGGGTCGGTGTCCAGCCGCATGGTCTCGCCGTTGGTCCGACGGGCCTCCTCGGCCGCCCAGCGGAACACCGAGGCGGCCCGGCCGACCTCGCCGCGGGCCCACTTGATCGGCTTGCCGTTCTCGGCGGTGATCAGCCGGGCGATCTCCTCGGCGCGCTCGGTCAGCCGACGGGCCACGTGGTCCAGCGCGGCGGCGCGCACGTGCGCCGGGGTCGCCGCGAAGACCGGCAGCGCGGCGACGGCGGCGTCCACGGCCTCGTCCACCTGCGCGTCGGTGGGCACGCTGACCGTGCCGACCAGGCTGTTGTCCCAGGGGTGGCGGACCTCCAGGCTGCTCTCGCCGGTCTCCGGACGGCCGGCGAGCCAGAATGCGTGGGTCGTGGTCACGGTGCTACCGGCCCTCTCATCGACGTTCAGTACTCCGCCAACGGTAGGGGGACCAGGGCGGTAAACGGATTGGACAAGGTGGCGCGGTGGGCCGGGGCCCCGACTACAGACTGGCCTACTCCTCCCCCGAGCGCAGCGCCAGCCAGAGCTCCATCCGGACGTCGGTGTCGTCCAGCGAGCGGCCGAGCAGCTCCTCGACCCGGCGCATCCGGTAGCGCAAGGTGTGCCGGTGCACGCCGAGATCGGCGGCGGCGGCGTCCCACTGGCCGTGCCGGGACAGCCAGGCACGCAGGCTCGCCACCAGGTCGCCACGGGCGGTGCGGTCGTGCTCGCGCAGCGGCCGCAGCAGGCCCTCGGCGAAGGCCGCCACCGCATCCTCGCCGAGCAGCGGCAGCAGCGAGCCGGCGCCGACCTCCTCGTGGCCGACCGAGCGGCGACCGCCGCGCAGCGCCACAGCCAGCGCCCGCTCGGCCTGGGCGTAGGCGCCACCGGCCTCCTCCACCGGCGCCGGGGCCGAGATGCCGAGGGCCAGGCCCTCGTGCTCCTCGACCGCGCCGAGACAGGCCCGGTGCACCGCGCCGCCGTCCACCGCGAGCAGCACCAGCCGCTCGGCGTGCGGGACGCCCTCCTTGACGTCCTTGACCGCCGGCTCGCGGGCCACCAGCAGCTTCTCGCCGGCCCGCCCGCCGGCCTGCTCGGCCCGCTCGGCCAACTCGGTGAGGTCGTGCACCGGGACATCCCCGTCCTCGCGGTCCGCACCGGGCGCGGCGCCGGCCACCAGGATCCGTATGGTCCCCTCCGGCAGTCCGCCGAACAGACCGGTGGCGACCTGACGGGCCGTCGCCACCTGCCCGGCCAGCACCAGGCGCAGCAGCGCGGCGCCCATCCGCTCCTCGGCGAACCGCAGTTCGCGCGAACGCTCCAGGGTCAGGGTGAGCAGTGCGACCGCGGCGTTCAGCACATAGCGCTCGGTCGGGGTGATCCGGTCCTCGGTGCCGACCGCGAGGAAGCCGCGGGCCCGCCGGTCCGCACCCAGCGACTGGACCACCACGAAGTCCTCGTCGGCGGTGTCGAAGCCGGGGGCCCGGCCCTGCAGGGCGGCGCTGGCCGGGGCCGGTCTACGGCGCAGCCGGTCCACCTCGGAGGCCAACCGGGCGGCGCGCCGGGCCGCCCAGTCCGGGGCCACCACCGAGAGCGCGCCGGAACTGTCGTAGAGCGCGGCCCAACCGCCGAGCCGGGCCGCCAGCCGGCGCACCACCGCGGCCGTGCCGTTCTGACCCAGCGCCGCCCGGGTCAGCTCCTCCTGCGCCTCGAAGCTGGTGGTCACCGCCTCGTACTGCTCGGCCGCCAGCGCAGCCGAGACCGCCTTGCTGATCGCGATGAACGGGGTCGGCTCGGGCACCCGCAGCAGCGGCAGACCACGCTGCGCGGCCGCGTCCACCAGCGGCTGCGGCACCTCGGTGTGCGACAGGCCCACACCCAGGCCCAGACCGACCACCCCGGCGTCGGCCAGTCGGTGGACGTAGGCCTGCAGGCCCTTGCTGCTCTTGCCCAGCTTGATCCCGGTGGTGAGCAGCAGCTCGCCGCCCTCCAGGAACGGCGTGGGGTCGTCCAGCTCGCTGGTGTGCACCCAGCGGACCGGACGCTCCAGGTGGTCCGCACCGGCGAGGACCGTGAGGTGGAGCGAGGAGTTGCGCACGACGGAGGCGAGTGTGGGGGGCATGGCACCTTCGGAAGGACGACCCGGCCGCCTCGTCGCAGCCGAGCAGTGACAGATGAGGGTTCGCCTTCATTATGGACGCTTCGGACAAGCCGTGATGCCAAATCCACCGGACCGTAGCTAACCGAAAGGGCAGCCGGCGGCCACCCTCCGTCAGGACCGCAGGTCCGGGCCGCGCCGCGTCAGGACCGCAGGTCCGGGCCGCGCCGCGTCAGGACCGCAGGTCCGGGCGGCGCCGCGTCAGGACCGAGGTCCGGGCCGCAGGTCCACCAGGAGCGGCGGCACCTGCTCACCGCCCACCGTGGTCAGCGAGACCACCGCGTGCCCCGCCGGCAGCGCGTGCGCCAGGTCCGAGGGCGACCAGCGCTCACGCTCCACCTCCCGGGTGGTCACGCTCTCGGTCTGCGCCGTGGTCCCCGCCAACGCCTTGCGCACCAGCCGGCCCGTCTTGCGCAGCAGCCCGCCGGAGGTGTCCGGCGCCAGCGTCACCGCCCGCTCGCGCACCAGCACCGTCCCCCAGGCCTCGGAGAACAGCTTGCCGTCCCAGGGCGCGATCCCCGGGAACGCCATCCGGCAGCCGACCGCCCCGAACACCGGCACCCGCAGCGCCTCCGGCAGGTCCACCAGGCTGCGCAGCAGCAGCACCGCCCCCGCGTTCGCCCCCCGCAGCCGGCGCAACCCCTGCAACGCGGCCGGGTCCAGCGCCGCCGAGGCGTCGTCCACCACCAGCCCGGCGAACAGCGAACGGTCCGACCGGGCCACCGCGGCCTGCAGGAACTGGCCCACCACCAGCCGGGACAGGATCCGGGCCGCCTCCGGGTGGCCGCGCTCGGGCAGCTTCACCCGCACCCGGAGCGGGTGCTCCAGCGCGCGCATCGCGAAGGCCGGCTTGGCGTTCGGTGCGGCGGAACCGGCGCTCCCCTCGGCCTGGCCCGGATTGGACTGGCTGAAGCAACCCGCGAAAGCCGGCCGGTCCAGCAGCGCCAGCCGGTCCGCGAGCAGCACCCCCGGGTCGTCCACCCGTCCGTGCCGGCTGCGCCGGTGCTGCACATCGGCCTCGTGCAGCTCCAGCACCCCCCGGACCCGCAACTGCTCCACCAGCTCCGTCCAGGCCGCCTCCTCCCCACCGAGCAGCGCGCGCAACTCCCGCACCCCCGGATAGCGGCCGTAGCCCGCCCGGAACGGCCCCACCACCTGCTGCACCGCGATCCGTGCCGTCTCCGCCCGGGAGGTCAACTCGTCCGGCAGCAGCGCATCCGCCAGCCGGGCCGCCGCACCGTCCGGATCCGCCGCCGCACCGTAGAGGTCGAGCCCGTACGGCGAACCCGGATCCCCCGGCGCGATCACCACGTCGTACCCCGCGTCCGGCCCGAGCTCCGCCTCCGCCGCGCCCACCACCACCACGCACGCCGTCCGGGCCAGCGCCTGCAGACAGAGCGCCTCCACCACCGGCCGAGCCAGCCGCGTCGTCTTCCCCGTCCCCGCCGGCCCCACCGCCAGCAGCGAAGTCGCCAACAGCTCCCGATCCATCGCGAACCCCGCCCCCCGATGCGTCGGCGGATTCTTCGGCACATCCTGCGCCGTCCCCAACCGCACCTGCCCGAGCAGCAGGTCATGCTCCGCCACCCGCCCCGGCAGATCCCGCGCCTCCGACGGATGCGCACAAGCCGCCGCCCCCCGAGCCGCGATCTGCTCCGCGAAGGCCCGCAGGAGCGCCGGGTCGGCCAGGACATCGCGGTAGACGCGGTGGATCCGGACGTAGTCGACATCCGTCACCCGAGCCGCCCGCGTGTCCTCGTCCACAGCCGCCAGCGCAGGCGCGAGCCCGGCCTGACGCAGCGTCTGCCAGGGATCGGCAACGGGGAGGGGCGCGGCCTCGGCGAACGGGGCGGCGGGGCCACCGTCTTCGGTGGTGATGGCGCGGGCGCGGACCTCTGCGCTCAATCGGCGCGCCGCCGGGCTGAGGTAACGGCGGTACACCTCCGTCCAGCGGCCCATCCGGCCGAAGAAGTAGACGACCGCCACCGCGACAAGGAGGTCCTCCGCCAGAATCACCGAGAGGGCGTAGACCGGGTTCGCGATCCCCTTGAGGCCGAGCAGGTCCCCCAGAAGCGCGGACACGATGGAAGCCAACGGCCAGAAGACGACCCAGGCAACCACGAAATTGAGCGCAGCCCGGATGAGCAATGCGCGGGGGGAAACCTCGGCGGACTCTGGTTGCGGGCTGCGGGCCTGGTACTTGTACCGATAGATCCCCGGCCCAGCCTCCGGACGCCCCTCCGCGAGCCAGCTCCCCAGCTTCCCCGCTCCCGCTCCCGCTCCCGCCTGGTGTGGCAGCCTTTCCGGGTCCAGGAGTCGCTTCTGCCGGCTCTGTGTGCCGTCCAGTCCCATTGCGGCCCCGCTCCCTTGCCCCGACGCGCCCGGCTGTCTGCCTACCCATGTCGCCTGGTCGGCGACACGCCCGGGCTCAATGTAGTGGAGTGGGCACGGGTGGCAGCCGTTTGGCGGTGGCTGGCCGGTCAGGACAAGTCGGACGGCGCAGTACGCCCCACTGGCGCATGCCGGTGTGTCGGCGGCGGCCGTAGCCTGCGAAGACCGAGGCAGACCGTTCAACCGCCGATCCCCCCTGGAGATGCCCCATGAGCGCCGCACCGCTGCTCCCGCAGGAGCGCCGTCTGGTCACCGCGATCCCCGGCCCGAAGTCGCAGGAGCTGCAGGCTCGCAAGCTCGGCGCGGTGGCCGCGGGTGTCGGTACCACCCTGCCCGTGTACGTCTCGCGCGCCGGCGGCGGTGTGCTGGAGGACGTGGACGGCAACAGCCTGATCGACTTCGGTTCCGGCATCGCCGTGACCAATGTCGGCAACAGCGCCGCCGCCGTGGTCGCGAAGGCCACCGAGCAGCTGGCCGCCTTCACCCACACCTGTTTCATGGTGACCCCGTACGAGGGTTACGTCGCCGTCGCCGAGCAGCTCAACGAGCTCACTCCTGGCGACCACGAGAAGCGCACCGCGCTGTTCAACTCGGGTGCCGAGGCGGTGGAGAACGCGGTGAAGATCGCCCGCGCCTACACCAAGCGCACCGCCGTGGTGGTCTTCGACCACGGCTACCACGGCCGCACCAACCTCACCATGGGCCTGACGGCGAAGAACATGCCGTACAAGCAGGGCTTCGGCCCGTTCGCCCCGGAGATCTACCGGGTGCCGGTGGCCTACCCGTACCGCTGGCTGACCGGTGCGGAGAACTGCGCCGCCGAGGCGGCCGCGCAGGCGATCGACATCATCAACAAGCAGATCGGCGCGGACAACGTCGCCGCGATCATCATCGAGCCGATCCAGGGCGAGGGCGGTTTCATCGAGCCGGCCAAGGGCTTCCTGCCGGCCATCGTGGAGTACGCCAAGGCCAACGGGATCGTCTTCGTCGCGGACGAGATCCAGACCGGCTTCTGCCGCACCGGCCAGTGGTTCGCCTGTGAGGACGAGGGCATCGTCCCGGACCTGATCACCACCGCGAAGGGCATCGCCGGCGGTCTGCCGCTGGCCGCGGTGACCGGCCGCGCCGAGATCATGGACGCGGCGCACGCGGGTGGCCTGGGCGGCACCTACGGCGGCAACCCGGTGGCCTGCGCCGCCGCGCTGGGCTCGATCGAGACCATGAAGGAGCTGGACCTCAACGCCAAGGCGCAGCGGATCGGCGAGGTCATGCTCGGCCGCCTGCACGCGATGGCGGAGAAGTTCGACGTGATCGGCGAGGTCCGCGGCCGCGGCGCGATGATCGCGATCGAGCTGGTCAAGCCGGGCACCAAGGAGGCCAACCCGGAGTTCACCGCCGCCGTGGCGAAGGCCTGCCACGCCGAGGGCCTGGTGGTGCTGACCGCCGGCACCTACGGCAACGTGCTGCGCTTCCTGCCGCCGCTGGTGATCCCGGAGCACCTGCTCACCGAGGGTCTGGACATCATCGAGAACGCCTTCGCGGCCGTCTGACGGTCCTTCGAGAACGCCTGACCTAGCATCACATCGGTGCGCCCGAGCCGTTTGCGGCCGGGCGCACCGGTGCGTTCGGGCTCGACGACGCTCGGGGTGCGGTGGAGGTTGCCCTGCATCCGGTGAAGATGCTGTGCGGACCCCACGGAGCCCGGCCCACGGGGAATCGGCCTGACGTAGTGTCGTCACAGATGGACAGCGAGCCTCATCCAACGGTCGGTCAACCGACCCGCGAGGACAACCAGGCGTCGGCGACGACGCTGCCACAGGACCGATCGACCGGCCGTCCGGCCCACACCCCCCGGGGCGCACGGAGCGGCGATCACCCAGGCCGCCCCGGGGCTCTCCCCCCCGCTCCGGGGCGGCTCCTGCGCGTTCCCTGGCTGCCGGTTCTTCCGGTGCTGCTGCTGGCGTTGGTCTCCTGGCAGGTCGCCGCCGACGGACCGCTGCTCGGCCTGGACCGCTGGATCCGCCACTCGGTCGCCCTGCTGCGCCAGGCCGGCGGCACCGCGCTGGACGGCGCGGCCCAGTCGCTCTCCGACCTGGGCAGTACCGTGCCCGCCGTGCCGGTGCTGCTCGGCGCGGGTGCGCTGGCCGCCTGGCGGTCGCGCCGCACGGGCCGCCCGAGTTGGTGGCTGCCGCTGCCGGTGGCCGCACTCGCCGCGCTGCTGATCCCGCTGCTGGTGGTCCCGGCGAAGGCGTACTTCGCCCGCCCGGGACCGCTCGGCCTGCCGTTGCAGCCGCACGAGTGGGGCTGGTACCCGTCCGGGCACACCACCACGGCCTGCGTCAGCTACGGGGTCGGCGCGCTGTTGGTCGGCCGAACCCTGGCGGCGGCCGGCCGGCGGCTGCTGTACGGACTGACCGCACTACTCGGACTGGGTGTCGGCTGGGGGCTGATCTGGTGCGACTACCACTGGTTCCTGGACGTGCTGGCCGGGTGGTGCCTGGCGGGGCTGCTGCTCCTCTGCCTGGCGCGGTGGCTGCCGGGTCGACGGGAAAGCTGAGCAGGAAAGCTGCGCAGGGAAGCCGAGCAGGGAAGCCGAGCAGAAAAGCTGAGCTTGACTCATCATGTGGCTGGCTCGGTACCGGCGCGGGCCGCTACGCTGAGGCCACCTGATCCGCCGAGGAGTCCCCGCATGACCAGCCCGTCCCCCGAACCCGCCGCCGAGGGTGCGGCCGAGCTCGCCGACGAGCTGACCCGGGCGATGAAGCGGATCCGCCACCGCACCGTGCACCGCCTGGAACCGTACGGCCTGACCCCGGGCCAGGGCCGCGCACTGCAGGTGCTGGCCCGCGCGGCCCACTGCGAGACCCCCGGCCGGGCGATCCGGCTGAGCGAACTGGCCGACCGGCTGAACATCGCCCCCCGCTCGGCCACCACCGTGGTGGACGCGCTGGAGCAGGGCGGCCTGGTCGAGCGGGTGCCCGACCCGGCGGACCGACGGGCCGTCGGCCTGGTCCTGACGACGGCCGGGCGGGCCGCCGTGGAGCGGCTCGCCCGGGTCCGTCAGGAAGTGGCCGAGGAGTACTTCAGCGGCGCCGATCCGGACGATGTCGCCGTGATGCTGCGGGTGCTCAGGGCCGCGGAAGCGGTGCACGGGCGGGCGCCGCGGCGCCCGGGGCCCGTCGACGCAGCGTCAGGGTCCGCCGGGGTGTCAGGCTCCGGCGCGGCGTCAGGCTCCCCGGCCGCAGAGCGATGAGCGCGATCCCGGCGATCACCAGCAGGGCCGCGCAGCCGGCCAGCGGGGTGATCGCCTCGCCGAGCAGCAGCCAGGCCGAGGACATCCCGAAGACCGGGACCAGCAGCGAGTACGGGGCGACGGCGCTCGCGTCGTAGGTGCGCAGCAGGAAGCCCCAGGCGGCGAAGCCGAAGAGGGTGGAGAGCAGGCCGACGTAGGCCACCGCGCCCAGGCCCGCCGGAGTGATCGAGGCCAGCGCGTGCAGGTCGGCCGACCCGCCCTCGACCAGCAGCGAGAGCGCCAGCAGTGGCAGCGGCGGCACCGCGCTGACCCAGACCATCCAGCGCAGCATGTCCGGGGGCGCGGCCTTGCGGGTCAGCACATTGGACAGCCCCCAGGCCACGGCGGCGGCGATGACCAGCGCGAACGCCTTGGCCGGTCCGCCCAGGCCGTGGTCGACGGCCGCCAGCAGGATGCCCGCCGAGGCGACCGCCAGCCCGGCGATCCGCTGCGGCGCGGGGCGCTCGCGCAGCATTCCGGCGGCGAAGAGCACGGTGAAGACGGCCTGGCTCTGCAGCACCAGCGAGGAGAGGCCGGCCGGCATCCCCGCGTGCATGCCGAGGAAGAGCAGGCCGAACTTGACCACGCCGAGGACCACACCGACCGCCAGGATCCAGCGCCAGGCCACCCGGGGCCTGCCCACGAAGAAGATCGCCGGCACGGCCACCACGGTGAACCGCAGTGCGCAGAAGAGCAGCGGCGGGAAGTTCTTCAGGCCGATGTCGATCAGGACGAAGTTCAGGCCCCAGACGGCGGCGACCAGGACGGCCAGGGCGATGTGACGAGGGCTCATGGCAGCGGAGTTGGTGTTCGGTGCGGGCATGCACCGAGCATGGCCGACCGGAACCGTTCAGCACCAGCGATGAATACTGAAGGCAACTCTTCAGTACTGCTAACCAGTCGCGCATAATCGCACCATGATGGATCTCGGACGGCTGCGGGCACTGCACGCGGTCGCGGTGCACGGCTCGATCGGCAAGGCCGCGGCCTCGCTCGGCTTCACCTCCTCGGCGGTCTCCCAGCAGATCTCCAAACTGGAGCGGGAGACCCGCACCGTGCTGTTGGAGCGTCAGGGGCGCGGCGTGGTGCTGACCGACGCCGCCCAGGAGCTGGCGGGGACCGCGCGCGAGCTGCTGGCCCTGGTCGAGCAGGCCGAGGTGACCCTGGAGGAGCAGCGCGGCCAGGCGGTCGGCCGGCTGCAGATCGCCGCCTTCGCCACCGGCGCGCGCGGGCTGCTGCCGGGCGCGCTGGCCGAACTGCGGCAGACCTGCCCGGAGCTGGAGGTCCGGCTGATCGAGACCGACCCCTATGTGGCCAGCGAGCTGGTCGCTCGCGGTGAGGTGGACCTGGCCCTGGTGCAGGACTGGCCGACCGTGCCGCTGCCGATCCCCGCCGGGCTCTCCCGGCAGAACCTCGGCTCGGACCCGGTCGACCTGCTGCTGCGCGCAGAGCACCCGCTGGCCGAGCTCGCCGTGGTGCCGGTCCCCCGGCTCCTCGGCCAGCGCTGGACCAGCGTGCCGGCCGGCAACATCTGCCACGACTGGCTGGTGCGGACCATGCGCGAGGCCGGCGAGGAGCCGGACGTGCTCTACCAGGTCGGCGAGTTCGAGACGCAGATCGCGCTGATCGCCGCCGGGCTCGGGATCGGCCTGGTGCCGCAGCTCGGGCGCGGGCCGCTGCCGGCCGGCGTGGTGGCCCGCCCGGTGGTGCCCGAGCCGAGCCGACGGGTCTTCGCCCTCTGGCGGTCCCAGGCCTCCCGCCGCCCGGCGATCACCGCGGCGCTGGACGCGATGCGGCGGCACTGGCCGGTCCGGGCGGCGGCGGGCCGGACGAACCAGACGGACCAGGCCCAGCAGACGCACCAGACGGACTAGTTGGCCAATCCGATCACCAACCACATGAAGCCGACCCCGAGCAGTGTGCAGAGCAGCGTGGAGCGCGAGGGGTGCGGGCTGTGCGCCTCGGGGAGGATGTCCGCGGTCGCCAGGTAGAGCAGGAAGCCCGAGAAGAAGCCCAGGTAGAGGCCGAGGACGTGCTCGGGGATGGTGAACAGCAGGGTGATCGCCGCGCCGGTGACCGGGGCCACCGCGTCGGCGGCGAGCAGCCCCACGGCCCGGCGGCGGTTGTTCCCGTACAGCCGGGTCACCGTGTAGGTGTTGAACCCGTCGGCGAAGTCGTGCGCGACCACCGCGATCGCCACCACGGTGCCGACCGTGCCGCCGGCCTGGAAGGCGGCACCGATCGCGAAGCCGTCCATCAGGCTGTGGCCGACCAGCGCGGCGGCCGCGGTCAACCCGATGCCCTCGGCGCGGCCGTGATGCGGGTGCGCGTGTCCGTGGGCATGGGTGTGGGTGGCGTACTCGCCCTCGTGCGCGCGGTGGATGGCGACCGAGCGCTCGATGCAGTGGATGGTCAGGAACCCGGCCGCGAACATCAGCAGCGCCTGCGGGACGCCGTGCAGCGCCTGCGGTGCCTGGACGAGTGCCTCGGGCAGCAGGTCGAAGGCGACCACCCCGAGCATCAGCCCCGCGGCGAACCCGAGCACCAGGTGCCGCCGGTCCCCGGTCCGGTGGGCGACGAAGCCACCGATCAGGGTCATCAGGAAGGCTCCGGCGGCGACGAGAATCGCGGTCATCCGGTTCCTCCCACCCAGCCAGGTCTTCTCCCTGTCCCGCCCAGCCTGCTGCGCCACCCCGGCCACCGCCCTCTGAAGGCGGTCGTCCGAGTGACCTGGTCAGCAGCGCTATCGGGCGGTGACGGTGAGCGGGAGGCCGAGGTGGGTCTCGGCCATGGCGCGGAATCCGTCGCCGTCGGCAAGGTGGATCTGGCGGTACTCGGCGGTGTCGGCCAGGTCCAGCGCCTCCTCGGTGAAGCCGCCGGTGCTCAGCCACAGGCCGTGCCCGGCCGACTCCTCCTGGACGGCCTCCGCGAGAGTGCGCACCTCGGCGGCACCGACCGCACCGGGGCGACGGGAGGCGCAGACCACCCAGCGCCCGGGCAGCGCACTGTCGGGGGCGCCGCTGCCGGTGGCGACCAGACCGGCCTGGCCGCGCAACCGCACGCTCCAGTCGGACAGGCCACCCCGGGTGAGGACCTCCCGGACCAGCACCGCGAACTCGCCCGGGGAGAGGTCGGCCACCGCCGGGACGGCCGCACCGGCCGTGGCGTACGGGCGCACCGCGACCCGGCCGTACGGGTCGGGGCTCACCGAGGCGCCCAGGTCACGCAGCCGCACCAGCGCCTCGTCCTGCTCGGCGGCCGCGTAGACGCCCGGCTCGCCCGCTTCGTCGACCGGCTCGGGCTCGGTGACCAGCCGGGTGCGGGCCAGCGCGTCGCGGTCCGCGTCGACCGAGAGCAGGCAGGTCACATCCGGCTCGCGCAGCCAGCCGTTGAGCACCACGCCGGTCAGGATGTCATCGGTGTCCACCGCGTCGGCCGCCTGCAGCGCCCGCAGGGCCAGCCGGGAGACCAGGCGCAGGTAGTCGGCAGCCCGGTCGGCGGGCGCCCTGGGCACCGGGCTGATCTCGCCGTCGGGGGTGAGCCGGTAGCCGTCCAGGGAGGGGACCAGGCCGAGCGGGGGCAGGTCGAGATCGAGCACCACCGTGCGGGTCAACGGGCGGAACACCGCTCGACAGGGGGCGGGCAGCTCGGGGGTGACCGCCTCGGCCGCGGCCAGTGCCCGCTCCAACAGCGACTCGACGGCGGCCGGCTCGGCCTCCCGGTAGGCGCGCCGGCACTCCTCCAGGCTGTCGTTGTACTCCTGGACGGCGCGGGCGCGGGCCTGCTCCGTCTGCTCGTGCGCCAGCCGGGCAGCCGCCTCGGCCGGGTCGGCGGCGGCCACCCGATCGGTCCGCCACTGGCGCAGCGCGCGCTGGTGGGCCAGCCGGGCCTGGGCCAGCTCCCGCTGGTAGCCCGAGTCCAGCAGTCGCCTGGCGCCGAGGACGGCGCTGCTCTCCACCGCGCCGCTCACTGCGGCACCGTCCGGACCCCCCGCCTGCTCGGGGACGGCGGGGACGCCGGGGACGGCAGGGGCGGCAGGGGCGGCCGGCTGGACCGGTGCGAAGTCCGCCCACTGCGGCTCGCGCTCGGCCTGCTCCACCGACGGACCGGCGAGATAGGGCCGAGGCTCGTAACTGCGGCGCTGGCTCTCGAAGTCCATCGCACTGACCGGCAGCGCGAGCCGGGCCAGCAGCTCGGCCAGGCGCTGCTGCTCGGCCCGCACGGTGGCGGTCCGATGGTGCGTCAGCTCGGCGGCCCGGCCGTGGGCTGCCACGGCCGGATCGAGCTCCTCGGCAGCGACCGAACCTGACGCACCGAAGGAACCTGACGCACCGGCGGAACCCGGAGCCCCACCGTCGGGCGCCGGCTCGGACCCGAGGTCAAGCGCACTGAAGCCGCCCGACGCACCAGCGCCGCCACCACCCGATCCGCCGCCGGACCCGCCGCCGGATCCGCCAGCCGGCCCGAACTCCTCGGGCCCCAGCTGCCCCGGCCCGTCGGTGGTGCCCCCGAAGACCGAGGCCAGGAACCCGGTACGAAGGTTGAGGGCCGCGTCCAGGGCCGACTGACGCTTGGGCGAATCCTGCATCGGCGGTCGGTTCCCCCGTGCTCGTCCGGCGCTTCTTGGGTGGCCGGGCTGCGCCGGCCAGGCACGCCCGGCTACGGGCGCCTCGGCCGAAGACTGGAGGTGGCATACCCCCTGCGAGCATTCTCCACCGTTCTCCCCTCAGTTGGTCATGGTGTTGGTGAGATGTATGCCGATGTAGCCGACGTAGATCCGGCCGCTGCCCGAGCAGTCGTCCAGGTAGTGCAGCCGGGGAGCCGTGCGGCCGCCGCCGATCCGCAGATGGGCTCCCATGAAGGCGCGGCCGCTCGGGTCCACCGAGGGCGGCACCGCGAACATCCGCTCGCGACGCATCTTGCTGTGGCTGCAGACCGTTCGTGACTCGCCCCGCACCGCCTTGCGCGGCGGGAAGTGGCTGCCGCCAGGCGGCGCGTGCTCGCACCACTGCTTGAAATCCCCGCCGGCGGCCCCGTGAACGGCGACGGCGGCGTACTCCTGAAGGGCCGTCAGGCCGTCCCAGGTGAGCCTGACCCAGTTGCCACCGACCGTGTGGGAGTCCAGCGCGAGGGTGTCCTTCTCGTCCCCGGTGAAGCTGAGCAGCGGGAACTCCTCGATCCGGCCCAGCAGTTCGGTGAAGCTGGCCGGGCCGCGCGACGCCAGCAGCGGATCGCCGCCCGTCGGACAGAGCCGACTGTTGAGCATCCGCAGCTGGGCGCTGACCCGGCGCAGCGCCGTGCTCTGCACCTCGTTCTCGGCCCGCAGATGGAGCTCGCGACGCCAGGAGCGGTGCAGGCTGCGGCGGACCCGCTGCAACTCGTCGGCGCCGACCTGCTGGGACTCCGTCAGCTCCCCGACCAGCTCGGTGAGCTCGGCCACTCGGGGTGGCGCCGGCAGCGCCGCTGGTCCGGGGGCGGAGCGCTGCTCCGGCGGCCGCACTCGCAGCACTGGTACCCGGGCCAGGGCTTCGGGCAGCGGGGCCAGATCGGCCAGCCGGCGCGGCTCCCGGGCCAGCAACGCGGCGGCCCGGCGCGGCTCCCCCTCGATCCGGTGCCGGGGCAGCACCAGGTGGCGCAGCGCGTCCCGGCGGGAGGCCGGGTCCACCTCGGGCAGGTAGGTGCGGACCGCTCCGCCGTAGACGGTGTGGTACTCGAGGGCGGTGTTGAAGGCGACCCGGGCGGTGGGGTCGAGGACGTATCCGACGGCGAGCCCGGCGACATCGCGCAGCAGCGGGTGCAGCAGCCGGGCCGTCCAGCTGAGCGGATCGAGGTCGGCGGGGACGCTGGCGACCACGGTCGGCAGTCGGCGCGCCGGGTCGCAGAGCTCGTCGATCACGCTGTCGACCTCGGCGGCGGTGATGATCCGGGGCAGTGGACGGACCTCGGCCGCGCCGTCCAGCGCGTCGATCAACGGCAGCAGGCCGTGCACGAGTTCGGGCACCGGCACCCGGCCCGGGGTGCGGACACCGGGCGCGGCCTGCTGGTGCTCGGCCTCCAGCCGGATCCAGCTGGGGCCGCCCTGCTCGGTGGCGATGGTCAGGGTGAGGCGGTGGGTGCCGTTCGGCGCGGGGGTGCGGACCCGCCGGCGGGTGTAGCGGCCGGGTGGCGCTCCGGAGGCTCTGGCCGGCAGCGGGCCGGTGTCGCGGTCCAGCAGCACCCGGTCGGCCAGGCGGTACCGGGTGGCGAGCGGCGGTTGGGGCGGCGTGTCGGGCTCGGGTGGCGCTGGGGGCTCGGGGCCGGCGGGCGCGCTCGACGCGGCGGGCCAGGGGGCCTGCTCGGGCGGCGGCGGCTCGGCGTAGCCCTCGTGCTTCAGCCAGGCGGCCAGGCACTGGTCGGCCAGCGCGACCGCGTCGGTATGGGACTGACGGGTGGTCACCGTCATCCGGTAGGGCGTCGTATGGCCCGACGGGGGTGGCCCGGGGCGGGGCAGGAGAGGGGCTGATTCGGCGGCCGCGGGCGGCGCGGCACGGTCAGTGCTCATGGGTGGTGCCTCCGTGGTGCGCTGGTGGGGTCTGACGGTCCTCCATCGATGGGGTGAATGTCGGCCTCGGTCAGCCGGTGCTGACCTGGTTCCTTGCTGGGGAGAACGCCGCGGCCCGGAGCTGAAGTTCCAGCTCCGGGCCGTATTAATTCATTCGTGTGTTGGTCAGCCGACATCCACCGCCGCTACCGACCGATGGTGTATAAGGGCCGCCGCGCCCAGCTCCGGTTCCGAGGCCGGCACCGAGAGCGGGCAACCGTCCGCCACCTGGTAGTTCGCCAGGATCACCACCGGCTCACTGCCGTAGTTGAAGCCGATGTGCACCTGCTCCGGCAACTCGATCAGGAACTGCCCCGGCCGGGTGATCTCCACCGTGCCGTCCTCCAGCACCCGTGTCAGCGTCCCCGAGAGCAGCACCGCCTGGACCAGGGCTGGATGGTAGTGCCAGCCGGTGTTCGCGCCGGGCGCGATGGTGATGCTTCGGATCACGGCCATCTCGGGATCTGCTCCTGTGACTCGACAGTCAGCTCAGGCTACTGACCGTCAGACCTTCGGGAAGCCGAATCCATGGGCTTTGGCCGAAAGCATATGCGACTTGGTCGGCTGTCCGATCTCCGGTTCCACACCCAGTCAACTGCACCGCTCACGGTGCGTCCGACCAGGGCGCCTCGACGAAACTCAGCCCGACCTGCTCCGCGCCGGCGCTCCCGCCGGTGGCCTCGGCCAGCCAGGCGTGGAAGGCGGGCAGTCGGTCCACCGGGACCCCGACCTCGATCCGCACGCCGGCCGCCTCGTAGTGCAGCTCGCGCACCACGTGCCCGGCCGCGCGCAGTTCGTTCTCCAACCGTCCGGCCCGGGTGTGGTCGGCCGCCACCAGCAGCACCGCCACCGGTCGGCGCTCCACCAGCCCCACCTCGTCCAGCGCCGCGGTGACCGCGCCGCCGTAGGCCCGGACCAGCCCGCCGGCCCCGAGCAGCACCCCGCCGAAGTACCGGGTCACCACCGCGACGGTGTCGGTGACGCCCCGTCGGCGCAGCACCTCGAGCATCGGCACCCCGGCCGTCCCGGCCGGCTCGCCGTCGTCGTTGGACCGCTCCCGCCGGTGCTCGGCGCCGACCACGAAGGCCGTGCAGTTGTGCCGGGCGTCCCAGTACCGCTTGCGGATCCCGGCGATGAACTCCTGGGCGGCCTCCTCGTCACCGACCCGGGCGAGATGGCAGATGAAACGCGAGCGCTTCACCTCGATCTCGTGGCTGCCGTCCGCGCGCAGAGTCAGGTACGGACGGGCGGCTGGCTGGGTCATGGCGCGCGGCACTCCGGGTGGCAGGGAAGGGGAACGAGTCCGCTCAACCCTAACCACCCGGAGCCGAGGCGACTCAGCGCCCGGCGAGCACCTCCAGCTGCTTGCGGTCCAGGCCGGTGAGTTCGGTGACCTCGGCCGGGTCGACCGCCCCGCAGTCCAGACCGCGCAGCAGGTAGCCGCTGAGCGCCTTCGCAGTGGCCGGCTCGTCCATCACGTCTCCGCCGGCCTTGGCCACGTACGCGGCCAGTCGGGCGGCGGCCGCCGCCAGGCCCTCGCGGTAGAACGCGTAGACGGCCGCGTACCGGGTGGGCAGGTGCGCCGGGTGCATGTCCCAGCCCTGGTAGTAGGCGCGGGCCAGCGAGCGGCGGACCAGTCGGTGGTGCAGGTTCCAGGCGGCGAAGACCTGCTCGGTCGAGCCGGTCGGGATGACGTTGGTCGAACCGTCGGAGAGCCGCACCCCGGTGCCGGCTGCGGCCACCTGCATCACGGCCTTTGCGTGGTCGGCGACCGGGTGCTCCATGCTCTGGTAGGCCGCGCTGACCCCACAGGAAGCGCTGTAGTCGAAGGTGCCGTAGTGAAGTCCGGTGGCCCGGCCCTCGGCGGCCTCGATCATCAGCGCGACGGTCGCCCGGCCGTCCGGTCCGAGGATCGCCTGGGTGGTCTCGATCTGGATCTCGAAGCCGATCCGCTTGGGGGGCAGACCGGCCCGCTGCTCGAAGTCCTCCAGCAGCCGGACCAGCGCGGTCACCTGCTGCGGGTAGGTCACCTTGGGCAGCGTGAGCACCAGGCCGGCGGGCAGCGGGCGGCCACCCTCGAGCAGGGTGGCGAGGAAGAGCTCCAGGGTCCGGATGCCCCGGTCGCGGACCGCGGCCTCCATGCACTTGATCCGGATGCCGATGTACGGCGGGGCGCTGCCGTCGGCCACCGCCGCGGCCACCAGCCGGGCCGCGCGGACCGCCCCGGCGTCCTCCTCCGCGTCGGGGCGGGGGCCGTAGCCGTCCTCGAAGTCGATCCGCAGGTCCTCGATCGGCTCCCGCTCGAGCTTGGCCCGCACCCGGGCGTGCACCTCGGCGATCAGCTCGTCGGCCGGGACGCCGAGCGCCTCGGCCAGCTCGGCGGGGGTGCCGGCGTGGGTGTCCAGCGCCTGCAGCGCCTGCCGACCCCAGTCGGCCACCGTGTCGGCGGCGAAGGCGTCGGCGCGCACGTACACCGTGTGGACCGGCTGCCGGCTACCGGAGTCACCCGGGTAGCGGGCGGCCAGGTCGGCGTCGACCGGGCCGAGCAGGGCGTCCACCACGGCGCGGGCGGACGGGGAGAAGGTCAGGCTCTCTGCACCTGCGGCGGCAGCGCCATCCACCTCTACCTGCGACATCCGGACTCCTCCACGCTCATTCAACATATTGTTGATGCGAAGGTAGTCCTGGCCTTCGGCGGGCGTCAATGGGCGCCCAGCAGCCGGACCAGCGGCCTATACGGTTGTCGGTTTGTATGCTTCGCCGGTTGCTAGTCGCGACCGAGGGTCGCGTAGCGGTCCAGCAGGTACGGCCAGATCCGGGCCATCTCACTGCGGCTGGGCGGGGTACCCGGGCGGCGCGCGGACTCAACGCCGTACTGGGTGAAGAGGTAGTGGGCCAGCCGCTCCTCGTCGGGGTCATGGCCGAAGGTGTCCTGATAGGCCGTCAACGCCTCGACGCCCAGATCCACGGTCAGCTCGGTTCCGCTCACCGGCGGCTCCACCACTGCCTCGGGGGCGGGCTGGGTGCGCGGCGCGAACATGTTGTCGGACTGGGGCCGCGGCAGCTGCGCAGGAGAAGGCGCCGGGACAGCGGCGGGAGCGGGTGCCGGGGTGGCGGCAGCTTCGGGAGCAGGCTCGGGGTCGGTGGGAGCCGTGGGCTCCGGGATCGGGAGCCGCCCCTGCTCGTAGAGCGCCACCAGCTGAGCGCCACTCGGCTGCTGACGCCCCTGCTGATCGGTCGGATCGGCCTGGTCGGGAGCCGGCTCAGCGACCGGCGCGGGGACGCGAGCCGGCGCGGGGGGCTGGACTGCAGCGGGAGCCGGGGCTGGAGCCGCGGCTGCCGGAGCCTCCGACTGCGCGCGCGGCGCGAACCAGGCGGACTGTCGCGCCGGCTCCGAGGGCTCCGCCGGCTGCGACTGGTGGACCGGCTGAGCCTGCTCGCTCGGCATGGTGGCCCGGATGTCCCGCACTGCGGTGACCGGTCGGCCCACCTTGACCGGCTGCTGCTCGGCCGACTCGGCCGGTCCCTGGGTGTCCCGCCAGCGACTGGCAGCCAGCTTGCCCAGGATCGGCACGACCGCGGCCGCCGACACCGCCGGCGGCTCGGCCTCCGCCTGCGGCTCGGCCGCGACCCGCGGCGCCGGGCTCTGCTGCACCGGCGGCGGATCGATCCGGTCCAGCGCCGTCACGTCGAGCGGCACACCGTACTTGGCCAGCTTGAGCGGCAGCAGCGCCTGAATCGGCGCCGAGCGGCGCCAGCCGCGCCCGTAGCGGAAGCGCAGTTGAGCCCGGTAGACCAGCCGGTTCTGCTCCAGCCGCACCACCTCGTCATAGGAGCGCAGCTCCCAGAGCTTCATCCGGCGCCAGAGCCGGAAGGTCGGCACCGGCGAGAGCAGCCAGCGCATCAGGCGGACGGACTCCATGTGGCGGTCCGCGGTGATCGCCGCGATCCGGCCGACGGCGTGCCGAGAGGCCTCGACGATCACGACGAAGAGCACCGGGATGACCGCGTGCATGCCCATCCCCAAGGCATCGCCCCAGGACGCCGCAGCGTTGAAGGCGATGGTGGCGACGGTCAGCAGCCAGGCCGCCTGACGCAGCAGCGGGAACGGTATCCGAAGCCAGGTCAGCACCAGGTCGAGCGCCAACAGGACGACGATGCCCGCGTCGACACCGACCGGGAAGGCGTACGAGAAGACGCCGAAGCCCTTGTGAACGGCCAGCTCGCGCACCGCCGAGTACGACCCGGCGAAGCCGATCCCGGAGATCAGGCAGGCCCCGACCGCCACCAGGCCAAGCAGCACGCGGTGCGCGCGGGTAAGGGATGGACGTGCCATTCGTTGATCAACCCCTGGCTCTCGACGTGACCTTCGGGATCCTACTCGGACACGCGTTCACCCCTGCGCGTCCCCCCTCCGCCATGGACGACAGGTAAACGCGAAGAAGCCCCCACCGACTGCGTTTAATTAAACACAGTACGGTGGGGGCTTCTTCTGAATGATTGTTCGGCGGCGTCCTACTCTCCCACAGGGTCCCCCCTGCAGTACCATCGGCGCTGTAAGGCTTAGCTTCCGGGTTCGGAATGTAACCGGGCGTTTCCCTCACGCTATGACCACCGAAACACTATGAAACTGTCGGCCGCACCATCCCCGTGACCAAACGGGATGGGGTCGTTGTTTCAGAACAACACAGTGGACGCGAGCAACTGAGGACAAGCCCTCGGCCTATTAGTACCGGTCAGCTCCACCCATTACTGGGCTTCCACATCCGGCCTATCAACCCAGTCGTCTACTGGGAGCCTTACCCTCTCAAGGAGGTGGGAGTGCTCATCTCGAAGCAGGCTTCCCGCTTAGATGCTTTCAGCGGTTATCCCTCCCGAACGTAGCCAACCAGCCATGCCCTTGGCAGGACAACTGGCACACCAGAGGTTCGTCCGTCCCGGTCCTCTCGTACTAGGGACAGCCCTTCTCAACACTCCTACGCGCACAGCGGATAGGGACCGAACTGTCTCACGACGTTCTAAACCCAGCTCGCGTACCGCTTTAATGGGCGAACAGCCCAACCCTTGGGACCTACTCCAGCCCCAGGATGCGACGAGCCGACATCGAGGTGCCAAACCATCCCGTCGATATGGACTCTTGGGGAAGATCAGCCTGTTATCCCCGGGGTACCTTTTATCCGTTGAGCGACGGCGCTTCCACAAGCCACCGCCGGATCACTAGTCCCTGCTTTCGCACCTGCTCGACCCGTCGGTCTCACAGTCAAGCTCCCTTGTGCACTTACACTCAACACCTGATTGCCAACCAGGCTGAGGGAACCTTTGGGCGCCTCCGTTACCCTTTAGGAGGCAACCGCCCCAGTTAAACTACCCACCAGACACTGTCCCTGATCCGGATCACGGACCCAGGTTAGACATCCAGCACGACCAGAGTGGTATTTCAACGACGACTCCACCAAGACTGGCGTCAAGGCTTCAAAGTCTCCCACCTATCCTACACAAGCCGAACCGAACACCAATATCAAGCTATAGTAAAGGTCCCGGGGTCTTTCCGTCCTGCTGCGCGAAACGAGCATCTTTACTCGTAATGCAATTTCACCGGGCCTATGGTTGAGACAGTCGAGAAGTCGTTACGCCATTCGTGCAGGTCGGAACTTACCCGACAAGGAATTTCGCTACCTTAGGATGGTTATAGTTACCACCGCCGTTTACTGGCGCTTAAGTTCTCAGCTTCGCCCGGACGAATCCAAGCTAACCGGTCCCCTTAACGTTCCAGCACCGGGCAGGCGTCAGTCCGTATACATCGCCTTACGGCTTCGCACGGACCTGTGTTTTTAGTAAACAGTCGCTTCTCGCTGGTCTCTGCGGCCGGCCCCAGCTCGGGCAGCAAGTGCCTCCACCAGTTCCGGCCCCCCTTCTCCCGAAGTTACGGGGGCATTTTGCCGAGTTCCTTAACCATAGTTCACCCGAACGCCTCGGTATTCTCTACCTGACCACCTGAGTCGGTTTGGGGTACGGGCCGCCATGAAACTCGCTAGAGGCTTTTCTCGACAGCATAGGATCATCCACTTCACCACAATCGGCTCGGCATCAGGTCTCAGACTATATGCAAGGCGGATTTGCCTACCTTGCGTCCTACACCCTTACCCCGGGACAACCACCGCCCGGGCTGGACTACCTTCCTGCGTCACCCCATCGCTCACCTACTACCCTGTCGGATCAGCGGCTCCACCACGTCCCTTTGTCCGAAGACTCCGGGCCGGCTTCACGGCCTTAGCATTCAGAGGTTCAGCGTTGGCGCTTCAAAGCGGGTACGGGAATATCAACCCGTTGTCCATCGACTACGCCTGTCGGCCTCGCCTTAGGTCCCGACTTACCCTGGGCAGATCAGCTTGACCCAGGAACCCTTGGTCAATCGGCGCAAGAGTTTCCCACTCTTGTATCGCTACTCATGCCTGCATTCTCACTCGTATCCCGTCCACGACTCGATTCCTCGGCCGCTTCACCCGGAACACGACGCTCCCCTACCCATCCACAGCGTCGTTGGACGTATTCTGTGAATGACACGACTTCGGTGGTGTGCTTGAGCCCCGCTACATTGTCGGCGCGGAATCACTTGACCAGTGAGCTATTACGCACTCTTTCAAGGGTGGCTGCTTCTAAGCCAACCTCCTGGTTGTCTCTGCGACTCCACATCCTTTCCCACTTAGCACACGCTTAGGGACCTTAGTCGGTGTTCTGGGCTGTTTCCCTCTCGACCATGGAGCTTATCCCCCACAGTCTCACTGCCACGCTCTCACTTACCGGCATTCGGAGTTTGGCTAAGGTCAGTAACCCGGTGAGGCCCATCGCCTATCCAGTGCTCTACCTCCGGCAAGAAACACGTGACGCTGCACCTAAATGCATTTCGGGGAGAACCAGCTATCACGGAGTTTGATTGGCCTTTCACCCCTAACCACAGGTCATCCCCCAGGTTTTCAACCCTGGTGGGTTCGGTCCTCCACACGGTCTTACCCGCGCTTCAACCTGCCCATGGCTAGATCACTCCGCTTCGGGTCTTGGGCATGCAACTCAAACGCCCTATTCGGACTCGCTTTCGCTACGGCTACCCCACACGGGTTAACCTCGCTACACACCGCAAACTCGCAGGCTCATTCTTCAAAAGGCACGCAGTCACGGCTGGTCCGAAGACCAACGACGCTCCCACGGCTTGTAGGCACACGGTTTCAGGTACTATTTCACTCCGCTCCCGCGGTACTTTTCACCATTCCCTCACGGTACTATCCGCTATCGGTCACCAGGGAATATTTAGGCTTAGCGGGTGGTCCCGCCAGATTCACACGGAATTTCTCGGGCTCCGTGCTACTTGGGAGAAGCTCAAGTGAGCCGCTAATGTTTCGTCTACGGGGGTCTTACCCTCTACGCCGGACCTTTCGCATGTCCTTCGACTACACCAACGGTTTCTGACTCACCCAGCCGCCGGCAGACGACTGAAGAACTTTCCCACGACCCCGTATCGGCAACCCCTGCCGGGTCTCACACCAATACGGTTTAGCCTCATCCGGTTTCGCTCGCCACTACTCCCGGAATCACGGTTGTTTTCTCTTCCTGCGGGTACTGAGATGTTTCACTTCCCCGCGTTCCCTCCACGCACCCTATGTGTTCAGGTGCGGGTGACAGCCCATGACGACTGCCGGGTTTCCCCATTCGGACACCCCCGGATCAAAGCTCGGTTGACAGCTCCCCGGGGCCTATCGCGGCCTCCCACGTCCTTCATCGGTTCCTGGTGCCAAGGCATCCACCGTGCGCCCTTAAAAACTTGGCCACAGATGCTCGCGTCCACTGTGCAGTTCTCAAACAACGACCAGACACCCACCTACAGCACCCGAAAACGAGTACTGTCCGTGGGACCGGCACCCTCGAGGTTCAGACCATACGGCCGTTCCCTCAGGACCCAACAACGTGCCCGACACACCAGACTCAAGAACGCTTTCCACGCCGAAGCAGTACTCACGAACCATCACCCAGTGTGCCGAATAGTCAACGTTCCACCCATGAGCAACCACTCGAAGGCATTCGCTCCGAGCTGGCTATGTGCTCCTTAGAAAGGAGGTGATCCAGCCGCACCTTCCGGTACGGCTACCTTGTTACGACTTCGTCCCAATCGCTGGTCCCACCTTCGACGGCTCCCTCCCAAGGGTTAGGCCACCGGCTTCGGGTGTTACCGACTTTCGTGACGTGACGGGCGGTGTGTACAAGGCCCGGGAACGTATTCACCGCAGCATGCTGATCTGCGATTACTAGCAACTCCAACTTCATGGGGTCGAGTTGCAGACCCCAATCCGAACTGAGGCCGGCTTTTTGGGATTCGCTCCGCCTCGCGGCATCGCAGCCCTTTGTACCGACCATTGTAGCACGTGTGCAGCCCAAGACATAAGGGGCATGATGATTTGACGTCGTCCCCACCTTCCTCCGAGTTGACCCCGGCAGTCTCCTGTGAGTCCCCACCACCCCGAAAGGCGTGCTGGCAACACAGAACAAGGGTTGCGCTCGTTGCGGGACTTAACCCAACATCTCACGACACGAGCTGACGACAACCATGCACCACCTGTATACCGACCACAAGGGGGCGACTATCTCTAGCCGTTTCCGATATATGTCAAGCCTTGGTAAGGTTCTTCGCGTTGCGTCGAATTAAGCCACATGCTCCGCTGCTTGTGCGGGCCCCCGTCAATTCCTTTGAGTTTTAGCCTTGCGGCCGTACTCCCCAGGCGGGGAACTTAATGCGTTAGCTGCGGCACCGACGACGTGGAATGTCGCCAACACCTAGTTCCCAACGTTTACGGCGTGGACTACCAGGGTATCTAATCCTGTTCGCTCCCCACGCTTTCGCTCCTCAGCGTCAGTAATGGCCCAGAGATCCGCCTTCGCCACCGGTGTTCCTCCTGATATCTGCGCATTTCACCGCTACACCAGGAATTCCGATCTCCCCTACCACACTCTAGCCTGCCCGTATCGAATGCAGACCCGGGGTTAAGCCCCGGGCTTTCACATCCGACGCGACAGGCCGCCTACGAGCTCTTTACGCCCAATAATTCCGGACAACGCTCGCACCCTACGTATTACCGCGGCTGCTGGCACGTAGTTAGCCGGTGCTTCTTCTGCAGGTACCGTCACTTGCGCTTCTTCCCTGCTGAAAGAGGTTTACAACCCGAAGGCCGTCATCCCTCACGCGGCGTCGCTGCATCAGGCTTTCGCCCATTGTGCAATATTCCCCACTGCTGCCTCCCGTAGGAGTCTGGGCCGTGTCTCAGTCCCAGTGTGGCCGGTCGCCCTCTCAGGCCGGCTACCCGTCGTCGCCTTGGTAGGCCATTACCCCACCAACAAGCTGATAGGCCGCGGGCTCATCCTGCACCGCCGGAGCTTTACACCCAGAACCATGCGGTCCCAGGTCATATCCGGTATTAGACCCCGTTTCCAGGGCTTGTCCCAGAGTGCAGGGCAGATTGCCCACGTGTTACTCACCCGTTCGCCACTGATCCACCCCGAAGGGCTTCACCGTTCGACTTGCATGTGTTAAGCACGCCGCCAGCGTTCGTCCTGAGCCAGGATCAAACTCTCCGTGAATGTTTTCCCGTAATCGGGTCGACACCCGCGCAGAGCGGCACGACAATCGGCGGAATAGGCCGACCCCGTGCACTGCGTCCTCGCTAGTGTTTTACTTCAAAAGGAATCTCCAACCCGAACCAGAAGGTCCAGGCCGGGGATGTCAACATATCTGGCGTTGACTTTTGGCACGCTGTTGAGTTCTCAAGGAACGGACACTTCCTTCAAGCCGCTCTCGCAAGCTCTCCGGGCATTCGTTTCAGTGTTACTGCGTTCTTACTTCGTAAAGCTTATCAGGTCCGGCTCAGTGCCTTTTCCACTTCGCTTTCCGCATTTTGCTTCCGGCCTTTCGGCTTTCGGCGCTCCCAGACTCTAGCAGAGTTTCTGTCTCGCGATTTTCACGCTCATCAGATTTACTCGCCGCCGCTCAGGGCGGTCCGGGCAACTCGGAGAACGTTACGCACCAGGTCCAGCAGAGTCAAACCGGCCCCGGACAGCCAGGCTGTCCGGGGCCGGTGGGGTCTACGCCGGTGGGGTCTACCGCAGCGCGGTCAGCGCACCTCGGTGATCTCCGGGCCACGCGAGAACGGGCTCAGTGCCTCGCCGCCGAACCGAGAACCCTCGCTCTCACTCGAGCCCACGCCGCCGTCCGCCACCATCTGGGCGTCCTCCGGCAGCTTGAGCACGATCGGGTCGCGCGGCGCCATCGGCGCCTCGCCGCGCACCACGACGGTCTGCCGGAAGACCTGTTCCAGCACGTCCGCCGACTCCGGCTGCACCGCGGCCTGGCCGGAGATCACGCCGCGCAGGAACCAGCGCGGGCCGTCGCAGCCGACGAAGCGGACCAGTTGGACACCCTGCGTCCCGTCGGGCAGCTGCACCGGCACCTGGGCGCGGAGGTGCCAGCCGAGCGGGCCCTCCTCCTCCTCGACCAGACCGCCCTGGGCGCGGATGCCGCCCGCGATCTCGTCGCGGACCTCACTCCAGATGCCCTCGGACTTGGGTGCGGCGAAGGCCTGGAGCTGGACGGCGCTGTTGCCGAGCACCAGGGTGGCGGCCACGATCGCGTCGCCGGCCACCTCCACTCGAAGCTCCATGCCCTCGACGCCGGGGACCAGCAGACCGCCGAGGTCGACCCGGCCCTCCTCGGGGCTCTCCAGCTCGGAGTGGTCCCAGGGGCCGTCGGGCCGCGGGGCCGGGGGCAGACCGACGCGGTCGGCGAGGTCCTCCTCCGTCTCCTCGGTCTCCTCGACGTCAGTCTCGCTCTCGGAGCCGGCGGGGTCTTCGACGTCATCGGCCGTCTCGTCGGCGCTGATGGCGTCCTCGGCGAGCTGCTCGACAGCGTCCTCGCTCTTGTGGCGACGACGGAACACGGTCACTGTCCTTCCCGGTCCAAGACCGATGCGAAATACCTGCGCGTACCTGCTGCTGTGCTGCTTACGGAACTGCTGCGCTGCTTACAGAACTCCTGCGCTGAACCTGCTTGCTAAACCGCTGCGTGGCCACCGGTCGACCCGAACCCACCCTCGGCACGTGCAGACCCGGGCAGTTCCGCCACCTCGTGGAAGCGGGCCTTCTCGACCTGCTGGACCACCAGCTGAGCGATCCGGTCCCCACGTCGGAAGCTGACCCGCTCGCGCGGGTCCAGGTTGACGACGATCACCTTGATCTCACCACGGTACCCGGCATCGACCGTCCCTGGGGCGTTCACGAGCGCAACTCCGCAACGCGCTGCCAGCCCTGAGCGCGGGTGGACGAACGCCGCGTAACCGTCCGGCAACGCGATGGCGATGCCGGTGGGAATGACAGTGCGCTCGCCCGGTTCCAGGTCGGCGTCGACGGCTGCGCACAGGTCCGCGCCGGCGTCTCCCGGCTGGGCGTACCCGGGCAGCGGCAGCTCTGGGTCGAGCCGCCGGATCAGGATGTCGACCGGAGGGCGGACGGTGGAACTCACGGATTCACCTCGAAGGCTCTGGCGCGCTTGAACAGGTCGGGGTCGTCCAGAGCGGCTTTGATGTCCTCGGGACGACCGTGCGTGGTGAAGTGTTCCAGCTTCACCTGGATGAAGAGTGCCGTGGCGCGGATCGCGACCGGTCCCTCGGGGTCGCCGATGCGGCCCTCGGCCGCGCAGTAGAGCTTTCGGCCGTGTACGCCCGTCGCCCAGGCGCGGATGTGCAGGACCGAATCGACCGGCACCGGGCGCAGGAAGTCGGTCTCCAGTCGGCCGGTGACCGAGGCGGTGTGCAGGATCCAGTTGAGCGAGCCGAGGGTCTCGTCCATGGCGGTGGTGAGGATGCCGCCGTGGGCCAGTCCGGGGCCGCCCTGGTGCGTCGGCTTGACGGTGAACTCGGCGGTGACGTCGACGCCTTGGCCGGCCCGGACGTCCAGCTGCAGCCCACCGGGGTGCTGCGGGCCACAGCCGAAGCAGTGCACGTAGTGCGAGCCGAGGGGGGTACCGGGAGCCGGCGCGTCCGGGTGGCGGACCGGTTCGGTCGCGTCCTGGGGCGGCGTGGTGGGGGTGGTGGGGGTGGTGTCTGCGGTCACGGGGTCGACCCTACTCACGAGTAGCTAAGACGCAATGGTCAGCTTCGAACGGGCCTGGGACAGAATGGCCGCATGTACGACGAACGCCTCACCGCGCCCCGCTCCTGGTGGCTGCTGCCGGTCGGTGCCGGTCTCTCGCTGGGCCTGATCCTGCTGCGTTTCGGCCCGGTGCCCGCCCTGGTCGGCCTGCTGACCGGGTTCGTCGCCGGGGCGGTGGCGCTGAGCTCCTACGGCAGTGCCCGGATCCGGGTGGTGCAGGGTTCGCTGGTGGCCGGCCAGGCCCGGATCCCGCTCTCGGCACTCGGCGAGGCCCGGCCGCTGGACGCCGCCGAGGCGGTGGCCTGGCGGTCGGTGAAGGCCGATCCGCGCGCCTTCATGCTGCTGCGCAGTTACGTGCGGACCGCGCTGCGGGTCGAGGTGACCGATCCGGCCGACCCGACGCCGTACCTCTACCTCTCGACCCGCGACCCGGAGAGCCTGGCCGCCGCGCTGGGCAGCGATCGGGGCGGCGATCAGAGCAGCGATCGGGGCTGACGCGAACGGCGAAGGGGCGGTCCGTGGGTACGGACCGCCCCTTCGCCGTTCAAGTGCGCCCGCGAGGGCGGTCGCGGAATCAGCCTCCGGCACGGGGGCCCGGGCCGGACGGGACGGTGTGCCGAGCCGGTGACGGTGCCAGGCACCGCGACCACCGGGCTCGGACCGAGTCCGGCCCCTGCTCAGGCTCCGCAGTCCTTGCAGATCGGCTGGCCGTTCTTCTCGCTGTACAGCTGGCTCCGGTGGTGCACCAGGAAGCAGCTCATGCAGGTGAACTCATCGGCCTGACGCGGCAGCACCCGGACCGACAGCTCCTCGTTGGAGAGGTCGGCGCCGGGCAGTTCAAGGCTCTCCGCCGAGTCGAAATCGTCGACGTCGACCGTGGTGGTCGACTTGTCGTTCCGGCGCGCCTTCAGTTCCTCGATGCTGTCCTCGTTGAGGTCGTCATCGGTCTTGCGTGGGGTGTCGTAGTCCGTTGCCATTGTTCGCTCTCCCCCTCTGGGTGTGTGCGGTATCTCCAGCGCACGTAACGCATGAGGGGCCGGTCTTGTGCCCGACCCGAGGCCGAGATTGTGCCTTACTTCAAGCCCTGTTACTCAATCGACACTCAGAGACGGGCCCGACCGGGTGCTCCGAGCCGCCCTCGGCAGGCTTGCGGACAGTGGCCACCAATGGTGGGTGAGCCTCTGCAGTCGAATACGGAAGGTGATGGTACGCCCTGGCAGGCACTTGCACCAGGGCGCCCCGGCGCAGGTAGGAGGCGCATTCACGGCGCACGGGAGCGGAACCCGATCCGCCGGTTCCGACTACCGTCTGCAATGGATTACGCCACTCGGATGATCACGCTACGAGATCATCCGAACGTGTACAGGTCGCGGATGTGACCTTCGTCACGGTGTGGCATTTTTCGGGCGAAAAGGCCGGAACCTGCACATCGCCGTGCGTGCTCAGCCCGCCTTGCGCTCGGCGTTGGCGGCCCGCCGCGCCAGCAGTGCGGCCTGCCGCTCGTCGAACTTGGTGGCCTGCGCGTCCAGGCCGTCCAGGAAGAGCCCGAGCTCCTGCTGGGCCTGCAGACCGGCCGGGCCGAGGCCGCCGATCTCCATCACCTTCAGGTGGCGCAGCACCGGCTGCAGCACGTCGTCGTGGTGGATCCGCAGGTTGTAGATGCCGCCGATGGCGATCTGCGCGGCGGAGCGCTCGAAGCCGGGCATCCCGTGGCCGGGCATCCGGAAGTCGCACACCACGTCGCGGACGGCCTGCATGGCGAGGTCGGGGGCGATCTCCAGCGCGGCCCGCAGCAGGTTCCGGTAGAAGACCATGTGCAGGTTCTCGTCGTTGGCGATCTTCGCCAGCAGCTGCTCGCAGAGCGGGTCGCCGGCGAAGTGGCCGGTGTTGCGGTGCGAGATCCGGGTGGCGAGCTCCTGGAAGGCCACGTAGGCCACCGAGTGCAGCATGCTGTGCGCGTTGTCGGACTCGAAGCCCGCCGCCATGTGCTCCATCCGGGCCCGCTCCAGGGCCACCGGGTCGACCGCGCGGGTGGCCAGCAGGTAGTCCCGGATGGCTATGCCGTGGCGCCCCTCCTCGGCCGTCCAGCGGTGCACCCAGGTCCCCCAGGCGCCCTCCCGGCCGAACATGGTGGCGATCTCGTGGTGGTAGCTGGGGAGGTTGTCCTCGGTCAGCAGGTTGACCACCAGCGAGATCCGGCCGAGCGGGGTCACCTTGGACTGCGCGACGTCCCAGGCCTCACCGTCGAGCACGCCGTCGAAGTCCCGCCCCTGGCTCCACGGGATGTACTCGTGCGGCATCCACTCCTTGGCCACCTTCAGGTGCCGGTTGAGCTCGGCCTCGACGACCTCTTCCAGGGCGAGGATCAGCCGGGCATCGGTCCAGGCGGTCGAGCCGGTGCGCTGGGCGGGGGCGAGGGTCACGACGGTGGCTCCTGACGGACGGGACACGTGCGAATGCGTCACTAGCGAGTGCGGCACTTACGCTTCCGTACCTTACGGCAGCGTAGGTTACGGCAGCGTAAGTTCATTCGGCCGCAAAAGACAAGCGCCCCGGTCCGCTCCTTCCCGCAGGTGAGGGGCGTGCACGGGGCGCCTGGAATGGCTTCGACGGGTCAGGCTCCGGGGATTCGTACCCGCATGGTCAGCCCACCGCCGGGGCGAGGTACGGCCTCGATGGCGCCGCCGTGGGCCCGGACCACCGAACGGACGATCGACAGACCGAGGCCCACGCCCTTGTCGCTGCGGGTGCGATCGGCACCCTTGACCCGGCGGAAGGGTTCGAAGATGTGTTCCAACTCGTAGCCGGGCACCACCGGCCCGGTGTTGCTGACCACCAGCTCGCCGAGCCCACCCGGGCCGGTGGCGGTGCTGATCTCCACCCAGCCGTCGGGCAGGTTGTAGCGCACCGCGTTCTGCAGCAGGTTGAGCGCGATCCGCTCCAGCAGCACGCCGTTGCCGGAGACCGCCACCGGGTTCAGCATGGTGCGGATCTCCACCTCACGGTTGCCGGCCTCGGCGCGGGTCTGCTCGACCGCCCGGGAGGCGACCTCGGAGAGCTCCACCGGGCGGCGGTCGAGCAGCTCGTTGTCGCTGCGGGCCAGCAGCAGCAGGCCCTCCACCAACTGCTCGCTGCGCTCGTTGGTGGCCAGCAGGGTCTTGCCGAGCTGCTGCAGGTCGGGCGAGGCGGCCGGGTCGGAGAGCTGCACCTCCAGCAGGGTGCGGTTGATCGCCAGCGGGGTGCGCAGCTCGTGCGAGGCGTTGGCGACGAACTTGCGCTGCGAGTCGAAGGAGCGGTCGAGCCGGTCGAGCATGTCGTCGAAGGTGTCGGCGAGCTCCTTGAGCTCGTCGTCGGGGCCGTCCAGCTCGATCCGGCGGTGCAGGTCGGAGCTGGCCACCTCGCGGGCGGCGCGGGTGATCCGGCCGAGCGGGCGCAGCACCCGCCCCGCCATCGCGTAGCCGGCCGCGAAGGCGATCACGGCGAGCGCGACCAGGATGGTCAGCGACTTGCGCAGCAGTGTGTCGAGCTCGCTGTGCGCGTTCGCCGTCTGGGCGTTGCGCAGGTAGGAGTTGAACTCGTCGCCGGTCACCGGGACGCCGTTGATCGTTCCGGTCACACCGCGGTCGATGTTGATGGTCGGCAGCGTGGTGTCCTGGAAGGCCTGCCGGACCACCACGTACATGATCAGCAGCAGCAGCACCCCGGCCATCAGGAACATCCCGCCGTACAGCAGGGTCAGCCGGATCCGGATGGTCGGGCGGAACGGCAGCCAACCGAGGCCGTCACCGGGCCGGTAGTGCTGGTGCTCGGCCGGTAGTGGCGGCGCGGTGGGGCGCGGCGGGTGTCCCGGACGCGGCGGCACGGCGTGGGAACTGCCGGAGGGCCCGCCGAGCGTGGGCGGGGTGGTCATCAGTGTCGTCCCCTCAAGGTGGAGGTCAGGGAGGTGGTCAGATCCGGTAGCCGGAACCGGGCACGGTGACGATCACCGCAGGGTCGCCGAGCTTGCGGCGCAGGGTCATCACGGTGACCCGCACTACGTTGGTGAACGGGTCGGTGTGCTCGTCCCAGGCCTTCTCGAGCAGCTGTTCGGCCGAGACGACGGCACCGCCGGCCCGCATCAGCACCTCCAGGACCGCGAACTCCTTGGGTGCCAGCTGGATCGAGCGGCCGTCGCGCAGCACCTCGCGGCGGCCCGGGTCCAGGGTGATGCCGGCCCGGTCCAGCACCGGTGGCAGCGGAACGGTGGCGCGCCGGCCGAGCGCCCGGACCCGGGCGACGAGTTCGCTGAAAGCGAACGGCTTGGGCAGGTAGTCGTCGGCGCCGATCTCCAGGCCCTCGACCCGGTCGCTGATGTCGCCGGAGGCGGTCAGCATGATCACCCGGGTGGCCAGACCCTGCTCGACCACGCTGCGGCACACGTCATCGCCGTGCACCAGCGGAAGGTCACGGTCGAGTACCACCACGTCGTAGTCGTTGACGGCGATCCGCTGCAGCGCGGCCTCGCCGTCGTACACCACGTCGACGGCCATGGCCTCCCGGCGCAGGCCGGTGGCCACGGCTTCGGCGAGCAGCTGCTCGTCCTCGACGACAAGAACCCGCACAGCGGTTGTCCCTTCTCTGGGGCACGCGCCGCGGGATCGGAAAGGTCCCGTACGCGGGCCTGCGACTCCGACGGTCCCTCCATCCTGCCTCGTGGGCCGGTAAAGCAGCGGTAAGTCACCAGTTGGACAGCGGGCAGTGACCCCCTCGAGCAGCGGTTTCGGGCGACCTGCGAATGTGACGGCGGCAACTTTCCACGGTTTCTGCCGGGTCGGAGGTTTCCCCGCCGCATGGCTGGGGAGGACGAATGCACACCCGCGATCACGCCGTCAGGCGGTCGCACCCACCCGCCCGCGCGTTCATCCGCACCGGATGGGGGTCAGCAACAATCCACGGCGCGGCCCTCGGCCGCAGCGATCGTCCGTACCGGAGCCAGCCGACCGGTCGGGCACAGCCGCTGGACACCGCCCTCCCAACCGGTTGAACGCTCGACCGCGCACGTCCGACACCGTAAGGGGGTCTGCCGCATGGACGCCTTCACCGCCGGAATCCTGCAGCGCATAAGGAACGCCGAGCAGGATCTGCACCGTGCACTTGAGTCCGGGGACGAGTTCCTGGCCGAGGTCGAACAGTCCGAACTGGAAGACCTGCGCCGGATTGCCGCCGACCACGGCGTCGACCCGGTCCTCTCGCTGCCCCGCAGCGCCTGACCCAGCGCCCGCCCGACGAGGCGCTCCTCTCCCGGGCCGGTCGACCGGCCCACTACACGTGACGAAACCCCGGCGCTCTTCCCGCGCCGGGGTTTCGTCGTCCGTTGACGGCCTCGTCCGCTGACGCCCCGTCAGTCGTGCCAGGCGCCCAGCTCCTCGAGGCGGGCCTGCAGCGTCTCGAAGACGCCGGGCGCGGCCGCCACCACCAGCTCGCCGGAGGCCGCGGCGCCGGGGCGGCCGCCGGTCAGCGCGCCGGCCTCGCGGGCGATCAGGCCGCCGGCGGCCAGGTCCCAGGGCGCCAGGCCGCGCTCGTAGTAGCCGTCCAGCCGGCCCGCCGCCAGGTCGCACAGGTCGATCGCGGCCGCCCCGCCACGTCGGATGTCGCGCAGTTCCGGCATCAGCCGGTGCAGCACCTCGGCCTGGTGCACCCGGACCGGCTGCACGTAGTTGAAGCCGGTGGCGACCAGTGCCTGCCCCCAGGGCGGGGTCGGGCGGGTGCCGATCGGGCGCCCGTCCAGCTGGGCACCACGGCCCAGCACCGCCTGGAACAGCTCGCGCCTGACCGGTGCCGCGACCACCCCGACCACCACCTCCCCGTCCACTTCGGCGGCCACGCTGACACCCCAGTTGGGCTGTCCGTACAGGTAGTTGACGGTGCCGTCGAGCGGGTCGACGATCCACCGCACCCCGCTCTCGGTGGGCCGCTCGGTGCCCTCCTCGCCGAGGTAGCCGTCCCGCGGGCGGCGGCCGGTGATCAGCTCGACGATCAGCTTCTCGGAGGCCAGGTCCATCTCGGTGACCACGTCGACCGGGCTGCTCTTGGTGGCCGCCACACCGAGGTCGGCCGGGCGGCCGTCGCGCAGCAGTGCGCCGGCCTCCCGGGCGGCGTCCAGGGCGAGGGCGAGCAACTCGTCCAGCAGGGTCTGGTCCGGCACGGTGCGCTCCTTGGGTGAGTGGTGGGTCAGACCTGGGCAGCGGCGGGGCGGGGCGCCCGCGGGTTGGGACAGCAGGCGACCGCGCAGACGTCGTGGCTGGGGCCGAGGCTGCCCAGGGCGCAGCGCCGCACCGCCTGCCCGCGCTCGGCCGCCGCCCGCTCCAGCAGCAGTTCGCGCACCGCCGCCGTGAACCGCGGGTCGGCGCCGACGGTGGCGGCCCGGGCCACCGGCAGGCCCAGTTCGGCGGCCTTGTTGGTGGCCTCGGTGTCGAGGTCGTACTTGACCTCCATGTGGTCCGAGACGAAGCCGATCGGGACCATCACCACCGCTGCCGCGCCTGCGGCCTGACGGTCGCTCAGGTGGTCGCAGATGTCCGGCTCCAGCCACGGGATGTGCGGGGCGCCGCTGCGGGACTGGTAGACCAGCTGCCAGGGGCGCTCGGCCACGCCGGTGGCCTCGGCGACGGCGGCGGCGATCAGTGCGGCCACGTCCAGGTGCTGGGCGACGTACGCGCCGCCGGGCGTGCCCCGGGCCGGGTCGTCGGGGGCGCCGGAGGTCTCGGCCATCGCGGTGGGGATCGAGTGGGTGGTGAAGGCCAGCTCGGCGCTGTCGCGGACCTCGGCGGGCAGCTCGGCCAGCGCCGCCAGGGTGGCCTCGATCATCGGCTCGACGAAGCCGGGGTGGTTGTAGAAGTGCCGCAGCTTGTCGACGGTCAGCTCGGGCCGACCCTCGGCGGCCAGCGTGGCGAGCGCGTCGGCGAGGTTCTCCCGGTACTGGCGGCAGCCGGAGTAGCCCGCGTACGCGCTGGTGGCGAGCACGGCGATCCGGCGGTGGCCGTCGTCCGCGATCTCCCGCAGGGTGTCCACCAGGTAGGGCGCCCAGTTCCGGTTGCCCCAGTAGACCGGCAGCTCCAGGTCGTGCTCGGCGAAGTCCTTGCGCAGCGCGGCCAACAGCTCGCGGTTCTGGGCGTTGATCGGGCTGACGCCGCCGAACAGGAAGTAGTGCTGCCCGACCTCGACCAGCCGCTCCTTGGGGATGCCCCGGCCGCGGGTGACGTTCTCCAGGAACGGCACCACCTCCTCGGGGCCCTCCGGACCGCCGAAGGAGAGCAGCAGCAGGGCGTCGTAGGGGGCGGGGCCCCCAGCAGTCGAGTCAGCCATGGCTCTGATCCTGCCACTGCCGGGTCGGCGGGTCGGGCAGGGCCCCGGGAAGCTGTCCGGTTTATTCCGATTGCCAAACTTCGTAAGCTGTCATGGCAAGCCATGTTCCTTACGCCGTTCCTGTCCCCGGAGAAACCGTGCTGTCCAGCTACCGCCAGATCTTCGCCGCACCCGGCAGCCTGGCCTTCTCGGCCACCGGTTTCCTCTCCCGTCTGCCGATCTCGATGACCGGCATCGGGGTCGTCACCATGCTCTCCCAGCTGCGCGGCTCCTACGGGGTGGCCGGCGCGGTCTCGGCGACCATGGCGCTGGCGGCGGCGGCGATGGGACCGCAGGTCTCCCGACTGGTCGACCGGTACGGACAGCGCCGGGTGGCCCGGCCCGCCACCGCGATCTCGGTGCTGGCCACCATCGCGATGCTGCTCTGCGCCCAGGCCGGCACCCCGGACTGGACGTTCTTCCTGTGCGCGATCGGCATGGGCACCATGCCGAGCACCGGCGCGCTGGTCCGGGCCCGCTGGGCGCTGCTGTACCGCACCGACGCCTCCAAGCTGCACACCGCGTACGCGCTGGAGTCGGTGGTCGACGAGGTGATCTTCATCGTCGGCCCGATCCTGTCGATCGGCCTGGCCACCTCGGTCTTCCCGGAGGCCGGCGTGCTGCTGGCCGGGATCTTCCTGGCGGTCGGCGTCGCCCTGTTCACCGCGCAGCGCAGCACCGAACCGCCGGTCCACCCGGCCGCCCGCCGCTCCGGCGGGTCGGCGCTCAGCTCGGCCGGGCTCCGGGTGCTGGTGCTGACCTTCGTCGCCACCGGGGCGATCTTCGGCTCGGTCGAGGTGGTCACCGTGGCCTACGCCCAGGCCCAGCAGCACACCGCCGCCTCCAGCCTGGTGCTCGCGGTCTACGCGCTGGGCTCCGGACTGGCCGGGGTGGTGTTCGGCGCGCTGCGCCCGCGCGGCACCGCGGCCCACCGGTTCCAGGCCGGCGTCGGCGTGATGGCGGTCAGCATGCTACCGCTGGTGCTCGCGGCCGCCTGGTGCTCCGGGACGCTCGGGCTGGTCGCGGTCGGCGGCGCGCTCTTCCTCTCCGGACTCTCCATAGCCCCGACGATGATCACCGCGATGGGCCTGGTGGAGCGCCTGGTCCCGGCCTCCCAGCTGACCGAGGGGATGACCTGGACCACCACCGGACTGGCCCTCGGCGTGGCCGGCGGCTCCTCGCTGGCCGGCCTGGTGGTGGACGCGGCCGGCGCCGCGGCCGGCTACCGGGTCCCGCTCGCGGCCGGCGTCTTCGCCCTGCTGGTCGCGCTCGCCGGCGGACGCTGGCTGCGCCCGGCAGCGCGGGTCCCGGCACCGCCCGCCGTCTCGGTGACACCCTGACTCCGTGGACGGACTGACCAGTGGACGGACTGACCAGTGGGCGGGCTGCTCATCGGGCGGGATGGCCGCCCCACGGGCGTAGACCTGTGGGAAGCCGGTGACTAGGCTCCCTACCCACTGGTAAGGCACTCTCGCAGGAGGCTTACGCATGCCCGCTAGCGTCACCGACGGCCGCTGGAGCAACTGGGCGGGCAACCAGAGCGCCGAGCCCAGCCAGATGGTCACGCCGGGCTCCGCCGAGGAGCTGGCCGCGGTGGTCAAGCAGGCCGGCGAGCAGGGCCGCACCGTCAAGGCGGTCGGCTCCGGGCACTCCTTCACCGCGATCGCCGCCGCCGACAACGGCGTGCTGGTCCGCCCCGAGGCGCTCACCGCCGTCCGTGAGCTGGACCGCCAGGCCGGAACCGTCACGGTGGAGTCCGGACTGCCGCTGGCCCAGCTCAACCGGCTGCTGGCGGCGGCCGACCTGTCGCTGACCAACATGGGCGACATCGAGGTGCAGACGGTGGCCGGCGCCACCAGCACCGGCACCCACGGCACCGGACGCGACTCCGGCTCGCTGGCCGCGCAGATCAAGGCCCTGGAGATCGTGCTCGCCGACGGCAGCGTGCACCGCTGCTCGCCCACCGAGGAACCCGAGCTGTTCCAGGGCGCCCGGCTGGGCCTGGGCGCGCTCGGCGTGATCAGCGCGATCACCTTCGGCGTCGAACCCGCATTCCTGCTGACCGCCCACGAGCAGCCGATGGGCTTCGAGCAGGTGCTCGGCGACTTCGAGCAGCTGACCGGCGTCAACGAGCACTTCGAGTTCTACTGGTTCCCGCACACCGACCGCTGCAGCACCAAGCGCAACAACCGGAGCCAGGGCCCGGCCGCCCCGCTGGCGCCGTTCAAGGCCTGGCTGGAGGACGACTTCCTGTCCAACACCGTCTGGGAGGGCGCCTGCCGGATCGGCCGGGCGTTCCCGAAGAGCATCCCGGCGATCGCGGCGGTGGCCAGCCGGGCCTGGTCCGAGCGGACCTACACGGACCTGGCGTACAAGGTCTTCACCAGCCCGCGCAAGGTCCGCTTCATCGAGATGGAGTACGCCGTACCGCGCGAGGCGGCCACCACGGTGCTGTGCGAGCTCAAGCGCCTGGTGGAGCGCAGCGACTGGCAGATCAGCTTCCCGGTCGAGGTGCGCTGCGCCCCCGCCGACGACCTGTGGCTCTCCACCGCGAACGGGCGCGACTCGGTCTACATCGCCGTCCACCTCTACCGGGGCACTGCGGAGCAGGGCTACTTCACCGCCGTCGAGCAGCTGATGACGGCGCACCAGGGCCGCCCGCACTGGGGCAAGCTGCACACCCGCGACGCCGAGTACCTGGCCGGGGTCTACCCGCACTTCGGCGACTTCACCGCACTGCGCGACCGGGTCGACCCCGAGCGCCGGTTCGCCAACGGGTACCTGCGCCGGGTGCTGGGCGACTAGCGGGCGGAGCCTAGGGCGACGGCGTGCCGGACGCGGCGGGCGGCGCCTGCGCGGTGGCCGGGTCCGAGGGTGTGCCGGTGGCCGCGTTCGGGGTGGGTGTCGGCGTGGGCGGCGCGCTCGGCGACGGACCGGGGCTGGGCGTCCCGCTCGGGCTCGGGCTCGACGATGGGTTGGCCGACGGGCTGGACGACGGGCTGGGCGAAGGACTGGTCGACGGGTTGGTCGAGGGGCTCGGGCTGGGCGTGGCGCTGTCCGAGGCGGGCGGGCTCGGCGGCGCGCCCTGCTCGCTGCTGCGCGCCGGCGCGGGGGTGGACCCCTTGCCGCCGCTGCCGGGGACCACCGAGGTGCCGCCACCGTCCTGGCCGGTGGTGATGGCGTGCATGGTCTTGCCGGCGACCAGTTCGGTGACCACGATCGGGGTCATCGCCAGCACGAAGACCAGTCCGGAGAGCGCCGCGCAGGTCCTCCAGCCCCGGCGCTTCCCGGCCCGCCGCGCCGGGGAGACGTTCCAGGCGCTGCTGGGCGGCGCGTCGGGGCGCCAGGCGGCCGGCAGCGGCGCGGTGTCGGTGGCGGCCACCTGCCGCAACTCGTTCAGCGAACTGCCGGGCCCCCGGTCGGTGGCCTCCCGCAGCTGCTCGCCGGTGCGCTTGAAGAGGTGCTGGAAGACCGCACCGCCGGTGGTCGCGCCGATGCTCACCACCGCCACGCCGATCACCGTCCCGTAGACCCCGAGTTCCGAGGCGAGCACCGCGCCGACCACCGCGGCCAGTGCGCTGGCGGCGACCTGGGTGACGCTCAGATCGATCCGCCGACCGCTCGTCGGCCGCTTCGTCTTCTCGGGCATCCGTCCCTCGCCAAGTCCTCGATATCTCGTCAGGTCCGCCCAACAGGCGGTCCTTCGGTTCATCAGTCCATCCGATAGGAGCGCCCATTGTGCACATAGAAGGACACAAGGGTCGAAAATCCAGTTCTTTCCAGTCGATATATGTGAAGATGATCACCGTCAGCTGATCGGCGGTCCGCCAATGGAGTCCCCGCTCTTGAGATTCCCGTGAATCGCGGGAGACTTGAGCGGCGAGCCGCCCCTGTGGATGCCACGAATGGAGTACTGTTCGTGGAGTCTGAGCCTTCGGTCATCCTCTCGACTGCCTTTCCACCGGCAATCGGAACGGCGGCCGCAGGAGCGGACACGCACGGCGGCGCTTGACCCGAACCGTCGCTCCACATCCACGTGCGGGGAACGGCCGGGAGGTCCTGACGCGGCGTCACCGGATGACGCGAACAGGCCACCGTGCCACAGCGGCGTAACCGGGCGGAAGTCCGACACGCCGGAGAACTCTGCAAGGTTGTGGCAAGTCGACAGTGGGCAGGCCACACTCAGTACGGGAGCAGCGACGCAGGTGACGTCGGCAGGCACCACCCGGGAGGTAACCGTGCCCGAACTGCGGGTTGTGGCCGTCAGCAACGACGGCACACGGCTGGTGCTCAAGGCTGCCGACAGTACGGAGTACACCCTCCCGATCGACGAGCGCCTGCGCGCCGCCATTCGCGGTGACCGTCCGCGCCTCGGCCAGATCGAGATCGAGGTCGAGAGCCACCTTCGCCCCCGCGACATCCAGGCCCGGATACGAGCCGGCGCCTCCGCCGAGGAGGTCGCCCAGGCGGCGGGCATTTCGGTGGACCGGGTGCGCCGTTTCGAGGGCCCGGTGCTGGCCGAGCGCGCCTTCATGGCCGAGCGCGCCCGCAAGACCCCGATCCGCCGCCCCGGCGAGTCCACCGGTCCGCAGCTGGGCGAGGCCGTGGCCGAGCGCCTGGTGCTGCGCGCCGCCGAGAAGGACACCGAGCGCTGGGACTCCTGGCGCCGTGACGACGGCACCTGGGAGGTCGTCCTCTCCTACCGTTCGGACGGCGAGGGCCGCACCGCGAGCTGGACGTACGACCCGCCGCGCCGCCTGGTCCAGCCGAACGACGACGAGGCCCGCGCGCTGATCGGCGAGAGCGTCGAGCGCGAGGAGGAGTCGGTCTTCCCGTTCATCCCGCGGATCGCCCGGCTCCCCCAGGACCGCCCGCACCGCCCGATGATCGAGCGGCCCTCGGCCGACCGGATCATGTCGGCACCGGACCGGCTGCCGGCCCGCGAGGCGCGGGAGGTCGCCGCCACCGCCGAGTCGCGTGACTCGCTGACCAGTCTGTTGGACGTGGTCCCGGCCTTCCGGGGCGATCTGACGGTGGGTCCGGCGACGATCGAGGCCGCCCCGGTGGAGGAGGGCCAGGAGGTCGAGGAGCCTGCGGCCGCAGCGGCGGCGGCTCCCGCCGTCGGCGCCGGCTCCGCGTACGCGGACATCCTGATGCCGCGGGCGGTCGCCCCGCACCGCGAGCGGCTGGTCGGCACCACCGACCGGCAGGCCGAGGCCGACGGGGTGCGCCCCGGACGCCGGGCCACCGTGCCGAGCTGGGACGAGATCGTCTTCGGCAGTCGGCGCAAGAAGCAGGAGTAGGAGTAGTAGTAGGACCAGCGTTTTGGCGGCCACCCCGAGCGGGGTGGCCGCCGCCGCTGGATCAGCCGCGCTCCGGGCCGGTGGCCACCGGACGGGCCTCGTCGCTCGACCACTCGCTCCAGGAGCCCGGGTAGAGCGCCACCTGATACCCCGCCAGCTCCAGCGCCAGTGCGTTGTGCGCCGCCGTCACGCCCGAGCCGCAGTACACGCCGACCACCGGCTGCTCGTCGGCGCCCAGGGCGCGGAACCGCTCGGCCAGCTCGGCCACCGGCCGGAAGTGCCCGTCCGCGGTGTTGTTCTCGAAGGTCGGCGCACTGACCGCGCCCGGGATGTGCCCGGCCCGCGGGTCGATCGGCTCCACCTCGCCGCGGTAGCGTTCGGCCGCCCGGGAGTCCAGCAGCAGACCGGTACGGGCCAGCTCGGCCGCGGCCTCCTTGTCCAGGGTGGCCAGCTGGCCGGGGACCGGCTTGAAGTCGCCCTCACCGGGGGCCGGGATCTCGGTGGTCACCGGAAGGCCGGCGGCCTGCCAGGCGTTGAAGCCGCCGTCCAGCACCCGCACGTCGGTGTGGCCCGCCCAGCGCAGCAGCCACCAGGCGCGGGCGGCGGCGGTCGCGGGGGCGGAGTCGTAGACCACCACCGGGCGGTCGGCGCTGACGTCCGCCCGGCGCAGCGCGGTGCCCAGCGCCTCCGGGTCGGGCAGCGGGTGGCGGCCACCGACCCCGGGCGGGCCGGGGGGCGCCGAGAGCTCGCGGTCCAGTTCCAGGAAGTACGCGCCGGGCAGGTGGCCGGCCGTGTAGTCCTCGAACCCGGGCGGCCCACCCAGCTGCCAGCGGATGTCCAGCAGCACCGGCGGCCGGTCGCCGGTCAGCGCCTGGGCCAGCTCCTCGACGGAGATCAACGGAGAGGTGTTGTCCATGACGGCCATTCTGCTGCCTCAGCCGCTCATCAAGTTGCGGCCACCTGACTTTTGTGCGCTCTTTGCCATGATGTCCGCGCCGTCGTCCGGTGTGTCGCCCGAGCAGATGGGAGCATCGCCCCGGGGACCCGTGCCGCCGGGCCGGGTACCCCTGCGAGGAGGTCGGCGATGACTGCGGTGCAGGTCCGGGTGGCGCACGGATCACCCTGCTGGGTGAGTCTGCTGGTCCATGATCTCGAACGGGCCAAGGCGTTCTACGGACCCCTGCTGGACTGGAGCTTCACCCCGGGGCCCGCCGAGCTGGGCGCGTACGTCCGGGCCACCCTGCACGGGGCCAAGGTGGCCGGGATCGGCCTGGCCCCGGAGCAGCCGGGCCTGCCCACCGAGTGGACCACCTACTTCGCCGTGGACAGCGCCGACCAGGCCTCCGCCCGGGTGCGCGACTTCGGCGGCACGGTCGCGGTCGGCCCGCTGCAGAGCGAGCGGGCCGGTCGGCTCGCCGTCGCGGCGGACCTGTCGGGTGCCTTCTTCGGCCTCTGGGAGGGGCAGGAGCACCTCGGCTGGGAGGTGGTCGGCGAGCCTGGCGCCCCGGTCTGGAGCGAGCTGGTGACCAGTGACGAGCCGCTGGCCGCCACCTTCTACGGCTCGGTCTTCGAGCGCGCGGTGGTGGCGGCCGAGCCCTCGGCGGTGGCCCGCGGCGAGGAGGACGCCACCCTGCTGGTGGAGGGGCACCGGGTGGCCGGGATCAGGCAGACCACCGACCTGCGGGACGGCCCGCCGCGCTGGCGGATCTACTTCGCCGTCGCCGATGTGGACCTGACGGTCCGCCAGTGCCGGGAGCTGGGCGGCGCACTGCTGGTGGCGCCGCACGACACGCCGTACGGACGGGTGGCCCGGCTGGCCGACCCCGAGGGCGGCCGGTTCTCCGTGGTGGCGCTGCCCTGAGGCCGCAGCGGGACAGGCCCTAGCTCCGTTCGAAGGGGAGCACGTCCGGCGAGAGGGTGGCCGCGCGGGCGGTGGCGGCGGTCAGCCGGCGGCGGTGGTGACGGCGACAGAGCACCTCGTAGCCGACCTCGTGCTCGCTGACCGCGACGTCGCCGACCACCACCTGCGGGCCCTCGACCACCATGACTCCGCCGACCGTGCGGGCGTTGTGGGTGGCCCGGGCCCCGCACCAACACAGGGCCTGGACCTGCAGCACCTCGACCCGGTCGGCCAGTTCGATCAGCCGCTGCGAGCCGGGGAAGAGCCGGGTGCGGAAGTCGGTGGTGATGCCGAAGGTGAAGACGTCGATGCCCAGCTCGTCGACCACCCGGGCCAGCTGGTCGACCTGCTCGGCGGTGTAGAAGTTGGCCTCGTCGCAGATCAGGTAGTCGACCTTGCCGCCGGCCGAGAGCAGCTGCACCACGTAGTGCTGGAAGTCGAAGCCGTCGGTCACCTCGACCGCCTCGGCCCGCAGGCCGAGCCGGCTGGAGATGGTCGAGGCGCCGGCCCGGTCGTGCCGGGCGAAGATGATCCCCTGCCGGCCGCGGGCCGCGTGGTTGTGGTTCATCTGCAGTGCCAGGGTCGACTTGCCGCAGTCCATCGTGCCCGAGAAGAACACCAGTTCAGCCATGGGTGGGGCGAGAGCCTCTCTTGTCGGGACTATCGGGGACGGACTTCGAGCAGCGGGACGAGCTGCTCCACCGGGGTCATCGAGCCGTGCAGCCCGGTCATCGCGGACTCCCCCGGCTCGCTGCGCGAAGCGATCACCGCGACGTCGTCCCGGGCGGCGGCGACCACGTCGCCGATCCGGTGGTAGACCCGGTCGTCCACCGAGGGGCCGAACCAGCCGGCCTCGATCGCCTGGTCCCGGGTGGCCACCCACATCCGGTCGCCCAGCACCTCGCTCCAGACCGTGAACACGTCGGCGGCCGCCCCCGGCACCGCGTACACGTGCCGGGCCCGGGCCTCGCCGCCGAGCAGGGCCACGCCCGCGCTCAGCTCCCAGTCCTCGTCGAAGTCGATCCGGTCCTCGGGCGCGATGTCGATCATGCCGTGGTCGGCGGTGACGTACAGCACCGAGCGCGGCGGCAGCTGTTCGGCCAGCCGCCGGGCGAGCCGGTCGACGGTGTCGAGCATCATCCGCCACTCGTCCGAGTCGACCCCGTACCGGTGGCCCATCCCGTCCAGCTCGCTGACGTACGTGTACACCAGCGCCCGGTCGGTGGCCGCGAGCTGACGGGCCGCCAGGTCCATCCGCTCCTCACCGGTGGTACGGCCGAGGAACTCGCCGCCGGAGAGCGCGACCCGGGTCAGCGGGGTCTGCGCGAACAGCGGCGAGGAGACCTGGCTGGCCGCCACGCCGGCGGCGTGCACCCGCTCGAAGACCGTCGGGTAGGGCTGCCAGCTGTGCGGATCCACCGGTGGCTGCCAGCGCAGCTGGTTCATCAGCTGGTTCTGGCCCGGGATCGCCACCGTGTACCCGGCCAGTCCGTGCAGGCCCGGCGGCAGGCCGGTGCCCACCGAGGCCAGCGAGGTGGCGGTGGTGGACGGGAAGCCGGCGGTCAGCGGGCGGCCGGCGCCGCCCAGCGAGCTCGGCAGCAGCGAGTTCAGGAACGGCGCGTACTCGGGGTGCCGGCGGATCAGCTCCCAGCCCAGGCCGTCCACCAGGAAGACGCAGACCCGGTCGGCCGGGGCCAGCGGCAGGGTGCTGGTGAACCCGGGCACACCGAGGCCCGCCGCCACCGAGGGCAGCAGGTCGCTGAGCGAGCCGCCGCCGTAGCCGGGGGCGGGTGCGTCGGCGGGGTCGAGCAGCTCGAAGCCGTCGTGGTCGTAGGCGTGCGACATCATGCGCTGGTAGGCCTCAGACCCTGCTGATGGTGGCCTCGGACAGCGCCCGGGCGAAGACCAGCGCCTGGCCCACCGTCTCGGGGCCGTCGCCCGCCTCGCTGACCCGCAGTGACAGGTCGTCAGCGGTGGCCGAACCGGTGTAGCCGTGGTCCGCCTCGCAGTTCGGGTCGGAGCAGCCGGCCGGCTCCAGGTCGATCCGCTGCACCGCGCCCCAGCCGATGGTCAGCACCACCTCGCGCGGCAGCGTGCCGGGGGTGTACGTCTCCGGGTTGGCCACCATCCGGCTCAGCACCACCGAGCCGATCCGGTCCAGCCGCACGCTCTCGGTGGACGTGGTCGCGTACGGCACCGGGCTGGACGCGTCGGCGGCCTGCTCGTCGGTGTGGCTCACCACGAACCGGGTCGCGGTCAGCACCAGCACCGTGACGTGCCGGCGGACCTCGTTGGCGTCGAAGGTGGTCTCCTGGTGGACCAGGTAGGAGGTGATCGGCTCGGGGCCCACCGCGGACTCCACCGCTTCGGACACCAGCGCGGGGTAGTAGCCGCTGCGCTCGATCGCGGAGCGCAGGTCCTGCGTGGTGGTGGTACCGGTCTTGGCCATAACTCCATCCTGGCATGCCCCGCCAAGGCGGCGGGCTGGACTGCGCCGTTACCGCCGGGAGCGGCAAGGCGCAACCCAGGAAGGTTACAGGGTGCTCATGCTGCGCGGGCCCAGATCACTGCGGACCGGCAGCGGTGCGAGCCGGATCCTGGCCCCCAGCACGGCCAGGCCGTGCGGGGCCACCACCACCGGCTCGAGGTCCACCCCGGCCACCTCGGGCAGGTCGTCGACCAGCTGGGAGACCCTCAGCAGCAGCTCCTCCAGGGCGGCGGTGTCCACCGGCGCCGCGCCGCGCCAGCCGAACAGCAGCGGAGCCGCCCGCACCTCGCGGACCAGCGCGGCCACCTCCAGGTCGGTGGCCGGGATCAACCGGTGCCCGAGGTCGCCGAGCAGCTCGGCCGGGGCGCCGGCCAGCCCGAAGGTCAGGATCGCGCCGACCGCCGGGTCCACCGCGGCCCCGATCACCGTGTCCACCCCGCGCGCGGCCATCTTCTGCACCACGAGTTCGGCCCGGGCGGCGCCGCCGAGCAGCGCGGACAGCTCGCGGTGGGCGCGGCGCAGCCCGTCCTCCTCGGTCAGGTCGAGCCGCACACCGCCGAGGTCGGGGCGGTGGCGCAGGTGGGCGGCGGTGGCCTTGAGGGCGACCGGGTAACCGAGCGTGGCGGCGGCACGCACCGCCTGCTCCTCCTCGGCGGCGGGCAGCGCGCGCTGCACGTCGATGCCGTAGTGGGCGAGCAGCGCGGCGGTCTGCTCCTCGGGCAGGGTGAACCGGGCGCCACCCGGCTGGGTGCGGGCACGAAAGGTGCGGCGCGTAGCGCCTCGAGCAAGGGTGGTGGCGGGCGACGGGTGGGAGGTGCGGCTGTCCAGGGCGGACTCCACCAGGGTGCGGGCGGCCAAGGTGTCGATCCGGTCGAGTTCGGGGACCCGGGCGGTCTGCTCGGCGGCCTCCGCGGTCCGCCGCCAGGCGCCGTAGTGGACGGCGTGGGTCAGGGCGCGCACCGCGCGTTCGGGAGCCGGGAAGGCCGGGACGGCGTGCTCGGCGGTGCGCAGCGCGGCGGGCAGGTCGGTCAGCGCGAGGTGGGTGAGCAGCAGCGGCTTGCCGCGCCGGTGGGCGGTGGCGGCCGCCGCCAGCAGCGCCTCGGTGATCGCCGGGTCGCCGGCGGCCAGCGGCTCGTCGCTCAGGAAGCCGGTGGTGGAGGTGGTGATCGGCGGGATGGCCACCGCGATCACCGCGTCCACCGCGTTGTCGCTGAGCGCGGTCTCCAGTGCGACCCGGAAGTGCTCGCCGGTGGCGGCCGTGGTCAGGTCCACCGGTGGGCGCGGGCGCAGGCCCGCGCTCAGGCAGGCGTCGTGGGTGAGCAGCCCCAGCGAGTCGGAGTTGCCGACCACCGCGACCCGGTCGCCGGCCGGCACCGGTTGCTGGGCCAGCAGCTCGCCGGTGTCGAAGAGTTCGGTGATGGTCTCGACCCGGATCACCCCGGCCTGCTGGAAGAGCGCGTCCACGGTGGCGTCGCGCAGGCCGCTGGCGGTGGGCGGGACGGCGTGGCCCGGGGGCAGGCTGCCGGTGTGCCGGGCGCCCTTGACCACCACGATCGGCTTGGTGGTGGCCAGCCGGCGGGCGATCCGGGTGAACTTGCGCGGGTTGCCGAAGGACTCCAGGTAGAGCAGCACCACCTCGGTCGCCGGGTCCTCCTCCCAGTACTGCAGCAGGTCGTTGCCGGAGACGTCGGCCCGGTTGCCGACCGAGGCGAAGGAGGAGACGCCGAGGCCGCGGCGGTGCGCGGCCTCCAGCAGGGCCACGCCGATCGCGCCGGACTGGCAGAAGATCCCGAACCGCCCGGGCGCGGGGAGCAGCGGGGCGAGCGAGGCGTTGAGCGGGTGCTCGGGAGCGGTGGAGAGCAGGCCGAAGGCGTTCGGTCCGATCACCCGCATGCCGGCTGCCCTGGCCTGGCGGACCAGGGCGCGCTGCCGGTCCCGGCCGGCCGGTCCGGTCTCGGCGTAGCCGGCGGTCACCACCACCAGTCCGCGCACCCCGTGCGCACCGCACTCGGCGACCACGGCGGGCACGGCCTCGGCGGGCACCGCGATCACCGCCAGGTCCACCGGTCCGGGGATCTCCAGCACCGAGCGGTGCAGCTCCACGCCCTCCAGCTCGGTGCCCTTGGGGGCCCGGCTGTTCACCGCGTACACCGGTCCGGTGAAGCCGCTGCCCAGCGCGGCGCGCAGCAGTGAGCGGCCGGCCGAGAGCTCGGTGCGGGAGACGCCGATCACCGCGACCGAACGGGGCGTCAGCAGCCGTTGCACCGAGCGGGCTTCGGCGCGGTGTTCGCGGGCCCGCATCACGGCGAGCGAGGCGGCGGTGGGCTCCAGGTCGAACTCCAGGTGCACCACGCCGTCGGCGAAGCTGCGCTTCTGGGTGTAGCCGGCGTCGGTGAAGACCTTGGTCATCTTGCGGTTCTCGGGCAGCACCTCGGCGACGAACCGGCGGATGCCGCGTTCCTGGGCGACGGCCGCGATGTGCTCCAGCAGCGCGGAGGCCACGCCCCGGCCCTGGTGGGCGTCTTGGACCAGGAAGGCCACCTCGGCGTCGGTGCCGGTGGTGGACGGGCGGCCGTGCTCGTCGATCCGGTCGTAGCGGACGGTGGCGATGAAGCGGTCGCGGACCACCACGGCCAGCGCGACCCGGTCGACGAAGTCGTGGTGGGTGAAGCGCTGGACGTCCTTGGCGGAGAGCCGGGGATAGGGGGCGAAGAACCGGAAGTACTTCGACTGGTCGGAAACCTGGGCGTAGAACTCCACCAGACGGTCGGCGTCGGCCGGGACGATGGGCCGGATCCGCGCGGTGCCGCCGTCGCGCAACAGGATGTCGGCCTCCCAGTGCTGGGGATAACCGGGCTGGTCGACGTCTGCGGGGTGCTCCACAGGCGCCAGGCTATCCGGCGGCGAGCCGGATGGCGCCCGGTGTGCGGGCGCGACAGGGTGGAACTCGTTTCTGGGCCGTCGTGTCAGAATGGTCTAGACAACATGTCTGCAAGCAGCACCACCTGAAAGGCACGTCTCATGGCCGAGCGCCGCGTCACCATCGGTTGGCCCGAGGGCCTGCACGCCCGTCCCGCCTCCGTCTTCGTCCGGGCGGCCGCCGCCCTCGGCGTGCCCGTCACCATCGCCAAGGCCGGCGGCGCCCCGGTCAACGCCGCCTCCATGCTCGGCCTGCTGGCGCTCGGCGCCGAGGGCGGCGAGGATGTCGTGCTGGCCTCCGACGCGCCCGAGGCCGACGCCGCGCTGGACCGGCTGGCCAAGATGGTCGAGAACGGACTGGACGAGCTGCCCGCGGCCTGAGACCGACCTGCGATCGCGGGGGCGGCACCGTCACCGGCCCCGCCCCCGCGCCCTCGGAGCTGACGACGGTTCAGCCGGTGCAGTAATCGGGTTCCCAGACCGCCCGACCGGCTGCCATGGTGGAGGGATGGACCGCCAGAAGATCTCCCGCCTCGCCCACACCCACCACCCGATCGCCGCCCCGCTGAGCGACGAGAGCGTGGCCACCCTGCTCCGGCGGGCCGTTCGGCGCGGGGACGAACGGGTACTGGACCTCGGCTGCGGCGAGGGGGCCTGGCTGCTGCGAGCGCTGGCCACGCATCCCGGCCTGACCGCCGACGGGGTGGACATCGACGCCGGCGGGCTCACCCAGGCGCGCGAGAGCGCCGAGCGACTCGGCGTGGTCCGCCGGCTCGGCCTGCACCACCGGCCGGCCGCCGAGTTCACCGCGCCGCACCCCTACGACCTGGTGCTCTGCGTCGGCGCCACGCACGCCTTCGACGGACTGCTGCCCACCCTGGCCGCCGCCCGCCGCCACCTCGCCCCCGGCGGACAGGTCCTGGTCGGCGAGGGCTACTGGCAGCGCGCGCCCGACCAGGCCACCCTCGACGGCTTCGGCGGCGCGACCCGGGAGGACTTCGACGACCTGCCCACCCTGGTCGACCGCGTCACCGCCGAGGGCTGGGTCCCGGTCTACGGCCACCAGAGCAGCCAGAGCGAACTGGACGACTACGAGTGGAGCTGGACCGGCTCCCTGGCCGAGTGGGCCCTCGACCACCCCGAAGACCCCGACGCCACCCAGGCCGCCCAACGCGCCGCCGACCACCGCACCGGCTGGCTACGCGGCTACCAGGGCACCTTCGGCTTCGTCACCCTGCTGCTCCGGCAGCGCGAATGAGGCGGACGGTTCCCGCTCAACCCTTCACGCAGACCACCTGCTTGAGGTGTGCGACCACCTCGACCAGGTCCCGCTGCTGTTCCATCACCTTCTCGATGGACTTGTACGCGCCCGGGATCTCGTCCACCACACCGGCGTCCTTGCGGCACTCCACGCCCTTGGTCTGCTCGACCAGGTCGCGGGTGGTGAACCGCTTCTTCGCCGCGGTCCGGCTCATCTTGCGGCCGGCGCCGTGCGAGGCGGAGTTGAACGAGGCCGGGTTGCCCAGGCCGCGGACGATGTAGGAGCCGGTGCCCATCGAGCCGGGGATGATCCCGAGGTCACCGGAGCCCGCGCGGATCGCGCCCTTGCGGGTCACCAGGACGTCGACGCCTTCGTAACGCTCCTCCGCCACGTAGTTGTGGTGGCAGCTGATCACGGGCTCGAAGGTGACCTTGGTCCGCCGGAACTCGCTGCGCACCGCGTCCTGGAAGAGCGCCATCATCACCGCGCGGTTGTACTTGGCGTACTCCTGCGCCCAGAACAGGTCGTTGCGGTAGGCGTTCATCTGCGGGGTGTCCGCGATGAAGACCGCGAGGTCGCGGTCGACGATGCCCTGGTTGTGCGGGAGCGAACGGGCGACGGTCATGTGATGCTCCGCCAGCTCCTTGCCGATGTTGCGGGAGCCCGAGTGGAGCATCAGCCAGACCGCGCCGGTCTCATCAACACATACTTCGATGAAGTGATTTCCTGATCCAAGCGAACCCATCTGCTGCATCGCCCGCTCCCGGCGCCACTTCACGTCCGACGCCACACCGTCGAACCGGTCCCACAGGTCGCTCCAGCCCGCAGCAGCGAAGCCGTGCAGCCCGGACGGGTCCACCGCCTCGCTGTGCAGCCCTCGCCCGACCGGGATCGCCTGCTCGATCTTCGACCGCAGCCGGCTCAGGTCGTCGGGCAGGTCGCGGGCGTTGAGCGAGGTCTTCACCGCGCTCATTCCGCAGCCGATGTCCACGCCGACCGCCGCCGGGCAGACCGCGCCCTTCATCGCGATGACCGACCCCACGGTCGCGCCCTTGCCGAGGTGGACGTCGGGCATCACGGCCAGGCCGTGCAGCCAGGGCAGGGTGGAGATGTTGCGCAGCTGCTGCATGGCCGCGCCTTCGACGGTGGCCGGGTCGGCCCACATCCGGATGGGGACCCGCGCGCCGGGTACCTCGGTGTACGACATGGTGAAACTGACCCCCAAAGGTCGACAGATCCAGGGTAGAACTGCCACGCGAAGCGTCCGGCGTGGCTCGGGAAGCGAAAGGGAGAGAAACGGAGAGAAACGGAGAGAAAGGGCAGGCCGTGAAGGGCCTCAGGCGGAGACGGCAGGGCAGGACGGCCTCGGGGAGCGTCGGGCGTCAGTTCGCCTACCGGTTTGCTCGACCCGCATGGTGACCGTCCTCCTTTCCGAATCTCTCAGGTGGCGATATCTACCCATGGATCGGCCACGGCGCGCAAGGAAATAAAAAGCAGGCCCGACGGGCGCACCCGCCGGGCCTGCTGATGCGGCGTCAGTTGCTGATGACGGTGACCTCGCCGATGCCCAGCGCCTTGACGTCCTCGGCGATCACCGAGGCGTCGCCGACCAGCACGGTGACCAGCTGCTCGGTCGGGAAGGCGGCGACCACGGCCTCGGTGGCGGCGGCGGTGCCGAGTTCGGCCAGCTGCCGGTAGACCTCGGCCTGGAAGTCGTCGGCCAGGTGCTGCTCGACCTGGTCGGCCAGGGTGGCGGCGACCGAGCCGGCCGTCTCGTACTTCAGCGGGGCGACCCCGACCAGGAACTGCACGGCCTCCTCGCGCTCACCGTCGGTGAGCCCTTCGGCGGCCAGGGTGCGCAGGATGGTCCAGGTGTCGGCGAGCGCGGGGGCGGTGGACTCGGTGTCCACCGAGCCGCTGATCGCCAGCAGCGCCCGGCCCGAGCCCTCGGCGTTGGAGCGCAGCGGCTGGGCGAAGGCCCGCACGCCGTAGGTGTAGCCCTTCTCCTCGCGCAGCACCCGGTCCAGTCGGGAGGTCAGGGTGCCGCCCAGGCAGTAGGTGCCGAGGATCTGCGCGGCCCAGGCGGGGTCGTGCCGGTCGGGGCCGATCCGGCCGATCAGCAGCTGGGTCTGCACCGAGCCGGGCCGGTCGACGATGACCACCCGGCCGCGGTCGTCGGCGCTGACCGGGGCGGAGCTGCTGGGCTCGGCCTTCTCGCCGTTCCAGCGACCGAGGGTGGACTCCAGCAGTGCGGGCAGGTCCACGCCGGTGAGGTCGCCGACGATCACCAGGGTGGCGGTGGCGGGGCGCACGTGCGCGGCGTAGAACGCCTGGACGGCGGCCCGGTCGATCCGCTGGACGGTCTCGGCGCTGCCGGAGCGCGGGCGGGAGAGCCGGTCCTCGGCGGCGAACAGTTCGGCGTAGAGCGCCTTGGCGGCGCGCCGGGCCGGGTTGGCCTGCTCGTGGACGATCTCGTCCAGCCGGTTGGCGACCAGTCGCTCGATCTCGTCGGCGGGCAGCGCGGGGGCCCGCAGTGCGTCGGCGAGCAGGGTCAGGCCGCGCTCCAGGCGGGAGGCCGGGACCTCCAGGACGACCCGGATGCAGGGGTGGTCGGCGTGCGCGTCCAGGGTGGCGCCGGCCCGCTCCAGTTCGCCGGCGAACTCCTCGGCGGTGAGCGTGTCGGTGCCCTCGCTGAGGGCCCGGGCCAGGATGGTGGCGACGCCGTCCAGGCCGTCCGGCTCGGCGGCGAGCGGGGCGTCGACCAGCACCTCGACGGCGACCAGCTGCTGGCCGGGGCGGTCGCAGTGCAGCACCGTCAGGCCGTTGGCCAGGGTGGCGCGCTGCGGCGCGGGGAAGGCCCAGGGGGTGGGGGTGCCCGGCTGCGGCTGCGGGTGGAAGGTCATGGTGGGGACTGCGGAGGTCACGCGGCGTCCTCCTCTTCGTCGGTGGAAGCGGAGACCGGCTCGTAGACCAGCACCGCGCGGTTGTCGGGTCGCAGGCGGGCCGCGGCGACGGCGCGGACCTCCTCGGCGGTGATGTCGAGCACCCGGTCCAGTGCGCCGTTGACCAGCTTGGGGTCGCCGAACAGCACGGCGTAGCGGCAGAGTTCGTCGGCCCGGCCAGCCACCGTGGTGAGCCGGTCCAGCCACTCGCGCTCGATCTGCGCCTGGGCCCGCTCCAGCTCCTCGGTGGTGGGGCCGTCGGCCGCGAAGCGGGCGAGTTCCTCGTCGACCGCGGTGTCGATCTGCGCGATGGTGGCCTCGCCGGAGGACTTGACGTCCAGCCAGCCGAGCGAGGGGGCACCGGCCAGGCGCAGCAGGCCGAAGCCGGCCGAGACGGCGGTGCGGTCGCGGCGGACCAGCCGGTTGTAGAGGCGGCTGGACTCGCCGGAGCCGAGCACGGTGAGCGCCAGGTCGGCGGCGTCGGCCTCGCGGGTGCCGTCCTGCGGCAGCCGGTAGGCGCTCATCAGGGCGCGGGAGGGGACTTCCTCCTCGACCAGCTCGCGGATCTCGCTGCCGATCACCTCGGGCAGGCTGCCGTCGCGGGGCGGCTGCTTGCCGTCGTGGGCGGGGATGGTGCCGAAGTACTTCTCGACCCAGGCGATGGTCTGCTCGAGGTCGATGTCGCCGACCACCGAGAGCACCGCGTTGTTGGGCGCGTAGTAGGTGCGGAAGAACGTCCGGGCGTCCTCCAGGGTGGCCGCGTCCAGGTCGGCCATCGAGCCGATCGGGGTGTGGTGGTACGGGTGGCCGTCGGGGAAGGAGAGTGCGGTGAGCTTCTCGAAGGCGGTGCCGTACGGGACGTTGTCGTAGCGCTGGCGGCGCTCGTTCTTGACGACGTCGCGCTGGTTCTCCATGGACGTCTCGTCGAGGGCGGCCAGCAGCGAGCCCATCCGGTCGGCCTCCAGCCAGAGCGCGAGCTCCAACTGGTGGGCCGGCATGGTCTCGAAGTAGTTGGTGCGCTCGAAGCTGGTGGTGCCGTTCAGCGAGCCGCCGGCGCCCTGGACCAGTTCGAAGTGGCCGTTGTTGGAGACGTTGGCGGAGCCCTGGAACATCAGGTGCTCGAAGAGGTGCGCCAGCCCGGTACGGCCCTTGACCTCGTGGCGGGAGCCGACGTCGTACCAGAGGCAGACCGCGGCCACCGGCGTGAGGTGGTCCTCGGAGAGCACCACCCGCAGGCCGTTGGCCAGGCGGTGCTCGGTAATGGCGATGCCTCCAGTGGAGGTGGCGGCCGGGTTGGCCATGCGCTCGGGTCCTTCCCGTCGTTCGAACTCGGGGGTGATCGTCGGGGCGTTGCAGCCCCCATTGTGGTCCAACGCGTACCGTGCCGGGTTGTGCCCGCGCTTGTGGGACGTTCGCCACCGGCGCAACGCGCTGGCGGGGAGTGTCAGCGCGAGGGTCCACAATGGGGGGCGCCGTACCCCAGAGCTCACAGACGCAAGGGAGCCCCGCCGCGATGGCCCGCCGCAGTTCGCCGACCCCGCCGCCCGGAGATTTCGAGGAGCGGATCCTCGACGTCGACGTTGTCGACGAGATGCAGGGTTCCTTCCTGGAGTACGCCTACTCGGTGATCTACTCCCGGGCCCTGCCGGACGCGCGGGACGGCCTCAAGCCGGTGCACCGGCGCATCCTGTACCAGGCCAACGAGATGGGCCTGCGCCCGGAGCGCGCGCACGTGAAGTGCGCCCGGGTGGTCGGCGAGGTGATGGGCCGGCTGCACCCGCACGGGGACGCCTCGATCTACGACTCGATCGTGCGAATGGCCCAGCCGTTCTCCATGCGGGTGCCGCTGATCGACGGTCACGGCAACTTCGGCTCGCTGGGCAACGACGACCCGCCGGCCGCGATGCGCTACACCGAGTCGCGGCTGACCTCCGCCTCGATGGCGCTGGTGGAGTCGATCCACGAGGACACGGTCGACTTCGGGCCGAACTACGACGGCAGCGAGCAGGAACCGGTGGTGCTCCCGGCCGCCTTCCCGAACCTGCTGGTCAACGGCGCGACCGGGATCGCGGTCGGGATGGCGACCAACATGCCGCCGCACAACCTGTCCGAGGTGGTGGCCGCCGCCCGGCATCTGATCAAGCATCCGACGGCCGACCTCGACACCCTGATGCGCTTCATCCCCGGCCCCGACCTGCCGACCGGCGGTCGGATCGTCGGCCTCTCGGGCATCCGGGACGCGTACGAGACGGGCCGCGGCACCTTCAAGATCCGCGCCACCGCGACGATCGAGAACGTCACCGCCCGGCGCAAGGGCATCGTGGTCACCGAACTGCCGTTCACGGTCGGCCCGGAGAAGGTGATCGGCAAGATCAAGGACCTGGTCAACGCGAAGAAGCTGCAGGGCATCGCGGACGTCAAGGACCTGACGGACCGTGAGCACGGCCTGCGGCTGGTGATCGAGGTCAAGAACGGCTTCGTGCCGGAGGCCCTGCTGGAGCAGCTCTACAAGCTGACCCCGCTGGAGGAGACCTTCGGCATCAACAACGTGGCGCTGGTGGACGGCCAGCCGCTGACCATGGGCCTCAAGGAGCTGCTGGAGGTCTATGTCGACCACCGCTTCGAGGTGGTCCGGCGGCGCAGCGACTTCCGCCGCCGCAAGCGCCAGGAGCGGTTGCACCTGGTCGAGGGCCTGCTGGTGGCGCTGGTCGACATCGACGAGGTCATCGCGCTGATCCGGTCCAGCGACAACGCGGCGCAGGCCAAGGAGCGCCTGATGGAGCGCTTCTCGCTGTCCGAGACGCAGACGGCGTACATCCTGGACACTCCGCTGCGCCGGCTGACCCGCTTCGACCGGGTGGAGCTGGAGGCGGAGCAGACCAAGCTGACCACCGAGATCGCCGAGCTGACCGAGATCCTGGAGTCGGACAGCAAGCTGCGCGGCGTGGTCTCGGGCGAGCTGGCGGCGGTGGCCAAGCAGTTCGGCACCGAGCGGCGCACTGTGCTGTTGGAGGCCGGCGCGGTGGCCTCGGCTGCGCTGTCGGTGCCGCTGGAGGTGGCGGACGACCCGTGCCGGGTGCTGCTCTCCTCCACCGGCCTGCTGGCCCGCACGGCGGACGGCGAACCGCTCCCCGCCGGTGACGTCGGTGAGAGCCGTTCGAAGCACGATGTGATCGTCTCCTCGGTGCCGGCCACGGCGCGGGCGGACGTCGGCGCGGTCACCTCGGCCGGCCGGGTGCTGCGGCTGCCGGTGATCGACCTGCCGGCGCTGCCGCCGCAGCCCGCGCTGTCGCTGGCAGGCGGCGCCCAGGTGAGCGAGTTCCTCAAGCTGGAGGCCGGCGAGCGGCTGATCGCGCTGACCACGCTGGACGAGTCCTCCCCCGGTCTGGCGCTCGGCACGGTGCAGGGCGTGGTCAAGCGGGTGGTGCCGGAGTGGCCGGCCAACAAGGACGAGTTCGAGGTGATCGCGCTCAAGGAGGGCGACGAGCTGGTGGGCGCGGTCGAGCTGCGCACCGGCGAGGAGGACTTGGTCTTCATCACCAGCGACGCCCAGCTGCTGCGCTTCCAGGCGGGCCAGGTCCGGCCGCAGGGCCGCCCAGCAGGTGGCATGGCCGGGATCAAGCTGGCGGACGGCGCCCGAGTGCTCTCCTTCACGGCGGTGGACCCGGCGGCAGACGCCGTGGTGGTCTCGGTCGCGGGCGCCTCGGGGACTCTCACGGGCGAGGCGCAGAGCAGCTGGAAGGTGACGCCGTTCGACCTGTACCCGCGCAAGGGGCGGGCCACCGGCGGCGTGCGCTGCCAGCGGTTCCTGCGCGGCGAGGACGCGCTGGCCTTCGCCTGGGCGGGCGCCGCGCCGGCCCGGGCGGCCACTGCGGCCGGCGCACCGGTCACCCTGCCGGAGCGCGACCCGCGCCGCGACGGCTCGGGCACCCCGGTGAGCACGCCGGTCGCGGCGGTGGCCGGGCCGGCCTGATGACCCGCACGGCCTGCCCGACCTGCCCGACCTGTACGACCTGCCCGACCTGTACGAGCTGCCCGACCTGTACGAGCTGATTGATGGCCTCGGGTCACCCTGTCCCGCGGCGGTAGGGTGACCCCGATGATCACGTGTACGAATCTGTCGAACGAACTGGCCGAGCCGCTGACGGCCACCGCCGCCAGCGCGACGACATGGCTGCTGATCGAGCAGTCCGGGCCATGGGGCGCGAAGGCGCTCACCGAGAGTCACTTCGACTCCGAGTTGGGTCGTGCGCTGGACGCCGCCTGCGCGGGGACCGGCGTGAGGATCGCACTGATCCGCCGCCCCGGGCGGCATGCGGACGACCGGCCGACGGCCGGTCACCAGGTGGTCCTGGCACACACCGTGCCCGGCCGGGGCTGGATCCGGCGGGCCGAGACCCTCGATCCGGCCGCCCTGCTGGAGCTGGACTTCGCCGCCCTGGGCGCCGGGGACCACGGGGGCTTCGGCAGCGCGCACGCCGGCGGCCCGATCGCGCTGGTGTGCACCAACGGCCGCCGCGACCGCTGCTGCGCGCTGCTCGGCCGCCCGCTGGCCGCCGAGCTGGCCGCCGCCGGGCACAGTGAGGTCTGGGAGGTGACCCACCTGGGCGGACACCGGTTCTCCCCCACCATGCTGGTGCTGCCCTACGGGTACGCCTACGGGCGGCTGACCGACACCGCCGCCAAGGAGGTGCTGGCCGCCACCGCCGCCGGGCGCACCGCCCTGCCCTGGTCACGCGGCCGCTCCTGCTGGGACCGGCCCGGCCAGGCGGCCGAGCACGCGGTCCGCGAACTGACCGGGGAACACGCGGCCGACGCCCTGACGGTCACTCAGGAGGACTCGCCCGAGGGCGGTTGGCGCTGCCGGGTGACGCACAGCGACGGCCGGGCCTGGCAGGTCGAGGTGGCCCGCGCACTCAGCGAGCCCCCGCGCTCGGAGAGCTGCGGCAAGGCGCCGGCCACCCCGGTGCGGATGGACGTCCGCACCGTGACGGCGCTCTAGTTCCGGCTTCGGCTTGCTAGGAACTCGACCCGGTGACGCCGGGGGCGATGAAGCGCCGGTGCAGCGGCGCGTAGGTCACGGAGGGCGCCGTGGTGGCACCCAACTTGCCCACCACCACCGGGTTCAGCCGCTCGGTGACGAACCGCTCGAAGGCCTCCCGGCTGTCCCAGACGTCGAGCACGCGGAAACCGTCCTCGGCGAACCAGGCGACGTGCAGTTGCGCGCCGTCCGGCAGCTCGTCCTCCCAGTGGACCTCGGTTCGAGCGGCTTCGTAGAGCTCGGGTGTGATCTCCGGCCAGTGCAGGGTCATCACGACGGACATGGGGCACCTCTGTCTCGGCTCGTGACCGGCCGGACGAACCCGCACCGCGGCTCTGCGCGGCCCCGCCCGCGGCGCCCGTCGGCGCGGCCCCCGTCGTCCCCCTGCCGGACCGGTGGACGGCCCGGCGGACTCATTCCAGCCTACGACCGAATGCCGCCCTGGCAGCGGCCTTCCTCACCGAGCGTGCACCCCCCTTCGGCGCACTCCAGTGGGCCGCGGTCGCGCGTCGGTGCCTAGCGTGGCGGCCGTGGGACCACCCACGAACCCGGCTTCCGGCTGCGTCCGGAGGCCGCAGTGCAGCGCGGAGCGAGCCCCCGTCACGGGGCCGCTTCCGCCGATCCGGCCGCCCGGCCGGGCGCACGAAAGGAAGCACCGGAAATGATGCCGGATCTGAACTCTGCCGATCAGCCGCAGCAGCTCTCCTCTGCCCAGGCCCCCGCCTGCCGACCGGGGCGACTTCGCCACCGGCTCGGCCTGGCCGCCGCGATCGTCGCGGGCACGGGCTCGATCGTCCTCGGCGCGGGCCTCGCCCAGGCCGCGCCGACCGCCGCCCAGCCGGGGCTGGTGGTCGCCGACGATCCCGTCCAGAGCGAGGAGGCCACCGAGCAGGCCACCGAGGACACCCGGGCGAACGAGGACAGCCAGACCACCGAGGACGCCCAGGCCACTGACGACAGCCAGGCCACTGACGACACCTCGGACAGCGACACTTACGGCAGTGACGACCAGTCGGGCGAGGACAGCGACTACGCCTCCGCCGACGAGACCGCCAGCTCGGACGACGCCGCCGCCTCGGACGACGCCGACTCGGACGACCAGGACAGCCCCGACACCAGTGCCGGCGGCCTGCACCAGGGCTGGGACGGCTCGGTCTACTGGTTCCGCAACAGCAGCGGCGAATGGCGCTACACCGCCCACCGCGACATCTACCTGAACCGGATCGGCTCCGGCGGCACCGCCACCAGCAGCAGTCCGAGCAGCAGCGGCGCCGAGGCCCCGGCCACCGCGCGCGGCGACGTCGAGACCGCGGTCCAGTTCGCCCTGGCCCAGATCGGCAAGCCCTTCGTGATGGGCGGCAACGGCCCGGACAGCTACGACTGCTCCGGCCTGATCCAGCAGTCCTTCCGACGCGCCGGCACCTCCCTGCCCCGGGTCGCCAACGACCAGTACCAGGCCACCACCCCGGTCAGCGCCGGCCAGCTGCGCCGTGGCGACCTGATCTTCTGGTCCCCCGACGGCAGCGCCCGCGGGATCCAGCACGCGGCGATCTACCTGGGCAACAACAAGTACGTCGAGGCGGCGCACCCCGGCACCACGGTGCGGATCTCCACGCTCAACCGCGGCTACTGGCCCACCCAGATGGGGCGGCCGTAGCAGCGAACCCGCCTGAGGGCCCCGGCGAGTCTGCCGGGGCCCTCAAGCCTTTCTGGTGGCTCTTGTTCACGGCACTTGCTTCTGGGTCTTGCGCGCCGATCTTGCGCGCCGATCTTGCTCATCGATCTTGCCGGGCGGGCCGGCTCAGGCCGGCAGCCGTTCGGCGAAGAGGGCGGCCACCTGCGGCAGTGCGGCGCGCCGCGACGGCGAGTGCTCCACCGGCCCCACGTCCGTCAGCGTCACCTGCGCGCCGTGCTCGCTCAGCGCCTGGAAGCAGTGCTCCGAGTTGGGGTAGGCCACGTCCTTGTCGCCGTCGGCGGCGAAGAGCTGCACCGGGACCTCGGGCACCCAGTCGGTGCAGGTGGTGTCGTTGGCCCGGAAGGCGCGCAGCAGCTCGCCGGTGGGGTGCAGCGCCCAGTCGATCGCGTGCTGGGTGAGGAACGCGCGCGGGTCGTCCGGCAGTGCGGCGAAGATCTCGGCGTCCGTGTGGCTGCCGTCGTAGAGCGATTCGACCTGCTGGTCGTAGGGCGCCTGGAAGAGCTCCGAGGGGCTGTCGTACAGGTGGTGCTCGCGGTTCATCGCGGTCAGCCAGTAGCCGAAGTAGTAGTTGGTGTCGCGTCCGCGCAGGGTGTCGTCGACCAGGCCGGCGGGCGCCTCGGCGTGCTGGGCGTCGTAGGGGCCGCTGATCGGGGCCAGCGAGACCAGCTCGAAGTGCGGGTCGACGCCCTGTTGCAGGGCCCGGCCGAGCGCCATCGCGGCCGGGCCGCCCTGGGAGAAGCCGGTGACCTGCACGCCGCGCTCCAGCGAGTGTCCGTGCCGGTGGGCGAGGTCGCGGGCGGCGCGCAGCAGGTCGACGGAGGCGGTGGCCTCCGAGACCGTGTCGGCGTACGGGTGCGGGCCGGGGCCGCTGCCCAGGCCCAGGTAGTCGGGTGCCACGGTGGCGTAGCCGGCGCCGGCGAACAGCACCGCATCGGCCTGGTCGGTGCCCGAGGCGGAGGGTGCCTGGCTCCTGGCGGCGGTGGTGCCGTGCTCGTAGACCACGGTGCTCAACGCGCGCTGGTCCCGCTCGGGCAGGCTGACCAGGCCGCTCGCGGTGGTGGGCCGCCCCTGCGGGTCGACGGTGCGGTAGAGCACCCGGTAGTTGTCGACGCCGAACCGTGGGGCCGGGCCGCTGTAGCCGCGGTCGGCGATCTGCTGGGCGGCCTCGGCCTGGCTGAGCCGGTCGATCGGCTGGACCCAGACGATGGTGCCGCGCCGCGCGTGCTCCGGGCCGTCGTACTGACGGCCCGCGGTGATTCCTGCCGTACTGGCTGCCGTGTCGCCTGCGGCGGCGAAGGCCGGCACCGAGGCGCAGCCGACCGCGAGCACGGTCAGCGCGGCGAGGATCGCGAGTCGGCTTCGGCGGGGCTGCTGGGGTTCGGTTCGCATGAGCCCCAGTCTGTTGCCGGGAGTCCGCCGGGTTCATCGGGGAACGACCCTGAGCAGCACCGGAGCTGACCCTGAGTCATCTTCAGGGGCCGGCGCCCGCGCTCAGCCCGACGGGCGCACTCGGGCCGACGGGCGCACTCGGGCCGACGGGCGCGCTCAGGCCGACGGGCGCGCTGCGCTCCGGTAGCGGTGCTCGGGGCGTCCGGTGGTGCCGTAGCGCAGGTCGAGCCGGACCAGGCCCTCGCGGACCAGGTAGGAGAGGTAGCGCTGGGCGGTGGCCCGGGAGACGCCGGTCCGCTCGGCGACCTGGCTGGCCGACAGGTCCCCCGGCTCACTGCGCACGGCGGCCAGCACCACTGAGAGGGTCGGCGCCGAGTGCCCCTTCGCCGGGACGGCCGGCAAGGCGGCCGGGCGCACCGCGCTGAACAGCGCGTCCACCTCGGCCTGGCCGTTCTCTGCGCTGTCCGCCAGTGCGGCCATCCGCTCGCGCAGCTCACGGTAGCCGTCCAGGCGCTCGGCGAGGACGGCGAAGCCGAAGGGCTTGACCAGGTAGCCGGTGGCGCCCAGCTGCATGGCGGCCCGCACCGAGGCCAGGTCGCGGGCGGCGGTGATCACCAGCGCGTCCGGGCGGCTGCCGGAGCCGTCGGCGGTCAGCGTGCGCAGCACGTCCAGGCCGCTGCCGTCCGGCAGGTAGACGTCGAGCAGCAACAGGTCGGGGCGCAGTTCGCGGACGGCCTCGACCGCGCCGGCCACGCTGGTGCGCTGGCCGGCCACCTCGAAGCCGGGTACCCGGCCGACGTAGGCGGCGTGGATGGCGCTGACCCGGAAGTCGTCGTCCACCACCAGGGTGCTGATCACGGGGCTCCCTCCAGGACGCTGGGGGCGACGGTGCGGTATTCAACGGTGCTGTACTCGGCGGTGAGGGCCGCGCCGAGCGGCGCCGGGTCGTGGTCGGGCAGCGGGAAGCGGACGGTGAAGACCGCCCCCGGGCCCTCGCTGACGGTGATCGAGCCGCCGTGCCGCTGCACCAGGCGGTGGACCAGGGCCAGGCCAAGGCCGCGCCGGGCGGTGCCGCGGTCCGGGCTGGTGGACCAGCCGTCCTCGAAGATCTTCTCGGCGGCCCCGGGCGGGATGCCCGGGCCGCTGTCGGCGACCCGCAGCGTGATCGCCTGCTCGGTCTCCACCAGACTCAGCCGTACCTCGCCCCGCGGTTCCCGCTGCGCGGCCTCCACGGCGTTGTCCAACAGGTTGCCGGTGACGGTCAGCAGACGGCGCAGGTGGCCCGGCTGCTCGCCGAGCCGCGACTGCTCGTCCAGCACGATCCGCACCCCGCGCTCGGCGGCCACCGTGGTCTTGGCCACGATCAGCCCGACCATCAGCGGGTTGGCGATCCGGTCCCGGACCCCCTCGGCGGGCGCGGCCTCGTTTCGGCTCAGCTCGACGGCGTAGTCCAACGCCGCCTCGTGCTCGCCGAGTTCCAGCAGCCCGGCCAGCGTGTGCATCCGGTTGGCGAACTCGTGCTGCTGCGCCCGCAGTGCGTCGGTGAGACCGCGCACCGAGTCCAACTCACGCAGCAAGCCGACCAGTTCGGTCCGGTCCCGGACGGTGACCACGGCGCCCAGGGCCCGCCCGTGCAGCACCACCGGCATCCGGTTGACGGCCAGGCAGTGACTGTCCGTCAGGACGGTGAGGTCGACGCCCTCCAGGGTGCCGTCCAGGGCGCGGCGCAGCCGACCGTCCGGCAGCAGGTCCGCCAGCGGGGAGCCGAGTGCGGTGCCGAGGCCGAGCAACCGCCGGGCCTCGTCGTTGACCATGCTGACCCTGCCCTGCGGGTCGAAGGCGATCACGCCCTCCTTGATGCCGTGCAGCATCGCCTCGCGGTCCTGCAACAGGCCGGCGATCTCCTCCAGTTCGAGGCCGAAGGTGGTCCGTTTGAGGCGGCGGGCCAGCACATAGGAGGCGACCACGCCGACGGTGAGCGCGATGCCCGCGAAGATGCCGAAGGTGGCGAGTTCGCGGCGCAGTTGGGAGAGCACGTCCTTCTCCGCGATGCCCACGGAGACCTCGCCGACCAGCGATCCGGTCGGCCCGTAGAGGGCGGCCTTGGCATTGGCCGAGCTGCCGGTGGCGCCGTGGTCGATGCCGACGTAGGGGTGACCGTCGAGCACCGCGAGCGGTTCCTCGACGGCCTTGCCGACCAGGTCGGGCTGGGGGTGCGAGTGCCGGATCCGGTTCAGGTCGATCACCACCACGTACGAGGCTCCGGAGGCGCGCTCGATCCGGTCGGCGACCGTCTGCACCGCGTCACCGCCGCCGCCGTACTCCATCGCGTTGCGGATCTCGGGTTCGGCGGCGGCGGTCTGCGCGATGGCCAGCGCCCGCTGCTCGTAGTCGCGGTCCAGCTGGGCTCGCTGGGCGAAGGCCAGCAGGACGAAGCCGATCACGCTGGTGATCGCGAGGATGGCCAGCTGGCCGGTGAGGATCCGGGCGGAGAGCCTTCGGCCCTGGCGTCGTCGGCGCATTCGCCCCACCTCCGTCCCGGTTCACCGGCCCAGGACGGCCTCGCCGGCTCGTCCCGCGCCCGGGACGGCCTCGTCGCCGTCCCGTGTTGCGGCGATTGTGCCTGGTGAGAGCCGGTTTGCCCACCCCCGTCACCATGCGCAGAACGAGCAGAACTCTTCGCATTGCGGTGAAGCCGCGCATTGCGCGCAAGACTCCCGGCCCCCCGGCCCGCCGCCCTACCTTCTGGGCACCGCTTAACCCCGCGGAAACACAGCGGGAACGGCGGGTTCCCAGCACGACCCGGTCCCAAGGCGGTGCACGGCACATGAACAAGCCATCGACAGCATGGAGCGGCGCGATCCCGGCGATCGAGCTGCGTGAGGCGACCAAACGGTTCCGAACGCCCTCCGGGGGCGTCTACACCGCGATGCGGGAGCTCGGGATGACCGTCGCCCCCGGCGAGTTCTGCGCCGTGGTCGGTCCCACCGGCTGCGGCAAGTCGACCACCCTGTCGCTGATCTCCGGCCTGGAGCCGGCCAGCGCGGGGCAGACCCTGATCCACGGTGAGCCGGTGAACGGGATCGACCCCAGGGTCGGCTTCATGTTCCAGACCGACGCGGTCTTCCCGTGGAAGTCCGTCCTGGACAACGTGGCCGCCGGGCCGATCTTCCGCGGCGTGCCGAAGAAGGAAGCGGTCGCCAAGGCACGCGACTGGCTGCGCCGGGTCGGCCTGTCGGGCTTCGAGGACCGGCTGCCGCACCAGCTCTCCGGCGGTATGCGCAAGCGCGTGGCGCTGGCCCAGACGCTGATCAACGAGCCCGAGATCCTGCTGATGGACGAGCCCTTCTCGGCGCTGGACGTGCAGACCCGGCAAATCGTGCAGGACGAGCTGCTGGCGCTGTGGGAGCTGACCCGGCCGGCGGTGGTCTTCGTCACCCACGACCTCGAGGAAGCCATCGCGCTGGCGGACAAGGTGGTCGTGCTCACGGTCGGCCCGGCCACCGTGAAGGACACCTTCACGATCGACCTGCCGCGCCCCCGCAAGGTCCAGGAGATCCGCTTCCACCCGCGGTTCGTGGAGCTCTACGAGCAGATCTGGACCAGCCTGCGCGACGAGGTCCAACTCGCCTACGCCCGAACGGCGGCAACCGCCAAGACCCCTGCCCAGGTGACCTCGTGATGACCGAACTCGCCGCCACCCCCGCCCCCTTGGACGCTCCGGCGGGCACCCCGCCGGTGGACGACGCCGCGCTGATCCGGGCCGCCAGGGCCCGGGTGCGCCGACGCCGACTGCTGATCCTGCTCGCCCAGCTCGCGCTGGTCGCCGTGGTCCTCGGCGGCTGGCAGCTCGGCGCCAACCAGGGCTGGCTGGACTCCTTCACCTACGGCTCGCCCAGCGGGGTCGCCGACCAGCTGCGGATCTGGTTCACCGAGGGCACCGCGACCGGCTCGATCTGGCGCAACATCGGCGTCACCATGCAGGAGACCGTCTTCGGCTTCCTGATCGGCACCGCCTCCGGTGTGGTGCTCGGCATCGCGCTCGGCCGGATCCGGGTGCTCGCCGACATCGCCGCCCCGTTCATCAAGGCGGCCAACTCGATCCCCCGCATCGTGCTCGGCTCGATCTTCATCATCTGGTTCGGCCTCGGCCCGTCCGGCAAGATCGCGCTGGCCACCGTGCTGGTCTTCTTCTCCGTCTTCTTCAACGCCTTCCAGGGCACCCGCGAGGTCGACCAGAACCTGATCTCCAACGCCAAGATCCTCGGCGCCTCGCCCTGGCGGGTCACCACCCAAGTGGTCCTCCCGTCCGCGATGACCTGGATCATCGCCTCGCTGCACGCTGCCTTCGGCTTCGCCCTGATCGGCGCGATCGTCGGCGAGATGCTCGGCGCCCAGTACGGACTCGGCCAGCTGATCGCACAGGCCCAGGGCTCCTTCAACTCCAACGGCATCTACGCCGGGACCGTGATCATCGCGGTGCTCGCGCTGGTCGCCGAGTGGCTGGTGACCCGCTTCGAGAAGCGGGTGCTGCGCTGGCGCCCCGCCCAGTCCGGCAGCGACAGCGCCGGCGTCTGAGACCCCTCCCCCAGTTCCCCCTTCCCCCGCCTCTCCCCCACCCTCGTCTCCGCTCCCACCCCTTGTAGGAGAACGCAATGTCCCTGGCCAGAAGATCCGCCGTCGCCGTGGCTGCCGCCGCCGCCCTCACCCTCTCGCTCACTGCCTGCGGCGGCAGTGGCGCCAAGGCCGCAGCGAAGAACGGCAGCGGCGACATCACCGTCAAGATCATGGTCGGCGGCCTCAACAAGCAGATCTACCTGCCCGTGATGCTGGCTCAGAACCTGGGCTACTTCAAGGCACAGGGCATCGACGCCCAACTGTCCGACGAGCCGGCCGGCGTGGACGCCGAGACCGCGATGCTGGCCGGCCAGGTCGACGCCGTGGTGGGCTTCTACGACCACAACATCGACCTGCAGTCCAAGGGCAAGGCCACCCAGTCCGTGGTGCAGTTGCTGCAGGCGCCGGGTGAGGTCGAGATGGTCCGCACCGACCAGGCGGACACCATCAAGTCGCCCGCCGACTTCAAGGGCAAGCACCTGGGCGTCACCGGGCTCGGCTCCTCGACCAACTTCCTGACCCAGTACCTCGAGGCGAAGAACGGCGTGCAGCCGGGCGAGGCCACCTCGATCGCGGTGGGCGCGGGCAGCACCTTCGTCGCGGCGATGGACAACAAGCAGATCGAGGCCGGTATGACCACCGAGCCGACCATCTCGATGCTCCAGCAGAAGGGCCTGGCCAAGCCGCTGATCGACATGCGGACGGCCGAGGGCGCCAAGGCGGCGCTCGGTGGTACCTACCCCTCCTCGTGCCTCTACCTGACCAGCAGCTACATCCAGAAGAACCCGGAGGCGGTGCAGAAGCTGGCCAACGCCTTCGTCGAGACGCTGAAGTGGATCCAGGGCCACAGCCCGGCGGAGATCACCGACAAGATGCCGGCCGACTACTACGCGGGCGTCGGCAAGGACGTCTACGTCAAGGCACTGGAGAACGAGAAGGCGATGTACTCGCCGGACGGTGTGATGCCCTCCGACGGCCCGCAGACCGTCCTCAACGTGCTCTCCGCCTTCGACCCGACGGTCAAGGGTCGCACCGTCGACCTGTCCAAGACCTACACCAACGCGTACGTGCAGAAGGCCAAGTAACCCCCGAAGGCCCCCAAAATAAGCCGGACGTCCGGGCGCGCTTCCCCCATCGCGCCCGGGCGTCCTCACGTGTGCCGGGGCCGTGCCCCGCTTGGCTTGGGCGGCGTCAGACGGCGCCCGCGCCGGTCAGCGAACGGACCTCCAGTTCGGCGAACTTGTCGGCGTCCGCCCGCTCCTCGCCGCTGACCGTGCCGACCCAGCCGAGCAGGAAGCCCAGCGGGATGGAGATCAGGCCGGGGTTCTCCAGCGGGAACCAGTGGAAGTCGACACCGGGGAACATCGCCGTCTTGGAGCCGGAGACCACCGGCGAGAAGATCACGAGCACCAGCGCCGGCACCAGCCCGCCGTACGTGGCCCAGCAGGCGCCCCGGGTGGTGAAGCGGCGCCAGAAGAGGTTGTAGAGCAGCGTGGGCAGATTGGCGGAGGCGGCCACCGCGAAGGCCAGACTGACCAGGAAGGCGACGTTCAGCCGCTGGGCGAAGAGGCTCAGCGCGATCGCCAGGCCACCGATCACCACCGCCGCCAGCCGTGCCACCAGCACTTCCTGACGGTCCGTCACCGCAGGCCGGTCGGCCCGACGGAAGGCCTGGGCGTAGAGGTCATGGGCGAAGGAGACGGAGGAGGCCAGGGTCAGGCCGGCCACCACCGCGAGGATGGTGGCGAAGGCGATCGCCGAGGTGACGGCAAAGAAGAGCGTGCCGCCGGTGCTCCCCTCGCCGCCGCCGAGGTTCAGCGCCAGCAGCGGAACAGCGGTGTTCCCTGCCGAGTTGGCGGCCTTCACCGCCTTGGAGCCGACCAGCGCGGTGGCACCAAGGCCCAGCACGATGGTCATCAGGTAGAAGCAGCCGACCAGTCCGATCGCCCAGATCGTGGAACGGCGGGCAGCCCGGGCGGTGGGCACCGTGTAGAAGCGGGAGAGGATGTGCGGCAGGCCCGCCGTGCCGAGCACCAGAGCCAGGCCCAGGCTCACGAAGTCGAGCCGGCTGGTGGTGGTGGCTCCGTACTTGAGGCCGGGCTCCAGGTACTTCTGACCGTGGCCACTGCCCCGGGCGGCCGAGTGCATCAGGTCGGCGAGGTTGCCGTGGAAGTGCACCAGCACCCAGCCGGTGAGCAGCACGGCACCGGTCATCAGCATCAGGGCCTTGACGATCTGGATCCAGGTGGTGGCCCGCATCCCGCCGACCGTCACATAAATGATCATCAGGGCGCCGACGGCCACAATGGTCCAGGTCTTGGCAGCCGCCCCGGTGGTGCCGAGCAGCAGGGCAACCAGTGAGCCCGCACCGACCATCTGGGCGATCAGGTACAGCAAGGTGACCACCACGCTGGCGGTACCGGCCGCGGCCCGCACCGGGCGCTGGCGCATCCGCGTCGCCAGCACGTCGGCCAGTGTGTACCGGCCGGTGTTGCGGACCAGCTCGGCCACCCACATCAGCACCACCAGCCAGGCGACCAGGAAGCCGATGCTGTAGAGGACGCCGTCGTAGCCGTACAGCGCGATCAGGCCCGTGACACCGAGGAAGGACGCGGCGGAGAGGTAGTCGCCGGAGAGCGCGATGCCGTTCTGCAGTGGGCCGAAGTCCCGCCCGCCGGCGTAGAAGTCCTCGGCCACCTGCCCTCGGCGCCCCACCCAGAGGGTGATGGCCAGGGTTACCACGACCACCAACGCGAAGAGCACGATCGCGAGCCCGTGGTGCTGATCACCGGGCTGGTGCGGGGCGAGGGGCTGGTGCGGGGCGAGGGGCTGGTGAAGGGTGGTGGTGGCGGCGGTGCTTGCGAGGGCGAAGTCGGTGAACTGTGTCACCGGAGTCATCGGTGTCATCGGAGCTGGTCCTGAGTGTCCCAGCGCAGGCCGAGGGCTGCTCGGTCGCGCCTGGTGCGGGCGTTGCGGGAGTAGAGCCAGGTGATCACGAAAGTGGAGACGAACTGCAGAAGGCCGAGTAGCCAGGCCACACTGAGCGGGCCGAGCAGCTGAATGCGCATCAGCTCCGGTGCGGCCGCCTGGGCGGTCACATAGAGCAGGTACCAACCGAGAAAGATCCCCGTGGCCGGGAAGACAAAGCTTCGGTAGCTGCGACGGATCTCCCGGAAGGCCGCACTCTGCTGAACTTCTCGATAGACCTCGGCCGCAGCCGAATCCTGCCGCTGCTCCTCCAGCGGTCCCCCCGGAGGCAGTTGCCGAACTACCGCCGCCGGGACGCTGGAAGATTCGGCCCGGCGCACGGATGACTGCGCGGGAAGGATGGGTGGCGTAGTAACTGCAGGCCTCTTGGTGTTGCGCCGGGCCGCTCCGGAAGAGCCTGCCGCTCCGGGGGCGGACCACCAGTCGAAACGCTGTCCCTGTCGGGGCGTCCGACCGGCTGAGCCGGTGACTTCGTGCTGTGCCAATGCTGCTCCTGGCCCAGGATGCACCACCGAGCGGTGGCTGCGGTGGGCTTTCGGTATCGGCACCGGGCACTCCGGACGACCCGCCCCGAAGATCCATTCGGCGTACTGACGGCGCCCTGACGGTCCTATGATGGCGCGTCAGAAACCGATTTGTGACATTCGGCCAGGCCTTTCACTCAATAAGGTGAGATCAGTCGGTTTGCGAGCTCCGAGACAGGCCATGCCGAAATGCATAGTTGACCGCTTGTGCCCGATCTCGTACCGCAGTCTTGGCAAAGAGGTTGTTGATATGTGTTTTCACCGTGGCCGGGCTGACAAAGAGCGCCTCGGCAATCTCGCTGTTGGAGAGCCCTTCGGCGATCAGCGAGAGAACCTCGGCCTCACGGGCAGTTAGGCCATCCGGGAGCGGACGCTGCTGAATGGGTGACGGCGATTGCGCGGGTGACGGCGAATGGGTGGGCGAGGAATGGGTGGGATCCGGCAAATGGGTGGGTGACAGTGAATTGTTGGGTGACGGCGAATGCGTGGATGACGGCGGCGCGAGCCGTTCCAGGAGCCGGCGCTGGACCTGCGGGGACAGACCTGCCGCCCCCGCCCGCACGTCCGCGATCGCCTTTGCGATCTCCTCCGCGCCGGCGTCCTTGGTGAGGTAGCCACGGGCGCCGGCCTGAAGCGCAGGAAACAGCGAGTCGTCATCCGCATACGTGGTCAGTACGACCACCTCCGTCCTCGGATGGTCGGCGCGGATCCGTCGGGTCGCTTCCACTCCGTCACAGCGCGGCATTCGAAGGTCCATCAGGACGACGTCCGGCTGCCGCTCGGCCACCAGGCGGACGGCCTCCTCTCCGTCCGCCACGGCTCCGACCACCTCGATGCCGGGCAGCAGCCCCAACAGCATCACAATGCCCTCGCGCACCACGGTCTGGTCGTCCGCGACCAGTACGCGCGTCACCCCTTCCGCGCTTCGGCTACCGCTCGGCTCGCTCATTCGTCCGTCCTGCCCTGTCCACTGGTTCCGCTGGGGTCTGCTGGGTTCCGGTGGGTTGCGCTGAGCCTTGCCGCTGCGCCCACCCGGTCCCGCCGACCCCTGCCGTCAGACGGGCAACCGCAGGAGGACCAGCCAGCCGTCACCGTCCGGTCCGGCTCGCAGGCTTCCTCCCAGGAGTTCGGCCCGCTCACGCATCCCCAACAGACCGTACCCGCTGCCGCTGCCGGCCAACTCGGCCGACACCTGAGCAGTCCCTGCTGCCGTGTTGCGGATCTCCAACTCCACCTCCGTGGTCAGATAACGCAGTTCCACCGTGCACACGGCCCGAGGAGCGTGCTTGCGGACGTTGGTCAGGGCCTCCTGGGCCGTCCTGCGCACCGCCAGGCCCACCTCGGCACCGAGCGGACGCGGTGTACCGGTAACGGTCAGTGGGACCTGCTCGCGCTCGGTCAGGTCGAGCAGGAACTCGCCGACTGCGGTGAACTCGCCGCGCAGGGCGGAGAGCGCCTGCTTGGTCTCCTTGAGTCCGTCCTGGGCCATTCGACGGGCTGCCACCACCCTTTCCCTGACCTGACCCCGATCGGCCCCGCTGTCCAGCATCAGGCGGGCGGCTTCCAGGTGGACCAACTGGGCGGAGAGGCTGTGGGCGAGCACGTCGTGGATCTCCCGGGCGATCCTGGCCCGCTCCGCGAGGGCCGCGCTCTCCGCCTCGGCCGCCCGGGCAGCCCGCTCCTGCTGGAGCAACCGTTGTGCGGTGCCCCGTGCCTCCGAGTCCAGGCGTACCAGGTATCCCAGGAAGACGAGCCCCACCACCGTGGCGATCAGCGCCAGGTAGCTGTCACCACTGACCACCGCGTAGGAGACCAGCGCCCCCGCGCAGACCGGCACCGCGGCCACCAGCGGAAGTCGGATGAGGGCGAGGACGGCGAGGGCGCACCAGATGACGTTCGCCAGCATGACGGCGCCTGTGTGGTGCACGATCGGCGCGAGGAGCAGCAGTTGGGCGACAGCGGCCAGGGCCCAGCTGATCTGGTGCCGACGCGTGGTTCGGAAGAGCAGTTGGACGAGCACTGCGGTGGCCGCAAGGCCCAGGGCCGAGACCACTGCGGCCCCGCCGGTGAACCGGCTGCTGGTGACGGTTCCCAGGACCACCGTCAGCAACAGGGCGAGTCGACCGGCGAACGAGAGCACAAGGCCGGGCCGGGAGCGCTGCTCGCGGGTCAGTGCCTCCCGCGAGGGCCAGCGCGTCCAGGTCTCCAACTGCACGAGCGATCCTTCCACGATGGTGACGGTGCCTCAGGCCACCGCGCGCAGGGAGTGCGGGGCGTCCAGTGCGCGGGCCCTCCAGTTCACCACGACACCACGAGTGAGCAGCAGCACGCCGAGGGTGAGCAGCAGCGCGTTCGAGCTCTGGTGGATGTGGAGTGCGGAGCCGAGCCCGTACAGGCCGACCCGCATGGCTATCAGTCCGGCCCAGGCGGCGACGGTCGCGGCGGTTCCCTTGGCCCAGATGCTTCCGTCCCTCTCGTGCCAGAGCCTGACCGTCCAGCCCCAGACCGATCCCATGGCCAGCACGACCACGACCGAGCCGGCCAGCAGCGCGATCGCCGCGGTCTTGTGCGCCGGATCGATCAGATGCGGATCGCGCAGGGCCAGGGCTCCGAGGATCAGCGGCAGCAGCCAGAAGCGGCGCTCGGTGTCGATCTTCCGCGCCTGGAACTGACGGCGCGCGATGAGCGCGACCACCGCGAGGATGACGAGGATGTTGACAAGGCCGACCATTGGTCTGCTCCGTCCCGACTGGAGGGGTTCCCTGCTGGAGGGGTTTCTGACAGCTACGACGCTACGGATTCCGCTGCGCCCGCTGATCGGCTCCAGGGTTGATTCAACGCCGAGGGGGCTCTCCACCCGTGGGTGGAGAGCCCCCTCGCCCTGCTCAGCCGGCCGGTCCGGCCCGCACTCAGGCGTCGATGCGCGACCGGTCCAGGGTGGCGGCGGAGTCCACGATGAACTCCTTGCGCGGCGCCACGTCGTTGCCCATCAGCAGGTCGAAGGTCCTCTCAGCGGCCTCCAGGTCGGCCAGGTTGATCCGGCGCAGGATCCGGTAGCGCGGGTCCATGGTGGTCTCGGCCAGCTGGTCGGCGTCCATCTCGCCCAGCCCCTTGTACCGCTGGACCGGCTCCTTCCAGCGCAGGCCCTTGGCCTGGAACTCCAGCAGGGTGCGGCGCAGCTCCCCGTCGGAGTAGGTGTAGTGGTACTTCTCCTGGCCGCGCTTGGGGTTGGTGAGCTCGATCCGGTGCAGCGGCGGGACGGCGGCGAAGACCCGGCCCTGCTCGATCATCGGCCGCATGTAGCGCTGAAAGAGCGTCAGCAGCAGGGTGCGGATGTGCGAGCCGTCGACATCGGCGTCGGCCATGAAGATCACCCGACCGTAGCGGGCCTGGTCGATGTCGAAGGTCCGCCCCGAGCCGGCTCCTATCACCTGGATGATCGCCGCGCACTCGGCGTTCTTCAGCATGTCCGAGACCGAGGCCTTCTGGACGTTGAGGATCTTGCCGCGGATCGGCAGCAGCGCCTGGAACTCGGAGTTGCGGGCCAGCTTGGCGGTGCCGAGCGCCGAGTCGCCCTCGACGATGAACAGTTCGCTGCGCTCGACGTCGTCGCTGCGGCAGTCGGCCAGCTTGGCGGGCAGCGAGGAGGTCTCCAGCGCGGTCTTGCGACGCTGCGCCTCCTTGTGCTGGCGCGCGGCGACCCGGGTGCGGGCAGCCGCGACGACCTTCTCCAGGACGGCCCGGGCCTGCAGCTTCTCGTCCTTCTTGCTCGAGGTCAGGAAGGCCTTGAGCTCACGGGCGACCACCGCGGCCACGATCCGGTTGGCAGCCGAGGTGCCGAGCACCTCCTTGGTCTGCCCCTCGAACTGCGGCTCGGCCAGCCGGACGGTGACCACCGCAGTGAGGCCCTCGGTCGCGTCGTCCTTGGTGATGTCGTCCTCGGCCACCCGCAGCAGCTTGGCGGCGCGCAGCGCCTCGTTGACGGTCTTGGCCAGTGAGCGCTCGAAGCCGGTGACGTGGGTGCCGCCCTTGGGGGTGGCGATGATGTTCACGAACGAGCGCAGCGTGGTGTCGTAGCCGGCGCCCCAGCGCAGCGCGATGTCCACGCCGAGCTCGCGGGTGACCTCGGTGGGGGTCATGTGGCCGAGCTCGTCCAGGACCGGGACGGTCTCCTTGAAGGTGCCCTCGCCACGCAGCCGCAGCACGTCGCAGACCGGCTTGTCGGGCGCCAGGAACTCGCAGAACTCGCCGATGCCACCGTCGAAGCGGAAGGTGGACTCCTCGATCTGCTCGCTCTCCGTGCGCCGTTCGTCACGGACCACGATGGTCAGCCCGGGGACCAGGAAGGCGGTCTGCCGGGCCCGGCTGTGCAGGTTCTCCAGGGAGAGCTTGGCCTCCTTGAGGAAGATCTGCCGGTCGGCCCAGTAGCGGATCCGGGTGCCGGTACGGGTCTTGGGTACCTTGCGGGTCTTGGTGAGCCCGCTGGCCGGGTCGAAGGGCGCGTCCGGGCTCAGTTCGGTGAACAGGCCCGGGGTACCGCGCCGGAAGCTGATCGCGTGGGTGTGGCCGCTACGGTCCACCTCGACGTCCAGCCGGGCGGAGAGCGCGTTCACCACCGAGGCGCCGACACCGTGCAGACCGCCGGATGCCGCGTAGGAGCCGCCGCCGAACTTGCCGCCGGCGTGCAGCTTGGTCATCACGACCTCAACGCCCGACAGGCCGGTCTTGGGCTCCACGTCCACCGGGATGCCGCGGCCGTTGTCCCGCACCTCGACCGAGCCGTCGTCGTGCAGCAGCACGTCGATTCGGTCACAGTACCCGCCGAGCGCCTCGTCCACCGCGTTGTCGATGATCTCCCAGAGGCAGTGCATCAGGCCTCGGCTGTCGGTCGAGCCGATGTACATGCCGGGCCGCTTGCGGACCGCCTCGAGCCCCTCCAGGACGAGCAGATGCCGAGCGGTGTAGTTGGATCCGTCTTCCGCGGCACGAAGGGCGGGCGACACGGTCGTTTCGGCACTCACGCGGTGCACTCCTCCAATGAGACTCTGACTCGATCCGGCGGCGTTTCGTCGGACGCACCCCTCGGGTGGCGCCCCGCTCCGCGCACATCCGCCCACTGCATGTTCCGCCCCGACTCTGCGGCTTGTACGCGCTGCGCGAACACGGATCCCGTCCGGTTCGCCCCGCGGAAGCGCCATCTTGCCCACGTCCGACGGATCCTGGCGGACCGTCGAGCCGTTCGCGAGCGCTGGAGCTGCCGAGATGCAGGCTACCGGGTGCTCGAGGCGGGGCTTATGCTCCAACCCAATAGGGGATTATGCTACGCCCACCCTCGGACAACAGTTCGAAGGCGCGTTCGAGTGATAGACAGGTCGCGGATTCCGGCACGCATGAACCACCGGCGCCCGGGGCACGTCCTCATCAACACAGCAGAATCCTCAAAGAAGAAAAGCCACGAGCGGGAACGTTTTCGGCCTGGTTGGATGTTGACCCTGGTACGACAGCTCGTCGAGCTAGAGAAGAGGCGACGTGACTACTGTTCTGACACCTGCGAGCCCGCTCACCGCGGCTGACCGCTGCGACCGCTGCGGCGCCCAGGCATACCTGCGCGTCGTACTGGCCAGTGGCGGAGAGCTGCTGTTCTGCGCCCACCACGGGCGGAAGTTCGAGCCGGAGCTCAAGAAGATCGCCGTGGAAATACAGGACGAGAGCGGTCGTCTCGCCACCACGACGGCCTCGGCCACCAACGACGAGCGCTGAGACTTCGACGCTCCCCTTGACGTGCTGAGGTCGGCCCTTGCGGGCCGGCCACCGGGCGACAGGCTGCAGAGCCTGTCGCCCGGCGTCATATTCCGGCGCTGAACGTAACCACCCGGTCACAGCTGGGCGTTGACCGCGTCCGCGACGGCTGCCAGCCGGGTGTAGACGCCCGGATGCCTGGCCTCCGCACAGCCGGTCCCCCAGGAGACCAGGCCGACAAGTCGGCCGTTCACCACCAACGGGCCACCGCTGTCGCCCTGGCAGGCGTCCTTGCCGCCGTGTGCTTCTCCCGCGCAGACCATCCCGCGCGCGTCGAACGCGCCATCGGGACCACCCGGGTAGTCGCGTGCGCACACTGCGTCAGCCACCATGGGCACGTCGACGCCGTGCAGCGTATTGGCGTACGAGCCGCGGCCGGTGGTGTCACCCCAGCCGTAGACCTGCGCCGGCGTACCCGCGGCATACGGCGCCATGTCGCCCTGCCTGACCAGGGGCAGCAGCTCACGCCCGTCCTGCGGGGACTGCAGCGTGAGGACCGCCACATCCTGCATGTTCTGGTCGAACGAGTACTGCGGGTGGATCCAGACATCGGTGACCGGCACCTCGACGCCGGCCCGACTCGTCAGATCGGTCCGCCCCACCACCACCGTCAGCCCCGGCCGTTCGGTCGAGTGGCCCTCGCGCTCGTCGTAGAAGCAGTGCGCGGCCGTGACCACCTTGGTGGGCGTCACCAGTGCACCACCGCAGAACTGGCCCGAGCGCGAATCCCCGAACTGTGCCCGACTGGCGACCGCCACCATCCACGGACGCTGGACCGTACTGTCCGCCCAGCCGCCCACGATCCGGCGATCGGCCTGGGCGGGAGACGAGCCGAGTGAGACCAGCGCGGTCGGGAGCACGGCCAGCAGAACCAGCGCTGCTGCCCGCCGGCGTCCACCGGGAAGCAGGCGGGCGACCCGGCCGATGCCGCAGTCGGACGGAACGGACGAGATGGACATCACAGGCACTCCGAGCGGTTCGACAGCGGGCAACCGCCACAGCGTAGTCAGAATCTCACCCTGAGTTCCCGTCAGAGGCCGGGCAAACACTCGGACGAGGGACCCGGCACGCCGCCGGATGACGAGGCAGACCTTGCGGAAACGCCGCAGGGCCCGGAGCAGCGAACTGCTCCGGGCCCTGCGGTTGGCGGCGGACCGTCGTCCGATCCGCCCAGATCTGTCAGTCCAGGTAGTCGCGCAGCACCTGGGAACGCGACGGGTGACGCAGCTTGGACATGGTCTTCGACTCGATCTGGCGGATGCGCTCACGGGTGACCCCGTACACCTTGCCGATCTCGTCGAGCGTCTTCGGCTGACCGTCCGTCAGGCCGAAGCGCATCGAGACCACGCCGGCCTCGCGCTCGCTGAGGGTGTCGAGCACCGAGTGCAGCTGCTCCTGGAGCAGGGTGAAGGAGACCGCGTCGGCCGGGACGACCGCCTCGGAGTCCTCGATCAGGTCACCGAACTCGCTGTCGCCGTCCTCGCCAAGCGGAGTGTGCAGCGAGATCGGCTCGCGGCCGTACTTCTGGACCTCGATGACCTTCTCAGGGGTCATGTCGAGCTCCTTGGCCAGCTCCTCCGGGGTGGGCTCGCGGCCCAGGTCCTGGAGCATCTGGCGCTGGACGCGGGCGAGCTTGTTGATGACCTCGACCATGTGCACCGGGATACGGATGGTGCGGGCCTGGTCGGCCATCGCGCGGGTGATCGCCTGACGGATCCACCAGGTCGCGTAGGTGGAGAACTTGTAGCCCTTGGTGTAGTCGAACTTCTCGACCGCACGGATCAGGCCCAGGTTGCCCTCCTGGATCAGGTCCAGGAAGAGCATGCCGCGACCGGTGTAACGCTTCGCCAGCGAGACCACCAGGCGGAGGTTGGCCTCCAGTAGGTGGTTCTTGGCCCGGCGGCCGTCCTCGGCGATGATCTCCAGCTCGCGCTTGAGCTTGGGGGCGAGCTTGTCGGCCTGGCTCAGCTTGTCCTCGGCGAACAGGCCGGCCTCGATCCGCTTGGCGAGCTCGACCTCCTGCTCGGCGTTGAGCAGCGGAACCTTGCCGATCTGCTTCAGGTAGTCCTTGACCGGGTCGGCGGTGGCACCGGCCACGGCGACCTGCTGGGCCGGCGCGTCGTCCTCGTCGTCGTCGGAGAGGACGAAGCCCTCCGACTCCTCCTCGGGCTCGCCCTCGGTCTCAGTCTTGGCACCCGGCAGGGCAACGTCCTCGAGCAGCTCCTCCTCGCCGAGCAGCTCCTCGTCGCCCTTCTCCGACTTACCGGCCGCGGTCTTCTTCGCTGCGGTCTTCTTGGCGGGGGCGGCGGCCTTCTTGGCCACGGCCTTCTTGGCGGGGGCGGCGGCCTTCTTGGCCACGGCCGACGTCGACTCGATGTCCACCGGCTCGTCCAGCGAGGCCTCCACGGTGACCGATGTGACAGAGGTGACCGAGGCCACTGCGGCCGGCGCGACAGTCGCGGCGGGCGCGATCCGCACCGGCGGCTTGGTGGGGGCGGCCGGGGTTCGCGTGGTGACCGCCTTGGTGGCGGTGCGCTTGGTGGGGCTCTTGGCAGCGACGCTCTTGCGCTTGGCGGCGGACGGCTCGGCCGCGCTGACCATCAGGTCCACCCCTTCCTCAATCAGCACCTGGTTGAGGCTGCGCATGACGTTCTTCCACTTGGTGACCGGGATCTGGTCCGCCTCGAATGCCTGACGCACGTCGTCACCGGCGATCTGCCCCTGGGCCTTGCCCCGCTCGATGAGCGCCAGCAGGGCCGCGGACTCTGCGATCTCGGGGGGGAGCGAACGGGATGTGCTGGCCGACACGAACAACCTCTCGGACGAAGAGTGGACTCGAACCCGTACCGGACCGCCCGAGAGGGCGAGGAAGGAGCACGTGCCACAGGGCACGTGGAGGTTCCGACCGGCTCGGACTTGAGGACTGGGTTTGCAGGACGCTGGGTTTGTGGGACGGCAGCAGCGCCGCAGACCAACACAGCATTCTGACATGGCGCGGTATTCCGGAGCTGCTTCCGCTCCGTACACATCGCTGCCGCTCCTCAAGTGTTACGCATGCCGCTCGTGGCACAGGTCACACGCCTCCCCGACGGCCGTCCCGGCCCTCGCAGCGGCGGGCCCTCCGGGTGGGTCGCGACGAGTCAGGCGCGGACCTCCGGAGGGCTCTGCTCATGTCCAGCGGTTCCGTGGTCGGCCCGCTCAGTGCTCGCGGGGGGCGGGCACTGAGTGTTCGACGTCCGGGTGCGCGGTGAGCAGCGTACGCATGGCCACCTCGGCGGCGGTGCCATCGCCGGCTCCGATCGCGTCGACCAGCCGGCTGTGCACGCTCACCGAGCTGTCCGAGGGCCGCTCGCAGGCGGTCGCCGGACCGCCGCTGACCTGCAGCGCGCCGCCCACGATGCCGGACAGGTGCTCCAGCATCCGGTTGCCGGCCATCTGCAGGACCAGCGCGTGCAGCTCGGCGTCGGCCCGCGAGAAGGTGATCAGGTCGCCCTGCGCCGCGGCGTGGCTCATGATCTCGGTCATCTCGGCCAGGCGCTGCTGGATGTCCTCGCGCCCGTGGCCGGCGGCCAGCCGGGCGGCCAGCGGCTCGATCGCCCAGCGCATCTCGAACAGCTCACGGCGCTGCTCCTCACGCTGCGGGCCGAAGGCGCGCCACTCGATGATGTCGGGGTCCAGCAGGTTCCAGTCCCCCACCGGGCGGACCCGGGTGCCGACGTTCGGGCGGGCGCTGACCAGGCCCTTGGCCTCCAGCACCCGCAGTGACTCGCGCACCACGGTGCGGGAGACCTCGAAGCGCTGGCCGATCTCCTCCGGGACCAGCGGGCGGTCCGCGCCCAGGTCACCGGAGACGATCATCTGGCCGAGCTGCTGTACCAGCTGTCCGTGCAGTCCACGGCCCCGGCTGCTGGTGGTCTTGCGGCCGACCCGGGCGAGATCACTCTCCGCCCCCTCCCATCGGGGGATGGGTGGAGTCGGCCGATCGGCGTAGGAGAAACGGTCGAGCTCGGCAGCGCCGGGAGCGGGGGCCTCGGCGGTGCGGGCGACGGTCATGGCGGGGTGCGCAAGGGTACTCACACGTCCTTTGTCGGCGATCGGCGCGCGCGGCTTGAGGATTCTCGTGAAAAGCACACGAAAGGGTGATCGCCCGCAGCCGGACCATTGACTTCTTATCAGGGTGAAACACCCATATCGACCATGGGGTTGTGATGAACTGTACGACTGGGCAAGGAGCGTGGCCGTCAGAACGACCGACGGCGGAGCTGGACCAGCAGACAGACCGCCAGCAGCAGGACGGCGGGCAGCAGCAAGGCGTCGAGTGCCTGCACCAGGAAGGCCGGTACGGTCCCGCCTAGCGCTGACGGTCCGTCAGATCCAGCCCAACCGGCCCCCCTGGCCCAGTCCGTCGCGGTCCGGCCGATTGCTCGCAGACGCGTCGGCACGGGTGCTGCGGCCGCCAGGTCGACCAGCATCGGCAGTGCGCAGAGCAGTAGGAACCCGGCTGCCGCACTGCGGGTCAGCGCGGCAGCCAGCACCCCGGTCCACCCGGCGGCGACCATCAGCGCGGCGAAGCTGAGCAGTAGTGGAAGCGGGCGGTGGTCGGCGTGGAGCAGCGCCGAGGCGAGGAGCCGGGCCGCTGAACCGCTCGGCGCCCACACCAGACGGAGCGTCAGGGCGTTCGCCAGCAGCGATGCCACCGCGAACAGCGCCGCCACGGCGCCCACCACCGCGAGCTTGGCGAGCAGCAGGCGCAGCCGGACGCCGTAGCGGACCTGGGCGGCAGCGAGGCCGGGGTAACGGACCTCATGGGCCGAGGCGAGCGTGCCGAGCAGGCCTGCAGCCAGGACGGCGAGCGGTACGGGCACCAGCGGCATCGTTGCCGTGACCAGTCGGACGGCGTCCGGAACGGCCGACGCCGCTGCGGCGGCCCGTCGGGCGAGCACGGCGGTCACGGCGACCTGGGCCAGCAGGGCGCTGGCCAGGATCAGCCAGCTCGATCGCAGACCCAGCAGTCGGCGTCCTTCGTAGGCGAGTACGCGCACGGGGTCACCCGTTCCAGTGGTCGGGCCCGGTCAGGGGCTGCGGGGTGAACTCAGCGGAGACCGAGACCGGTGTGCTGAGGGGAGCGTGGTCGGGTGCGTCGTTGAGGGCGTCATGGGCGGTGAGGGCGTTTTGGGCGCCTACAGCGTCGAGGGCGTTTTGGGCTTCGTTGAGGGCAGCGGCGCTGACGGGGGCGGGGACCGAGGCGCCGGCTGGCACGCGGGCGGAGGTATCGCTTGTGGCGGGGGCGGTGACGCGGGCCAGCCGGACGGTCGGTGGGGCTTCGGGAGCGACTCCGGCCGGCGCCGCCACTGAGGCGGTCGGCGGCCTGAGCCGCTCGCCCACGGTGATCGGCGACACCCGTCGTACCTGGACGGCGGGGGCGGCTCCCGCTCGCACTCCGGACGGCCTGGGCGCACGCGGTGCGGGCTGCTCGACCAGGCGGTCGGCCAGCTCGTGCAGCAGGATGCCGTTGCGATAGGCGAACTCACCGATCTCGGTGCGGCCAAGACCGCTGACCGCGATTCCGGCGCCGTCGTCCTGGCGGACCTGCGCTCCATGGGCCAGCAGGAGATCCGCGAGGCGAGCCATCTGCGGACCTCGGACCGCGACTTCGGGGCGCAGTCGGGTGCGCCGGAACTCGGAGACCGACTGGTCGGCGACCAGCTGCCCGCCGTCCAAGGTCAGCACCCGGTCGGCGAGCAGCGCAGCCTCCTGCGGACTGCGGGTGGTGACCAGCACCGAACCGCCACCGGCCGGAAACGCCTGGATGAAGGCGTGAAGCCACTCAGCATTGCGGGGTGACAGGCCGTCGGTGGGAGCGTCGAGCAGCAGCGTGCTCGGATCCCCGAGCAGCGCGGCCGCGAGCGCGAGGCGACGGGTCATCCCCGGGGAGAAGGACCGCAGCCGGTGGTCGGCGACGGTCGCCAGGCGGGTCTGCTCCAGGAGTTCGTCCGCGCGTCGCGAGGGGACGCCGACGGCCGCGGCGAGCATCCGGAGTTGGCCACGCGCGGTGCGCCCGGGGTTTCCGATGCGACGCTGCTCGCTCGGCAGCAGCACGCCCACCTCGTGTTCGGGCCGCCGCAGTCGGCGGTAGGTGCGACCGTCGAAGAGTGCGGCCCCCTCGCCTCGCTCCAACTCGAGCATGAGGCGTAGGGCGGTGGTCTTGCCCGCGTCCGCCGGACCCAGTAGGGCGGTGATCGAGCCCGGTCCGACGTCGAATCCGAGGTCGAGCAGGGCCGGGCGGTGGCCACGGCGGTAGACCTTGGTGAGTCCACTGGCCTGGATCATCACTGGCTGCTCCCACGTGCTCTGCTGCCCCTGGCGGCACGGCCGCTCCGGATTCAGCACCCTAGGACGAGCATCGGGAGATTTCGGGCATTGCTCGGGCAGAACGGGCCACTCGACAACCCGTCTCACCCGATCAGGGGACAGTCATGGGATCGGCGGTGCGACGGCCCTGACCCGGGCTCACCGGATGCCCTGCCACGGGGACCACCGAACGCTTCGTCGCGCGGCAGGCACGTCGATGTCCGTTCCAGGGCTCGGGACGGGCCTGCGACCAGGAGGCCAGGGCCTGCGATCGAGGGGCCCAGGGGCCGCGACCGGGGGCCTGCGGACCTGCTATCGACGCAGCGTCAGGACTCCGGGCGCAGCATCGGGGGGTTGAGCACAGTCGCCCCACCGGCGGTGAACAGCTGGGCGGGGCGCCCGCCCTGACGGGTCGTGGTCCCGCCCGACGGCACCAGGAACCCGGGCGTGCCCGTGACCTTGCGGTGGAAGTTGCGCGGATCGAGCACCACGCCCCAGACCGCCTCGTAGACCCGACGCAGCTCGCCGACGGTGAACTCCTCGGGGCAGAACGCGGTGGCCAGCGCGGAGTACTCGATCTTGGAACGGGCGCGCTCCACCCCGTCCGCCAGGATCAGCGCATGGTCGAAGGCGAGCGGGTCGCGATCCGCCGGGCCCGGACCGAGCAGCTCGCTGACCGGCGCCCAACGGGCTCCGCGAGCATCGCCCCCCGGTTTGGGGGTCGGCAGGTCGGGTGCCAGCGCCAGGTGGGCCACACTCACGACCCGCATGCGTGGGTCGCGCTGCGGGTGACCATAGGTGGCCAGCTGCTCAAGGTGGGCACCGGCCGCCGCCTGACCGGCCGTCGAGTGCGCGCGCAGACCGGTCTCCTCGGCCAGCTCACGGGAGGCCGCGTCACCGAGCCCCTCATCGGGCCGCACGAAGCCGCCGGGCAGTGCCCAGTACCCCTGGAACGGCGGCTCGCCCCGGCGCACCAGCAGCGCGCAGAGCTCATGCTCCCGGACCGTCAGCACCACCAGGTCGACCGTGACTGCGAACGGAGGAAAGGCCGACGGGTCATAGCGCGACATGCGGTCGATCATAGTCGTCTCTTTGACGATAAACACGAGGTCGGCGATACCGGGCCTGGGAGCCCGCCGCAGGAACGGCCAGGAGTCGAAGGTCCAGGTGCCTGGTCCAGGTGCCCGGTCCGGGTTGCGTGGTCCGGGTTGCCTGGTCCGGGTTGCCTGGTCCAGGTGCCTGGTCCGGGCAGCAAGGCCGCGCGACCCGCAGCAACCGCGCTGCTGACGCCCTGCGCCGCCGCACACTGCGCCGGACCCGGAGCGTGCGGAATGCACACCGCGCGGCTGACCAATCGTCAGTCCTTGCCGAGCAGAAGCTCCGGGGAGGCCTCCTCCACCACCGCGACGCCGATCCGACTGACCCGCACCGAGAACGGCTCCCCCGCCACCCGGAGACCGGACAGCTCGAGCTCACCCAGGGGTGTGGAGGTCACCGGGCGGACGACCACGCGCTTGGCCGGTGCGTCCGGCCGCACTCCGGCGAGTGCGAGGACCGCATGAGCGGCGCTCGCGGCGGAGCCGGCCGCGGGCCGACAAGCGGCAGGGTGCGGGACCGGCGGACAGTGCGGCATCCGCTGCTCCCCCGCGTACATCTCCGGCAATCGTCCGGCGAACTGCGCCGAGGCGTCCAGGAGGCCCTCCAGCAGCGCACCCGCCTCGCGCTCGAAGCCGGCCTCGGCCAGCCCGGTGACCGCCATGGCCGTCTCCTGGACACGGACCGCACCACTGCGGTGGCCGAGCGGGTTGAACCGGGGCGACTTGGCGCTGAGCGTCCGCAGACCCCAACCACAGTCCAGCTCGGGCGTGACCAGGCGCTGGGCCAGCAGCCGGGTCTGCTCGCGGTCCAGCAGACCCGGCAGCGAGGCGCCCGCCGCACCGAGACCGAGGTCGAAGAGGTGGACGAAGGAGGCCGTGACCGCGCTGACGGCCCGCCCCCCGGTGGTCAGGCCTGCCGCAGGCCGCCCGCCGGACAGGTCGTCGACCCAGAACTGCTCACGGAAGCGGAGACGCAGTTGCTCGGCCCACTCCCGCCACGCGCCCGCCCCGGGCCGACCGAACGCCTCCAGCAGGTCGGCGCCGTGCAGGGCGGCCCGGTGGGCCTGAGCCTGTACCTCGCAGCGCGCGGTGGGGGGTTGCCCCGGGCGGTCCTCGCCCAGGCGGCCGAGGTCGGTGACGAACCCGTCGAGGACGTCGGCCTCGACAGTGGCGCGCAGGGCACCGAGTGCGCGCTCGGCGACCGGCAGGAGATCCGCGACCTCCTGCTTGGGCAGCCCCCAGCGCCAGGCCTCCGCCAGCACGGTGACGAAGAGCAGCGTCGCCTCGGTCGCCGTGCAGGAGGGCGGCAGTTCTGGCCCGGCATGGCGCAGCGGGCCGGGGATGATCCCCTCGGCATGGGCACCACCGGCAGCCGGGGACTGCTGACGCCGTGCCAGGGCCCGCAGGGTTCCCGCCGCCAGTCGGGTGCCGAGTGGCAGGGTCAGTCGGGCCGCCCACAGAGCGTCAGCCGGGGTCAGCCCGAACCGCCATGGCGCGCCGGAGGCCGCGTAGAGGTCGCCCGGCCGGTCGGCGTCGGCCAGCAGCAAGCCACCGAGGGCGTCCAGCGATCGCCCGACGAGCAGTTCGGCCCGCGGGTCGTCACAGCGGATCCGCAGATCCGTCCAGGGGGCCGGGACACCTGCGCCGCGGCCGATCGGCGGGCGAACCGGCGCGGCGGTGAAGGGCTCCAACGCCACCTGCAGCTCCACCGCCCAGCGGGCGCCTGGCTGCAGCTCCAAATCCCAGCGGAGCACGCCGGCACCGGCCAGGACGGCGTGCGGCGAGGGGCGGGCGGTGACGATCGCGCTGTGGGTGCGGCTGGTCCACCGCAGGCCGGCGGACTGCACCTGCCCGGGGATCTCCGCAGGCCGCGCCCCGGCGCCGATCTCGGCGAGGTTCCCGAGATCAGTGCCAAGGGCGATCTCCAACGGCAGTCGGGCGGGACGGCTGCCCGCGTTGCGCACGGTGACGGTCTCCACTCCGTCCGCGTGGCGCAGCCGCTCGACGGTCAGCGCCGGGTCGGGATCGGGCTCACCGGGGATGCGCACGGCACCGAGGAAGCGGGCCTGGGCCGCTGAGGAGAGGTCACCCTGCAGGGCCAGTGGTTCGACCCCGCCCAGGCGGAGCTCCATGCGGCTCAGCATCCGCACGCCGGACCGGAAGAACCCGTGCAGCCCGTCGCCGCGCAGCTGACCGTCCGGGCCCGAGGCCGCCATGGCAGGGGCACTCACGCAGAGCACGTCGGTGTGGGTCGATGCGGGCAGTCGGCGGGCCTGGGCCGGCGGGCGGGCCGGACCACCCGGGTGGGCCTCGGGCCGTCCCGGCGAGGCCGGCCGGGAGCCACCGACCGTCGTGGCCGGGATCGCGGTCTGTGCTGGCCTGGGGGCCGTCACCGGACTCTCCTCCTGTCGGTTGGCAGTGTGCGCCCGGGGGCCACAGTTGCCGTGGATGGTCTCTATCGCGCACGGGCTCGGCCGTGCGCCTCCCGGTCGAGTACCGGGATCACGGTAGGCCAGGTCCGGATCGCCCGGCGCGGCTTTCCCCCAAGGACGGGGCCACCATCGGTGGCGAGCACGGTGGCGCCCCTCAGAGTGAACGCAACGCACGGGGCCCAGGTCACGCCCCGCCGCTCGATGGACCGGCTCGGGTGCACCCACTGGGGCAGGCGCGGCCACCGAGGGTGCCCGGTGCCACCGCGCCGGGCCTTGGGCCGCTTCGGGTGGACGGCGCCAGTGCCGCTCACTCGGCGCCAGGATACGGTGCCGAGGTGGCACCGCCCGCACCGGGAAGTGCCCAGGTCGGCGCCGGCGGAGATCCGCGACCAGCGCGGGCGACTCGCCCGGCTTCGGCGCAGCTGGAACAGCGCGGGCACCCGCCGCGCCGAGCACAGACCAAGGAGTCCCATGTCCGTCGTGATCCGACAGCCCGGCGTCGTCCTGACCGATCGCCACTTCCAGGTGCCCCTCGACCACGCGGCTCCGCAGGGTGAGCAGATCGAGGTCTACGCCCGTGAGGTGGTCGCGGTCGGCAAGGAGCGGGCGGATCTGCCGTGGCTGCTCTTCCTGCAGGGCGGTCCGGGCGGACGTGCGGCACGGCCGTTGGGCCGGGACAGCTGGCTGGACCGTGCGCTGGACGACTACCGGGTGCTCCTGCTCGACCAGCGCGGCACCGGGCGGTCGACTCCGGCGACCCGTCAGACCCTTCCACTGCGCGGCGGCGCGGCCGAGCAGGCCGAGTACCTCTCGCACTTCCGGGCCGACTCGATCGTCCGCGACGCTGAGCTGATCCGGCGTCAGCTGCTCGGGGAGCAGGGGCAGTGGAGCCTGCTCGGGCAGAGCTTCGGCGGCTTCTGCACCCTCACCTACCTGTCGCTGGCGCCCGAGGGGCTGCGCGAGGCACTCGTGACGGGCGGACTGGCCGGCCTGCGCAGCAGCGCGGCCGATGTGTACCGGGCCGCGTACCCGCGGGTGGCCCGCAAGAACGCGGCGCACTACACCCGTTACCCGCAGGATGTCGCGGCGGTGCGGCAGGTCGTGGAGCACTTGGCCGCGAGGCCCGCCCAGCTGCCGGGCGGTGGGCTGCTGACGGTCGAGGCGTTCCAGGCGCTCGGGCTGCTGCTCGGGTCCGGGAGCGGCTCGGACACCCTGCACTACCTGCTGGAGGATGCCTGGGTCCGTGGCGGTGCCGGGCTCGAGCTCTCCGACACCTTCCTCGCGGGTGCCCAGGCGAAGCTCTCCTTCGCCGACGGACCGCTCTACGCCGTGCTGCACGAGTCCATCTACGGCCAGCGGTCGGTGGACGCCGGGCCGACCGGTTGGGCCGCGGAGCAGGTCCGCAGCGAGTTCCCTGAGTTCGACGCCGCGCTGGCGCTGAAGGGGGACGGCCCGGTGCGTTTCACCGGCGAGATGATCTACCCGTGGATGTTCGAGACCGACCCCGCGCTGCGGCCGCTGCGTGAGACGGCGGAGCTGTTGGCCAGCCGCACGCAGTGGCCCGATCTGTACGCGCCGCAGGTACTCGCGGCGAACCAGGTACCGGTGGCCGCGGCCGTCTACCACGACGACATGTACGTCGACACCGCCGACTCGCTGGCGACCGCGGACGCGGTGCGGGGCCTGCGCACCTGGGTGACCAACGAGTGGGAGCACGACGGTTTGCGGGTCAGTGGGGGCCAGGTCCTGGACCGGCTGATCCGCATGGTTCGCGGCGAGCTGTAGCGGCCGGCGGCGGTACCACCGCGAGTTGGCGCGGTACCGAACCGGACGACCTCGGCGCAGGGCGCGCGAGCCCCGCGACGCGTGCGCCGGGCGGCGCTGCCAGGCCTGGCAGCGCATGCGGGGCAACGCCGGAGCCGGCGTCAGCCGGCGCGGTCGCTCGCTGTCGGTGCAGGCGCGCTGCGCCGGCCGGGGCCGGGAAGCGGGGCTCGCCTGGCGTCCGCCGGGCGGCTTCTGCGGCTTGTGGCGAGCACCGGCGCGCAGCCTGGGATGCGGCACGCTCGGCACCTCACCATGCGCACTCGACACCCCGGCCCCGCTAGGCACCTCGCCCTGGCTCGGCGCGGGCGAGGCCGGGTTGAGCGCAGTTCGCGGTGCCCGGGCCGGGCCGGGCGCGATTCGCAGCGCCCGGGCCAGCCACAGAGCATTCGCGACCCGGAGACGTTGGGCACGGATTTCCATGTCAGCTTCCGATCGTGGAGTCGTGGGTGTTCCGAGGAGTCCGGCGATTGGCTCGGCGGGTGAGCCGGGCGAAGCGGCCGGGGACCGGGGTCGTGCTCGGTGGCGCGGTGCGTCCGTCCGGCGGTGTCGGTGTACCTGCGTCGGGCTGCGGGGCCCGAGCAACCGGCGACTGCGGCGGCTGCGAACCGCCGCCACGGCGCTGAGGCGGAATCAGGTTCCTGTTCGCAGCGGAGTTCGGCCACGTCGGGGCGGGCGGCGGATCGGCGCTGTCATGAGCGCCGGGCGCCGGCCGAGCAGCGCTCTCGGGAGCCTGCGGCGCACGCCGCCCGCGCGCCCCTCGAGTGCGCGACCCGTTGCCGGGCGAGGCGGTTCTGGAGCGGGCAGCCGGCGGCTTCGGCGGTTCGACCGTGAAGGGTTCGGCCGATGGCGGGTCGTCAGGCAGGCTGGCCGAGGACTTGCCCCCGTCATCATCGGGCTGACCTGCGCCGCACTCGGCCTCCGCGGCTGCGCGTCGGGCACGCTCGGTCCGGATGATCTCGAGTAGTCCGTCCGGCGCCATGCCACCGTTCAAGGAGAGGTACAGCAGCTCGGCAAGCGTGTAGTCGGGGTCCAGGGAGAGTGCTTTGCCGAGCGCCACCCGGCTGGTAGCGATGTCCCCTGCCAGCCAGGCCGTCCACGCCAGCAGCGTCAGCGGGGCCTTCGCGTACTCCTCGTACGGGGCGACGCACCGCCGGATCAGGAACCGCCACAGCCGCTGGGCGCCGGCCAGCTCGTCCGCCTCGGCGTACTCGGCGCCTCGGTCGCGACCGACCCTGTCCTGCAGGCCGATGATCAGCCGGGCTGCCCGCTCGTCGTCGAGCTGCGGCGCCCCGGAGCGGAAGTCGACCATCGCCTGCTCGATCAGGGCGGTCGTGGCCTCCAGCACCCGCAGCGGGCCGTCCGGCTCGGCGAGCTCCTTGACCAGCCCGGTCATCTGGCGTTCCAGAGCCTGGCGCTGCGCATCGCTGCGCGGCGGGCCGACCGGGGTGAGAGCGGCGGCGATAGCCTTTCGGCTGCCGCGCGGAGCGAGCCCCGCGAAGGTGGCGGCAGCCACCACGGCACGTGTGTCCCGCCCGGTGTA